>CAUBQN010000026.1 GCA_958438125.1 uncultured Collinsella sp.
CCATCGCCAACGCCGCCACGCGCTACAAGAATGTACGCGTTATCGACTGGTACGGGCACAGCGCCAACCGCAACGACCTGTTCGACGGCGACGGCACGCACCTGTCGACTACCGGCGTGACCGAGTACCTCAACCTGATCCACGATGCGGTCAAGAAAGACCTGCCCGTGCACCCCGAAGACCACGTCAACGATCCGCAGCCGGCAGCCGTCAAGTCCGCCGGCGACGCACTCGTCAATGCCCTCGCCTACAAGCCGCACAAGCTGGGCACCGACAAGTAACCTGCAGCAAACAACCCAAAATCACTCTATTCGAGCCGGCCCCAAGAGGTCGTGGGCAAAAAACAGGCCGCAGCCCATCGCTGGATCGCGTCGAAAATGTTGGTGTAAGGGTGACACCCTAGCGCCCGTTTAACGAAAAACGGCCTTCGTCCTAGAATCTGAAATCACCACAACAACAGGTTCTAGGAAAGGACGAAGACCGCTATGGGAATCTTATCAGACCCGACGCCGGACATGCTCGCCATGCCCCGTTTCGACGACGGCGCCATCGACATGCAGGAGCTGCTCCGCAGACTAGCCGAGCAGGTCGTGAACGCCGTGATGGACGCCGAGGCCGACCAGCTGTGCGGCGGCGGGGCGAACAGCCGAAACGGCTACCGCGAGAGGTCGCTCGCCACCTGCGTCGGCACGCTGACGCTGCGCATCCCCAAGCTGCGCTCCGGCAGCTTCTTCCCTGAGGACGTGCTCGAGCGCTACCAGCGCGTCGACCGCGCGCTCGTGGCCGCCGTGGCCGAGATGTACGCCACGGGCACGAGCACCCGCAAGGTGCAGAGGGTGGCCGAGAAGATGGGCGTCTCCAGGCTCTCGAAGGACCAGGTGAGCGCCATCGCCTCGAGCTTAGACGCAGATATCGAGGACCTATGCGGAAGGCCGCCCGGCGGCTCGCCGGTGCCCTACGTCTGGCTCGACGCGACCTACGTCAAGTGCCGCCGCGAGGGGCGCGTCGCCTCCACCGCCGTGGTCACCGCCATCGGCTGCGATGCGGGCGGCTGGAGGCGCGTCCTGGGCGTCGACGTGGTCGACACCGAGTCCTACGACTCGTGGCTCGCCTTCCTGCGGGCTATCCGCTCGCGCGGGGCGGCGGGCGTGCGGCTCGTCGTCTCGGACGCCCACCCGGGGCTCGTCCGGGCGCTCGGCGAGGTCTTCCAGGGCGCCGCGTGGCAGCGCTGCGCGGTCCACCTCATGCGCGACTGCATGCGCGAGGCCGGCTCCTGGCAGCTCAGGCGCCGCGTGGGCAGGATCGTGTCGCAGGTGTTCCGCGGGCGCGACGCCGCCACCGTGACGGCCATGTACCACGCGGCGTGCGACATGCTGGAGGGGTGCTGCCCCAGGGCGGCGGCGGTGCTGGAGGAGGCCGAGCCCGACGCGCTGGCCTACCTCGACTTCCCGCCGACCCACTGGAAGCGCCTGCGCACCAACAACGTGCAGGAGAGGACCAACCGGGAGATAAAGCGCAGGTCGCGCGTCGTGCAGGTGTTCCCCTCCACGGGCTCGCTGGTGCGGCTCGCGGGCGCGGTCATGTGCGAGCAGGACGAGATATGGCAGGAGTCCAGGTACTTCTCGGAGGTGAGGATGAACGAGCTCTACGATGACGGTCGCACTCGGGGAATCGACGGTCCCGTCGAGTGGGCGCGGCTTGAGGCGGAGGCCAGGAAGATGCTCGAGTCCGGCCTCGAGCTTGCGGACAGGGTCGAGGCGGCATAGGATATCAACCGTATTCCAGATTCCAGGACGCCGGGCCGACTCACTTCGGATCGGGCGCTACACCAACTTTCTCGACACTACCCATCGCTGCGGCCTGTTCGGAAGCAAAAGTGGGCGTTAAGCGCTGTAGCCCATCGCTTGCAGCACAAACATGACGACTGTCAGCACCGTAATCACGGCGATAGTCGCCCAAGTGAGCACGTTCCACACGCGGCCGTTGCGGTTGGCGCCCATAATGTGACGGTCGGCGGCGATAACCACCTGGAACACCAGAACCACGGGCAGTAGCACGCCATTGATGACCTGCGAGGTCATCATAATCTGGAACAGATCGACGCCGGGCATAAGCACCAGCACGGCAGAGATACCGATGATGGCCGTAATGATGCCGCGATAGACCGGGGCCTCGTCCCAGCTGCGGTCGGCACCGCGCTCCCAGCCAAATGCCTCGCAGATAGCGCTCGACGTAACGCCCGGCAGCACGCAGGCAGCCAAGAAGCTCGCCGCGACCAGGCCCGAGGCAAACAGTACCGTGGACCACTGACCCGCAATAGGCTCCAGCGCGCGGGCAGCATCGGCAGCATCGCTAATCTGAATGCCCGCCGGGAACAACACCGTACCGGTCGTGATGATAATAAAGCCGGCAATGACATCGGCAGCAAGCGAGCCGCTCACGGTATCGATGCGCTGCAGCACGATATCGTCCTCGCCCGCGTTCTTATCGACCACGTTGTTCTGCGCCAAGAAAATCATCCACGGCGCGATGGTGGTACCGATCGTTGCGACCACGAGCGACACGTAGCTGGGGTCATTTTGAATGTTAGGCACGACCAAGTCGACCGCGACCTCGCCCCAGTTGGGGCCGGCCATAAACGCGGCGACAATATAGGTCACGAACACGCAGCTCACCAGCAGCAGAATCTTCTCGATGCGCTGGAAACTACCCGACATGGTAAGCATCCACACCAGCAGCGCTACCAACGGCACCGAGATGCTCGCCGGCACGCCAAAGAGAGCAAGGCCGCTGGCGATGCCCGCAAACTCCGAAATGGTCACAGCCGTGTTGGCGATCAACAGCGCCGCCATAGCAAGTACACTCTTGCGCACGCCAAAGCGCTCGCGAATGAGCGATGCCAGGCCCTTGCCCGTGACGCAGCCGCAGCGCGCCGCGGTCTCCTGCGTCACGATGAGCAGCACAGTCATGACGGGAAGCATCCAGAGCATCTTGTAGCCATAGCTGGCGCCCGCGCTGGAATACGTTGCAATGCCGCCGGCGTCATTGCCCGAAAGCGCCGCCAGCAGACCGGGACCCATAGCGCCAAAGATGGCCGCGATGGTCAACTTTTGCTTGGTGCCCGACTTTTGCTTGGTATTTTGCACGCGACCACCTAACCCATGACCGACATGGTGAGCAGCACCGCAGCGGCGCAGTACGCTACGCACGAGATCATGACGGCAATAACGTTCATGGCGGTGCCCGACGTGTTGAGGTCATGCTCGTCACGCCAGAACAGCACCATCAGGTAAATCACGGCGCTCATGTTGCCAACCAGGCAAATGATGGCGGCGATATTAAAGCACCCGGTAAAGAGTTGCTCCTCAAACATGGGCGCATCGGGGAACGCAGCGGTGCGCACCAGCTGGGCGCACAGATAGGTCACGAGCGACAGAATCAGGCCCATGCCCGTGCTCTGGAAGAAGAACCCCAGATACGGCTTGGGCTCGTCGTCGTGACCGTCATACTCCAGGAAGTAGTTCTTGACGAACGACACCATGCGCGAGGCCGCCAGCAGCACGAGTGGCATGGCGCACATGGGGAACACCACCAGATGCGCGGAGCCGAGCGCCGTCCCCAGCACCGTTGCCATGATGCACGAGGCAATGCCCCACACGACAACCCAGTACTGGCGATGCACGAACCAGCTGAGCACGTTCGTCGAGTCGTCCGACGCGCTATCGCCCGAGCCGACACCGGCGATCTGCAGGTCCTCCTGATGCTCCTCGGCGATGACGTCCATGGCGTCGTCGAAGGTTACGATACCCAGGATATGACGGTTCTCGTCGCAGACAGGGATAGCAACCAGGTCGTACTTGGTCATCTCGTCCGTCACGTCTTCCTGGTCCTCGTCGGGCGACACATAGACCAGGTCGCGATAGGCGAGCTGGCCCAGCGTGGCATCGCGGTCGGCCACGATCAACGTGCGCAGCGAGAGCACGCCGGTGAGCATGCCGCTCGGATCCTCGGTATAGACGTAATAGACACTCTCGAAGTCCTCGTCGAGCTCGCGAATCGCCTCGATGGCGTCACCGACCGTTGCCGTGGCGGGCAGGGAGACAAACTCCGAGGTCATGATGCGGCCGGCGGTGTTGTCCTCATACCCCAGCAGGTTACGAATCGCCTTCTCCTCCTTGACGCCCATCAGGCGCAGGAGCTTCTCGGCCTTCTCGTAATCGAGCTCGTCGATCAGGTCAGCTGCATCGTCCGGGTCCATCATGGCCAGCATCGACGATGCGTCCGTGTCGGACAGGCCCTCGAGCATCTCGGTCATAAGCTCGTCGTCATCGAACTCCGAGATGGCCTCGGCGGCCTGGGCAGTATCGAGCTGCGCAAACACCTGCGCACGTAGGCGCGGGTCGAGCTGCTCGATAATATCGGCGATGTCGGCAGGGTGCAGCTCGCCGAGCGTCTTGTGCGACACCGAAAGTTGAATGTTCTTGGTCGAGCGGTCGAGCAGGTCCATGTAGGACCAAGCGATGATGTCCTCACTGAGCGGCTTGCCCAGGTGCTTCATAAAGCCTTCGACGATATGCTCGAGCACGGGGCTGATGGCGCGTAGCAGACCGCGGGCACCGACCTCGGCGCCCAGCAGGCGCAGCTGATTTTCGCCCGACATGGAAAACTTGATGTCGTTTACGCGCACGACCTTCATGCCCTGCGTGTCGACAATCTGCTTGTTGAGCACGTCGCGGGCAAGCAAGAGTTCGGTCGGCTGCAGGTACGAAAAACGGATTTCGGTGGCCGACGTCTTAAGGTGTACACCCGTCTCGTCGATACGGTCGACCCATTTGCGCCAACTGATCATAAACGGCGTCTTGCCGGGACCGCGGAACGCGAGCGACGTCACGTGTGGAAAAACTTCGCCGGTAGCAATGCCAAAATCGTTCACAACGCCGAGCTTTTCGCCATCGACGTCCAAGACCGGCAGTTTGAGCATCTCACTCAGATAATTCAATGGTGCTCCCCATCATAATTCCTCCGGACGCGGCCGCGCGTGCGGCGTCCGGGGGCTTCTGGATATGTATACGCATGCGCGGGCGGCACGCCGCTCGACGCTTACACCCCGTGCATGCGCAAAAAGCACCTGCATGGGGTCATCGACTGTATGGTCGAGGTTTGGATTTCACCTGTAACCTTTCTCTTGACCCTCATTAACCGCAGTAACTATAGCATCAGCATCGCCCTGCGGCATCGAATTTATGCGCTGCACATTGCAGGCATACCAAACACTGACGCATCCGTGACATAGTCATTGGGGACGTTCTTAAATGACTACCCAATAACTACTCTGTGGTGTCGTCGTCCTCGGCAATCTGGGGGAACACGGCGTCCTTGGGCATGGTGGCCTTCGTCAGCGAGGTGAGCTTTTTGCTCAGCGACGTGTCCGTCTTGACCAGGTCGCCGAGCGTCACGATCTTGTAGCCGTCGGCAATGAGGCCGTCGATAATCTGCGGCAGCGCCTCGAGTGTCTGCTCGGCGCATTCGTCTCTATCGGTGAGCAGCACGATATTGCCCGGCGTCACCGAATCGAGCACCGTCGAGACCTGCTCGTCGGCACCGTTGAGCAGCCAGTCGCCCGAGTCAATATTCCACGAGACCACGGCGGAGACCAGGTCCATCGCATCAATCCAGTTTTGCTCGTCAAAGGCAGCGTAGGGAGCACGCAGCAGCATCGTCTTCACGCCGGTCGCCGACTTAATCGCATCGGTGCCTTTCGTGATCTGTTCGCGTACCGCCTCACGGTCCTGATCCTTGAGCGAATCGTCGCTGTAGCTGTTGGATCCGATCTCGCACCCGGCATCGACAATCGCCTTGGCCGTGGCAGGCGAGGCCTCGGCCGCATCGCCCGAAAGGAAGAACGTCGCGGTGACGCCCTTTTCCTTGAGCACCTGCAAGATCTGTTTGGTGGCGCCGCTCGGACCCTCGTCAAACGTCAGCGCCACGTACTTTTTGTTGCCCTTGGGCGCCACGCTGGCGCACGCAACAACGCAATCGGTAGCGGGCACGACCTCGCCGCGGTCCTGCGTCTTGCCCGATTGCTCACCAACCCACACCTCGGAGCGGCCCTGGGCACCCCACGTCTGCACATACTCGATAGCGCCCGTGCCCTCGACCTTGAGCTTGGGCTCGATAACCGTAGCCTGAACCTCGTGCTTCTCGTAGGTGTTACGGCCATCCTTGACCGTCACCTTCTCGCCGCCCTCAAGTTCGCGGCTATCCCATTTGCCCTGCTTCACGCGCTTGCCGTCGACCTTCACCGACAGCTTTTCGCCCCCATGGCGCTTGAGCACGCTGTCATCGACGGCCAGCAGGTCGCCTGCGTCGTAGGTGCCAGTCAAATCCTGTTCGTCGATGAGATTCTGCAGCGTAGAGCCCACGCGCACTGCGGTCTTCTGGCCGTTGAGCTCCACGTCCACGCTGCGGTTGACGTAGCCCACGACGGCAGCGATAAACAGCACGAGTGCGCAACCCACGGCGATGAGCGCATAGGGCAGGCGAGACGAACGACGGGGTGTGCGGCTGTTGCCGATGCGAGCGCTGCGGTCGCTAAAGCCGCGGCTATGGTTGAGATACATCGCGCCGGGCTTACGGTGACGCTTGCGCTGACCGCTGGGCAGCTGCCCCAGGTCGCGGCGCGCCGTCGGACGCGCACCCGAACGCCCGTTTAAGTTGGATCCGTTTTGGCGCATATGCCCTCCCCCATAAACACAGCAAGCCGGAGCAACAGGTCTCCGGCTTGCCTCCCATCATTTGGTACGTCGCTATTTTGTAGCTTTTGACGAGCCTCCGCTCGCCTTTTGGTATTCGTCCTTAAAGGCCTTGAACATGCCGCGCGTCTTGCCGAGCTGCTTGCCCAGTGCGCGACTGCCCTTGTCCACGGCAACCGATCCCTTGTCGTCGAGCACCTTGGCGCCCTTTTTGACCTTGTCGCCCACCACGACGCTGGCCTCGGCGGCCTTGGCAGCCGCACCGCCCGAATACCTGAGCGACTTGACCTCGTCCGAGACGACCATCGCGCCGTTCTCGTAGCCGCGCAGCATCGTCGGCGGCACCTGCGTGTCACCAACCAAAACACTCGAAGCAGCACCGGCGGTCACATAGAATGCCTGCACGATGCCCGAGCGCGGCTTGAACTCAACGTCCGAGCAATAGCCCACGACGTCGCCCGATTCCGTGCGCACGTCCATACCGACCCAGATGATGCAATCGTCCAGGTTGATGTCGAGGCGCTTGGCCGCAGCGGTATCGTAGGTGCCCTTGACGTCGTCAACCGCGATGGCGCCCTCGTAGACACCAATGGCGTCGAGCGCTACGAATCGGTCGGGACGCTCGATCATACCCGCGATATCGGACTGGCGGACCATAAAGCCGACCACGCGCGTACCGCCCGGGGTAAAGACCGGAAAGTGAATCTTTCCGAGCTTTTTAGGGCTGCGCGGTGTGCCGTCCTTTTTGGTACGCTTGTCCTCAGTAGGCTTGCGATAGATCTTGGCACCGACAAAATCCCCGGCGCGCATTATGCCTCGGTCGAGGGCTCCGCAGCCTCGGTATCAGCCTCGACGGCGTTCTCGACCACGACGTCGGCGGCAGGCGTCACGTTGCCGCCCGAAATGGCGTCGTTGAGCTGCTCGCGCAGCTGGTCCATGCGCTCGCGGGCCAGGTCGACCTTGGCGCGCAGGTCGTCGGTCTTGGCGTCGACCATCGGGCCAAAGTCATTCACCGCAGCACGGGCCTCCTCGGCGCTGTGCTCGTAGGTGTCGCGCATATTGTCCCAGGCGTCGTTGGCGATATCGGCAGCCATGGCGCGGGTCTCGGCGCCCGAGCGCGGGGCCAGAGCAACGCCGACAATAGCGCCGGCAGCGGCACCAAAAAGTGCGCCGGAGACAAAGCTGAAAGTCTTACCCATGATCATTCCTCTCCTGCGGGCACGTCGGTGCCCACCGTTTGAATGCTGTCCATTATACCCGCAGCGCATCACTTGCCGCTCCGCTCATCTGCGTACGGCAAAGGCGCAGGTACGTGATGGTGATAAACGCGTAGGCCTACTCCTGGGGCATAGCCGGCATGGCCACCGTGGCACCCGGGTCCTCGCCGGCGCCGTCCACGAGCGGCAGGCCGCCCTCATGCGCAGGTCCTGCCGGAACCGTCGCAGCACCGCCAAAGACGGCAGCGGAGGCCTCGTGGTTCTCGGCAACCGCGCCCTCGGTATCAATCGCCACCTGGGGCTCGTCGTCAAAGTTGGGGACGCCCTGGGGCTCGGCGGGAACGGGCTCGGCGGTCGCATCGGCAACGAGCTCGGCGTCGACCGGCACATCGCCCTCGTCAGCGCCCTCGTCCTCGGCAGCATCTTCGCCGTTCGCAGCGGCGACGGCCTCGTGAGGATCCTTGCCCTCGGCCTCGGCGCGCATGCCCAACACCAGGTTGCGCAGACCCGCGACCGTGCCTTCCACGTCGGGGGCAGGCTGGTCGGCGTGCAGGTACGCCCAGTCCATCATAAAGGTGGCCGACGACAGCGCACCAATGGCCAGCGCGTCATCGGGGCACGAAAGCTCAACCTCAAAGACGCGCTCGTCGTGCTCGCTTACGCGCGTGCGGCCGCACGAGATGCTACCGGCAAGACCGGTCTCGTTCATGAGCTCAACCGTCACGTGCTCCAGCAGGTGGCAGAGCTCGGTCTGGCCCATGCAGTCCTGGAACTCGCGACCGGAATCACCCAGGCACAGGTGCTTGGCAATCGCCGGCACCAGGTAATACACGCGCGCCGTGGCCTCGATATCCTCCGAGGTCATGAGCGGCATGCCGGGGTTCACCAGCACATGCGCGCAGATCTTGTCCTCGCTGACGGTGACCTTAAGGATGTTGAACAGGCCTGCCATAACTCTCCCCTACTCTTCCTTGCCCTACTCGTCGCCATCGTGCGGATCCACAGAGCCCGCACCCGACGCCGCCGGCTTCTCTGCCGAAGACTCGGAATCCTTCTTATCGGTTTCGGCCGGAGCGATCACGCGAATGAGCGAGATGCGCTGGCCACGCATCGACTGAACTTTAAACTTGTACCCCGCGACCTCAAACACCTCTCCGATGTCGGGCACCGAGTCGCAAAGCTCCAAAATCCAGCCGGCGATGGTCTCATAATCATCGCTTTCCTCGAGCGGCCAACCAAGCTCAATCGCGTCATCGCACGAAAAACGCCCATCAACGAGCCACTCGCGGCGCGAAAGGCGCGTGAGATACTTGTTGTCGGGGTCGAACTCGTCCTCGATCTCGCCGACGATCTCCTCGACGATATCCTCGATGGTGATAATGCCGGCCGTGCCGCCGTACTCGTCCACGACCACCACGATCTGGTCGTGCGAGGTCTGCATCTCGGACAGTAGCGGCAGGATGTCCTTGGTGTCGGGCACAAAGGTGGCGTCGCGCAAAAAGCCGGCGATGGGCTGGTCACCCTTGCCGTCGAGCGCGGGTTGGATCAGGTCCTTGATGTGCGCAATGCCGGCGACGTTGTCGGGATCCTCGTGATAGACGGGGATGCGGCTGAAGCCGGTCTGGCGCATGGTGGACAGCACGTCGGCGACCGTCTCGTCGTCCTCGCACATGGTGGTGTCCACGCGCGGCACCATGACCTCGCGGGCAACGGTATCGCCCAAGTCAAAGATCTCGTGGATCATACGCTTTTCCTCGTCGAGCAGGTCGTCCTGCTCCGAGACCATGTACTTGATCTCTTCTTCCGAGACGTTTTGGCGGTCGTCGGCGCTCTTGATGCGCAGGATGCGGGCCAGGCCATCGGAGCAGGCGCCGGTCAGCCACACGAGCGGACGGGCGATCTTTTGGAAAAACGACAACGGTCCCACGACCTGCTTGGACACGCCCTCGGCATTGGCCAGGCCGATGCGCTTGGGGACGAGCTCGCCGATCACGATGGACACGAAGGCGACCGCGACGGTGATGATGACCGGCGCCAGGCCGCGCGCGATGGCGGAGAGCGGCGCGATGCCAAAGCTCATGAGCCACGTGGCGAGCGGGTCGGACAGACTCGTCGAGGCGACGGCGGACGAGGCGAAGCCCACGAGCGTAATGGCAACCTGGATGGTGGCGAGCAGCTGGTCGGAGTCGGCAGCCAGCTTAATGGCACGCTCGGCGCGCTTGTCGCCTTCCTCGGCCTCGTGCTCCAACACGGCGCGCTTGGCCGTGGTGAGCGCCATCTCGGACATAGAGAAGTAGCCGTTGATGAGGGTCAAAACGAGGGTGGTGATAAGGGAGATGGTTATGTCCATCGGGAGTTTCTCGAACCTCCAAGATTCGGGACGTCAGGTTAAAACGTTGATGGCGGATACGGCAATTGCACCGGCGCCCAAACGAGAACGCGGGCGCGCAGGCGTGGTCGCTAGATTACGAAGAGGATCACCGCCATGAACTGGAAGATGCTGCCGGCGAGCACCCACAGGTGAAACACGCTGTGCAGATAGCGCACGTTTTTGGCGATATAGAACGGCACGCCCGCGGTGTAGCACACGCCGCCGACGGCGAGCAGGGCAAGTGCCACGGGGTTGAGCAGCGCAACAAGTTCGGGCAGCTTAAAGACAACGAGCCAGCCCATCAGCAGGTAGACCAGGCCGCTTACCCAATGCGGCTGGCGCTCGCGTAGGAAGCACTCGAGGGCGATGCCGATGATGGCGATGGCCCATACGGCAAAGAACAGCACAGCGCCGCCGTCGTTTGCGAGCGTGATGAGGCAAAACGGCGTATAGCTGCCGGCTATGAGCAGGTAGATGCAGCTGTGGTCGATGATGCGAAACACGCGCTTGGCGCGCGCGGGCTGAATCGCGTGGTAGAGCGTGGAGGCTAGGTATTCGAGGATAATGCTGACGCCATAGACAATCGCCGCGGCCATATGGGCCGGGCCTCCGCCGCGCAGGGCGGCGAATACGATCAGGAGCACCAGGCCCGCGATACCCAGCAGGCAGCCGACACCATGGGTGACGGAGTTCATGATCTCCTCGCCCACTGTGTAGTGTGGAACGGCCGCGGTCTTGGGTCGCGGCTTAGAACTGTCGCTCGAATCGGACATGCCGGTTACATCCTCCAACGTAAAGAGTTCTCAACACTATATCAAAGCGTCTGGGTACGTGCGAAATTTGCACCATACGTGACCCTTTGTTTACCCATTCTTTGCCTGTTGACGCATCAACGGCGAACGTCCATAATGCGCTTGCATTAAATGTTGATGTATTAACATCTTATAGGAAAGCTTCTTATGTCTCAAAACGCACGTTCCCATCGAAAGCTCAAGATAGCCGGCATCGTTGCGCTGGTGGCTGTCGTTGCGCTGCTCGGATTTGCCGGCAACTTTCTGTTTGACTTCGCGCTGAATCCCCGCGCGCCATACACCATGAAGATGATGCAGGATAGCAAGAACGACAAAGAAAGTGAGCAGCCGGATGCCGAGGATGCCGAGGCGCGGGCATGGTTTAAAGAGAACCGCGAGAGCAGCGGCCTCACCGCAGATGACGGAACCGAGCTCGCCGCCTGGTATTTTACTGCCTCGGAGAACACCCACGATTACGCCGTCTGCCTGCATGGATATACCAACGAGCCCATCGGCATGGCTCGATACGCCAAGCGCTTCCACGACCGTGGCATGAACGTGCTCGCGCCTGCCGCCCGCGCCCACGAGCGCTCCGGCGGCGACTATATCGGCATGGGCTGGCCCGAGCGCCTCGATATCGTCGCATGGATCGAGCAAATCGTTCAGGCTGGCCCCCAGGCGCGCATTCTTGTCTTTGGCGAATCGATGGGTGCAGCAACCGCTATGAACGTCGCGGGGGAATCTCTGCCTGCAAACGTGAAATGCATTATCGAGGACTGTGGTTATACGAGTGTTTGGGACGAGTTTTCCCTGCAGCTCAAGGACGTGTTCGGCCTGCCCAGCTTTCCCTTGCTCGATGTAGCAAACTTGGTGTGCAACGTGCGCGCGGGCTACGACTTTCATAAGGCGAGCAGTGTGGAGCAACTCAAACACGCGACGGTTCCCATGCTGTTTATCCACGGCGACCAGGACACCTTTGTACCGTACAGCATGCTCGACCAAAACTACGACGCATGCGCCAGCAAGGTCAAGCAAAAGCTCACTATCCATGGCGCCACCCACGCCAAGAGCGCGCAGGTCGACCCCGAACTCTACTGGAACACAGTCGACAACTTCCTCGACGAGTATTTTTAGGCAAATAGTACGGTTTACTGGCCTATCTGACCCCCTGTTTTCGGAAGTGCGGGGGAAATCGCGGGAAGCCCGACCAAACCACAGTTTTACCAACAATTTATCAGGCGTTTTGTTGCCAAAAATCGGTTTGTGGTCGGCGGTATTTGATTTTTCACCGCACTTCTGAAAAGCCGCCCGCAAGCGTTGTACTCGTGGGCGGCTTTTGCTCAACTTACGCTACAAAGGCGCTTATTTTGTCCAATAGCTAGGCGCTACTTGACCTCGATGAGCTCATACTCGCTCGTGCCCAGGCCGATCTTCTCGGCGTGCGCGATGCACACGCGCCAGTCGGTGTCGGGATGCGTGATGCAGAAGGGATCCTTGGCCTGCTCGCCCTCCAGATGCTCGTGGTTGTGCTCCATCTTGGCCGCGCTATCGGTGAGCTCGGTGTTGGGCAGCGGCTCGGACGCCATGACGGCGTCGGCGCAGGCCTGGTCGATGGCGACCGGGTCGAAGCTCGCGAACATGCCGATGTCGCTGACGATAGGCGTATCGTTTTCGGGATGGCAGTCGCAGTTGGGGCTGATATCCATGGCAAGCGAGATATGGAAGCTCGGGCGGCCGTCGACAACGGCCTTCGTATACTCGGCGATCTTGCAGTTGAGCACGTCGGCCGCGGCTTCATAGCCGGGCTTGATGGCGTCCTGGTTGCACACGCCGATACAGCGGCCGCAACCCACGCAGCGATCGTGGTCGATGGCGGCCACGTGCACCGTGCGGGTGTTGCCGTTGGCAAGCTCGCGCTCGCGGGTGTCGTCAAACGAGACAGCATTGTGCGCGCAAATCTTTTCGCAGGCACGGCAGCCAACGCAGTGCTCGGTCGCGACGTTCGGCTTGCCAGCGGCATGCTGCTCCATCTTGCCGGCACGGCTGCCGCCTCCCATGCCCAGGTTCTTCATGGCGCCGCCAAAGCCGGCCTGCTCATGGCCCTTAAAGTGCGTGAGGCTGATCACGATATCGGCATCCATGAGCGCCTGACCGATCTTGGCCTCGTGCACGTACTCGCCGCCCTCGACCGGGACGAGCGCCTCGTCGGTGCCCTTGAGGCCGTCGGCGATGATGATCTGGCAACCCGTGGCATACGGGGTAAAGCCGTTCTGGTAGGCGGTATCGATGTGCTCGAGCGCGTTTTTGCGGCTACCGACATAGAGCGTGTTGCAGTCGGTGAGAAAGGGCTTGCCACCCAATTCCTTCACGACGTCCGCGACGGCGCGGGCGTAGTTGGGGCGCAAAAAGCTCAGGTTGCCCAACTCGCCAAAGTGAATCTTGATGGCGACGAACTTGTTCTCAAAGTCGATCTGCTCAATACCGGCGTGACGGATGAGGCGCTTGAGCTTGTCGAGCTGGCTCTCGCGAGCATGCGTGCGCAAGTTGGTGAAGTACACCTTAGCGGGTGCTGCGGGTGTAGTTGCGGTCATAGATATATCCCCTCGGTCTATATGGCGTTACAGACATAAGAGGATGGTACCAGTTAAAGCAGAGTTAAAGTCAAGTACGGCACCCAGTCATTGGGGACAGACTTAAATGACTGAAACCACTCATTGGGGACGGACTTAAATGAGTGCCTCGCCACCTGGCAGCTAGGGACGTTCCTTTCCTGCCGGCAGCTGGGGACAGTCCTTGCCAGCACGGCCGGCGAACCGGCGAATCGGCAAAGACTGTCCCCGATGACTACTCCTGCACCTTGAGGGCTTCGGCCAGACTGACGCGCTTGATGGAGCGCGTGTGTAGCAGCGCCACGACCAGGTAGGTCGCAAAGCCAATACCGACGCATGCAGCCATGGACCAAGTGGGCACGTAGATCTCGATATTGCCGTTGTAGGCGAGCAGCATCGAGCGGAAGATGGCCGTGAGCGAGCCAATAATGACCGGCAGGCTCAGCACGAGCGACGCCGCCACGCACAGCGTGATCGAGCGGATGTACAGATGCGAGATCTCGCTATCGCGATAGCCAAAGACTTTCATGTAGCTGATCGAACGGGCGCTGTGGTCGATCACCGCCTTGGTCAGCAGGTACATAAACAGCAAGAAGATAAACACCGCGAGCCCGATCATCATTCCGATCATTTTGCTCATCATGCCGATGAACTGGTCGCCCACGGCCCGCATGTCGTCGGGCGTGGTGTCGCCGGCAAAGTAACGAGCATCGAGGTCGAGCTTCTCGTCGCTCACATAGCCGTTAAAGTAGGCGGCGTCGTTGTCGAACAGCTCGTTAAAGTCGTCGATACTCATATAGATATTCATGTCCGACTTGGAGCCCCAGGCACAGTCCTTGCCCGCGTACTCAAGGGAATAATGCTCCCCCTCGTACTTGTCGACGAGCGTGACCTTCTGGCCCTCGCTCCAGCCAAACTTGTCGAGCAGGCCGCTGCCAAAGACGACGCGCCCATCGCCAACGTTGAGGTCTTTCCAATAGCGCGAATCGGGCGAGATGCCGTAGACGGAAATCGTCTCCTCGCCATTACCATCGCCGCGGTCGTATTGCAGCTGGTAAACAGCATATTTCTCGGTCTGTGCGATTGCGCCCGCGCCGTTGTCGGTCGTATTGACCGGGTGGATATCGTCGTTGTCAGTGTCGATCTTAGAGGCCTTGTCGATCAGGTCGATAGCCCCGTCGCGGTCGTAGCCGAGGGCATCGGCAAGGTCATCGAGGCGCGCGTAGAGCGCATCCTTCTTGTCCTGGACCTTGGCAAGCGCATCCTGCGCCGCGGCCAGGCTCTCAGCAGACGGAGCGCTGGTCGCGGCATCGGCTGCCGCCTGCGCCGCATCGGCCGCGTCGTCAAGCTCGTCATCGGCATCCTGGGCAGCGGTTAGCAGCGCGCCGTCAACCGACTGCAAGCGCTCGAGTGCCGACCACTGCTCGCGCTCCTCGGCAGTACCCTCGAGCTCCAGCGGCGCCTTGAGCGTGTACTGGTGCTCGGCGACCAGGCTCGTCTCGAGGTTGTCCGCGTAGTGCGTCATCGTGGGCAGAATCGCCAGGCCAAAGAGCAGCAGCAGCGACGCAAATGCAATGCCCACGAAGAGCGTGGCGAAGTTGCCCAGGTTGCGCAGGAAGATACGCAAGCGGAAGCGGGAAACAAAACCCATGCGTTCCGACAGCTGCAGACCGCGCTTGGTACCCGACTTGCCGCTCGCCTCGTGGCGAAGGAACTGCAACGGCGTCTTGCCCATCTTGCGAAGCAGGCCCACCAGTGTAATGAGGATGAGCGCGGCAGCGGGAACCACGGCGCACTTCACAAAGATCTCCCAGCTCCAGTACACCTGGAAGGGCGGCAGGCTGTACGAGCCGTAATACAGGCTACGCATAGGCTCGGTAAAGAACGCAATGCCGAGCGCGGTGCCCAGCAGCGCCGCGACCACGCCTACGATGGCGGGAAGCGCCAGGTAGTGCAGCACAATCTCGCGACGACGATAGCCGCTGGCGAGCAGCGTGCCGATGATGGCGCTCTCCTCCTCGATGGTGGCGTCGGTAAGGACCACAAAGACAAACGCCATGATCACGATGATAATGTCGAGCAGCGTCATCCACATCGTAGAGTCGCCGTCCACGTCGTCGCGCGCATAGCCAATGCCCTGATTGGAATCGGCGTCGATGAGGTCATCCACGCGCGCATCGGCATCGGTCAGCGCCTCGACCATATCCTGCTCCGCATCGATGCGATCCGCGGTGGGGAGGTCGCGATCGGTAAAGGTAAAGGAGTAGGTGTAGGCGGGCGCGCCGCCGACATCCTCGAGCGCGGCAAAGCCGGCATCGGTGACCTCGGCCACGCCGTACGTGATGGTGTTCACCGTAAAGTCCGAATTGTTGAGGAACAGCGCCTGGCTATCGGGCTGGGTCATGATGCCGCAGATGATGTAGGTGCGGCCCTCGAGCTCGACTTTATCGCCCACGGCGAGGCCGTTGTTGGTGGCAAAGATGCGATCGATGGCCACCTCGTCGTCCGCCCTGGGTTCCCTGCCCTCACAGTAGGACGCGATATCGACCTTAGCGCGGTGCGCATAGGTGCGCAGCGTGCGCTTGGTGCCGTCGTCGCCGGCGGTCTTTTTGATGATGGCGTCGATGGAGAAATTCTTGTAGAGCGTGACGCCGCCGACGTCGCCGGCTGCATCCTCGGCGGCCTTGAGTTGATCGTCGGTAGCCTCGAAGGAGGTGGTCACGCGGCCGTCCTCAATCGCGTACGCATCGCGCATGTCATCGATAAGGCAGCCGATGGAATGCGCTGCGAGCAAAAATCCCGAGGTGAGAGCGATGCTTCCGCACATAAGCAAAAAGATGCCCAGGTACTTGCCGATATTGCGGCGCAGCTCGCGCGGGAGACGTTTTGCGAGAGGTGCCATGGCGCCGCCTACCAATCGAGCTCGGCGGCCGCAACGGGCGACTCGTTGAGCTCATCCTCGACGATGTGCCCGTCGCGCAGGCGCAGCACGCGATTGGCCATGTGCGCGATGGCGGCATTGTGGGTGACAATGATGATGGTGCAGCCGTAGGTGCGGTTGACATCCTCCATGAGCTGCAAGATTTCCTTGGACGTCTTATAGTCAAGCGCGCCCGTGGGCTCGTCGCACAGCAGCAGGCCCGGGTTTTTGACGAGTGCGCGGCCGATGGCACAGCGCTGCTGCTGGCCGCCCGAGACCTGGCGCGGGAACTTGTTGCGGTGCTCGTAAAGACCCAGCGAACGCAGCAGGTCGTCGACATTGAGCGGGTTTTTGGACAGGTGCGCCGTGACCTCGATGTTCTCCTTGATGGTGAGGTCGGGCACCAGGTTGTAGAACTGGAAGACAAAGCCCAGCTCACGGCGGCGATACTCGCCCAGGTCGGCAGGCTTGAGCACCGTGAGGTCGCAGCTGTCCACCATGATGGAGCCGCCGTCAGCATCCTCCAGGCCGCCGATCAGGTTGAGGAAGGTCGACTTGCCCGAGCCCGAAGGCCCCAGCATGACGCAGATCTCGCCGCGATTGATGGACGTGTCGATGCCGTCGAGCACCGTCAGACGTGCATCTCCATCGCCGTAGTGCTTCTTGAGCCCCTTGACCTGGACGTAGGCCTGCTTCGTCGCCATGCTATCCCCCATTGTTAGCCGCGTACTACTTTATGAGCGTAATAGTAAACCATGGCGAACTAATTTGGAGTGAGGCCTGGGATTTATTTCAGACTAGTCATTGGGGACGTTCTTAAATGACTAGTCGCAAGGGACACTCTTTCGCCACCCGACAGCTGGGGACGTTCCTTATATGCCGGCAGCCGGGAACAGTCCTTGCCGGCCCGGTCGGCGAGCCGGCGAATCGGCAAAGACTGTCCCCGATGGCTAGTCGTTTAAGTCTGTCCCCAATGACCACTCTTGGTCGTTTAAGTCTGTCCCCAATGAGTACCCAATGACTAGGTGGCTAGGCGTGGGATTTGTTATGGGCGAGGGCTAGGCCTACGGCCGCGATGGCCACGGCAAAGAGTGCCGTGACGCCCAGATCGCAGGCGATGTCGCCCAGCACGGTGGACGTCAGGTCCGCGGCGAGCGCCTTGCCGATCGCATCGTTCACCCAATATGTCGGCACAAAGTGCGCCACCGTCTGCACGGCCGAGCCCATCAGCGACAGCGGCATCCAAGCGCCGCCCAAAAACGTCATGAGCATGCCAAGCAGGTTGCCCACACCGTTGAGCAGTTCCTCGCGCGCACCCAGGCTCGAAAGCGCAAAGCCAACGGCCAGCGGCGTGCACGCCAGGGCAAACGTCGCCGCCAGCGCCAGACACACACGGCCCACGCCGACCTCGGCGACCGCGCCGGCAAAACCCACGACACCCATCATGCTCGACACAAACCAGATGCAGACGGTGAGCACTGCAGCAGCCGCGAACACGGCAAGCGAGCGCTGGCGCTCGGAGACCGGGCCGGCCTCCATGCGGCGCACACGCTCGGGCTCGTTCATGCCCGAGAACACCAGTCCCACCGACACGATGACCGACGAGATGATCGCGTACGCGCCAAAGTTGAAGTACGACTCGAGCGTGGCGGCGGCAATCGAGTCGACCTTGACCTGCTCGATCTGGACCTCCGCGCGCTTGGCGGCGGCATGCTCGGCGGCCTTGGCGACGCTACCATTAGAGGCGGCGGGCTCTAGGGCCGCTGCAGCGCCCGCGAGCGAAATCCAGCGCGAGGCCTCAGCAGACGAAAGCGCCGCCGCCATGGTGCCGGCACCGTAGGTCACATCGAGCTTGGGCAGGGCCTCCCCCGCGCGGGCGGCCGCGACCAGGTCGTTCTCAAACCCCTCCGGGATAAAGAACACGCAGTCGGCGCTACCCTTGGCGCTGTTG
>CAUBQN010000027.1 GCA_958438125.1 uncultured Collinsella sp.
AGATGGCCTTTGCCCGCACGGTGTCCGACCGCGTGGTCTTTATGGACAAGGGCGTAGTGCTCGAGGATGCCGCGCCGGCCGAGCTCTTCGGCAACCCCAAACACCAACGTACCCGCGAGTTCCTCTCGCGTTATCTCGAGGACAAGTAACCGACCGCAAACGCTTATGTAGCAGGGCCGCTCCGGTGGGGCGGCCCTTGTCGTTACAATCGAAAGGATGTCATGGCCGAGGTTTGGCGTTTCTTTGCGCATGAGGATGATTTTGCCGATATAGACGAGGCTGGTGCGTGCGAGCGCCTGGGCCGTGTGCTGTCGTTTCCGACTATTTCGAGTATGGATGCCGAGGCGGTGGACTGGCAGCCGTTCGACGACCTGCGCTCGTATATGCAGCAGGCTTGGCCGCACGTATTTACGGCGGGTAAGGTCGAGCTTATCGACCATTCGCTATTGGTGACGCTTGGCGGTTCCGACCCTGTCCTCAAGCCCATTATGCTCATGGGCCACATGGACGTGGTTCCCGTGGTACCCGGCACCGAGGCTGACTGGACGCATGCCCCCTTTAGCGGGCATGTAGACGACACCTACATTTGGGGTCGCGGCGCCATCGATATGAAAGACCAGGTCGCAGGCATTCTCGAGGCGGTTGAGTATGCGCTCGCGCACGGCTGGGAGCACAAGCGTACCCTGCTGCTCGCCTTTGGCCAGGACGAGGAAACCACGCAGTACGGCGCAGGTGCCATCGGCCGCGCGCTCGAGGAGCGCGGCATTGAGCTTGAGTACCTGATCGACGAGGGCGACTACCGCATCGTTTCGGCTGCCGAGTATGGCGCGGGCGAGGGCTGGCTTATGCATGCCGACCTCGCGGAGAAGGGCTATGCCGATATCGTGCTCAAGACGAAGAGTGAGGGCGGGCATTCGTCCAACCCCTACGGTGGCACATCGCTCGAGGTGCTCAGCCGTGCCATCACCGCAATCTGCGATATCGAGTGGCCGACGCGCGTGACCGACTTGCTTGCCGCCCAGCTTGTCGAGTTAGGGCTCTACACGGCCGATGAAATTGCCGCCAACGGGGATGCCATTGTCCGCGATTGCCTCGCCAGCAAAAAGCTCTATCCGCTGGTGACGACCACCTGCGCGCCCACGCAGATCGAGGGTGGCAGCACCGGCGCCAACGTAATGCCGCAGGATATGTGGGCCAACATCAACTTCCGCATGCTCGAGGGCACGAGCGTGGCCGACGTTGTGGCGCGCTGCCGTGAGGCGGTTGCCGGGGCGGACCTTGCCGGTCGTGTCGAAGTGGAGCTGGGCCCCGGCAGCTCCGAACCCTCGCCGTCCCCGCGTATCGGTGGTCCTGGCCTCGAGGCGGTTCGCTCCATCGCCGCCCGCTATTTCCGTGATCCCAAGGGGACGGAGGAAAACGGATCGTCTGCGGTGGGCCAAGAGCCGATGAGCATCGTGCCCTCGACCGTGATTGGTGCAACCGATGCCGCCAACTACCAGCGCATTTGCCACGAGTGCATCCGCTTCTCCGCCTTTGTGGTCGACGATGACGAATGCGAACGCGGCGTCCACGGCACCAACGAGCGCATCACCCGTCGCGCCTACCTCCAAGGCATCCGCTTCCTCATCGCCCTGCTCCACACGCTCTAGCATGCGACAAAGGGACTGAGCCGATTTCATCGGTAATGAGACAAAAACTGTCATAGAATAAGACTAAGATATCTTAAGAGACATATGCTGGGGTTGGTATTTCTTGAACGACTGCGGGCATGTGCCAGACTGCCTCGGCCCCCCCGGGGGGGGTGCCCAGGCGGGTCGCCGTGTGACGGGGAGGGAAACTATGCAGGAGCTCAGAGAGGCGACGTCTCTACTCATGAATATGGTTACCGGGGGAGGGGTGTCCCAGCAGGGAACTTCTTGGTGGACATCGGCCGCGCGAGCGGTGGTCCGTCATGTCTTGTGGCCGTCGTCGCGGGCTGCGCTCGGTCTCGCCATATGCGATTGTTCTGGCCCTCGCCATCGCGCTGACGGCGAGTTTCTTCCTGCCGCTTCGTGCCGAGGCGGAAATTTCGGACCACACGGTTCCGACGATTTCGCCTTCGGGGACAACAATTAACCTGTTTGATTACTGGGTGAATCCGGATAACCATCTGTCGGTTTCCGGCAACGGCGGCATCAACGCAAGCCACCGGTTCCAGTTTAACGATGGCCAGGGTCGTGAGTCGCTCAACCGTTGGACGGGCAACACGAACCCGCAGCCCGGCATTGTCAGCAACACGCTTTCAGACGGCTACCCGCAGCTTTCCGGTACCTATGGCGGCGACTCCCTCCGCTATCTGTTCGATTCCTCTGCCCAGACCGGCAAGACGTCCCATTTTGGCGTGACGGGCCTCCTCAAGGTTCAGGACGGCTACTACGTCTATGACAGCTCCGAAAACTACGCAGCCTACAACGCTGACAAGAATGCCTTCGACGTCTATGACACCTGGGGCATTGACAAAGTGGGCGATTCGTCCCATCGGGGTCAGTTCTTCCCGTTCGATGCGGCAGACAAGGTGTTCAAGGAGGAAAGCGGCCGGCTCGTCCAAAATGGCATCACGGCAGACAACGCCGGTAACCACGTCAACCACCACTTCGGCCTCTCAATGTCCACGCGATTCGTGCAGCCCAACGGCGGCCTGACGAACGATAAGAAGGACATGAAGAAGGACATGACCTTCGAGTTCGCCGGCGATGATGACGTCTGGGTGTTCATCGATGATGTCCTCGTGGGTGATATCGGCGGTATTCACAGCCGTGCGAGTCTGAGTATCAACTTTCATACGGGCGACATTAAGGTGAACGACAAAAGCGACGGCACGCTGCTGAGCAAGTACCAGGCGGCGAAAAAGGGCACTTCGGGCTTCGACGGCAGCACCTTCAAAGACGGCACCAACCACACCCTCAAGTTCTTCTACCTGGAGCGCGGCGCCACCGACTCCAACATGGAACTCAAGTTCAACCTCGTGACGGTGCCCGAGTCCGACATCATCAAGTTCGACCAGGATGGCGGTCTGGTGGAGGGTGCTCAGTTCGCGCTGTACAAGACAGACGAGAACTTCACTGACACGACCGCTAATCAAAATAACCTATTTGGCTCCGGCACCACGAACGCGAATGGACAACTGACGCTCACAAATGACGTGGACAACGGCGTTATCAACTTCGATGACCTTTATAAAGAGTATCATTACCAGCACTACCTCCTGAAGGAAACAAAAGCGCCCAAAGGTTACCGCTCGAGCCTCACGGCAACGGACGGTAACATGCAGCTCGAGTACGTGCCCGCAAGCGACAAGAAGGACGCGGGCGGCGTCATCATCAACCGCGGCGGTATGGACGCGGACAGCGTCGTGTGGAAGACCGGTGCGTTCGCCGCTGCGAAGGAGACCATCACCGCGCCGTCGACCGTGTACAAGGCAAATGATAACCTGACGAAGTCCGACAAGATCGACGACCTGGAGTCCGGCATACTGTTCGCTGTGGTGCTCAAGCGCGATAAAAGCGCAAACGCAGATATCAAAGATCAGAACAATTGGTACGCCGTGTCGGGCGACCCATCGACGGGAGCGGGGTACACCCTCGCCGAGAAGTCGAGCAAGGCCGGCGCTATCGAGGCGGCGAAGAAGGACCTGCACGCCTTCACGCTCAACACGAGCGGCCAGTACCAGGTAGAGATTCAAAATCTGCCCGGCGACATCTCCAAGTACTACTACCTGCTGAGCGGTAATGACCGCAAGAATGCCGAGTACACGGTGGCCATCTACCATACAAAGGCGAGCTCGATCGGCGACGCGACTCCCGAGAACACCGTCCACGTGTACAGCGACGACATCGCAGACGGCACGAACTTCAAGCGGCAGTTCGCCATGCGCCTGCTCGTCACGAACATCCAGAATCGCCTGTTCGTGCAGAAGACCGATTCCGAGGGTAAGCCCGTTGAGGGGGCGAAGTTCGGCCTGTACACGGCCGATCAGGTGACAACAGACGCAAACGGCAAGGTCGTGCTCAAGGGCGAGCAGACCCCCTACGACACCCTGACGACGGGGTCGGTCGGCAACCCGGTCCCGCTCGAAGGTGCGGGCATATTCCCGAATACGAGCAACGGTAACAGGCCGCTCGTGAAGGGGACCTACTTCCTAAAGGAGGTCTCGGCGCCCGAGGGCTTCCTGCTTAACGACACGCTTACCAAGGTGATTGTGGACGATTACGGCGTCCATGCCGATGCTGGTACGGACGATGACGGTGTTTCGACGTTCGTGGGTCCGGGCGCGCTCATGAAGAGCCTGGGCCAGTTTGGCGCAGAGGGTGACATCGACAACACGCTCACGTGGATCAAGGGCCAGCGCCAGACGTCCGACGGCAAGCTCGACGGCAACGACAACCTTTCCTGGAACAATGACGCCAAGGGCGGCGAGGATGAGGTGCACCTCAAGTACGGCGCCAACGGACGTGTCTACCAGTATGGACCCACCGAGGAGGGTAAACCTTATCGCTTGGAGACCGAGACGGGCTGGATACGTATGGGTATCATGCAGGACGAGCGGCCCAAGGGGACCACGTCGAAAGGTGCCCGTGCCAATCTGGGCGACATGAACCTGAACGCCCTGTTCACGGGCGCCACCTGCGTGCGCGTGGCGAACGAACGCGAGGCGAGCCTTGAGGTGACGAAGAAGGTTGTCGTGCCCAATGGCCTGACGGGCAATAAGGACGCAAAGTTCACCTTCAAGTTCACCGTGCCTGATGGGAAGACCTACAAGGCTGCAGTGTTCAAGAACGCTGGGGCCGCAAGCGAGAAGCAGGTCGGCGATA
Organism: uncultured Collinsella sp.; assembly: GCA_958438125.1. Classification (GTDB taxonomy): domain Bacteria; phylum Actinomycetota; class Coriobacteriia; order Coriobacteriales; family Coriobacteriaceae; genus Collinsella. The sequence goes on from CAUBQN010000027.1 coordinate 4,851, forward strand.
TGTTCGACCTGACGAACGGTCGCGAGCAGACCATCACGGCCGGCCAGACGATCCGCGTGTACGGCCTCGCCGAGCACGACGCCTACACGGTGCAGGAGCTGACCGGTACGGACAAGATGCCGGCCGGCTTCACGCTGACCAAGCGCGAGCAGGGCGGCAACGCCCTGAGTGGCGAGGGCTACAGCATCTCCGGCACGATCGCAAAGCAGAACGCCGACGGCACACTGGCCGACGCCAACAAGCTGGTATTCACGAACACCTACAGCGTAAAGTCGCCGGTGACGCTCACCAATGCGTTCTGGGCGCAGAAGGTGCTCCAGGGCCGTGACTGGAAAGATGGCGATAGCTTCAAGATTTACCTGCGCGCGGACAAGGGCACGCCGATGCCCGACGGTGCCGAGAATGCACCCGTGAGTGGTATGAAGCAGGTTGTGAAGACCGTTGAGAACGGGGACAAGTTCGACTTCGGCGAGATTGAGTACACCAAGCCCGGCACCTACACCTATCTCATCGCCGAGGCCACGCCGTCTCAAAACGACGCTAGCTGGCTGCCCGGGTTCGGGTATTCAAGCGCTTCCTACCGCGTCACGGTGACGGTGAGCGATAACGGCGACGGCACGCTGTCGCAGCCGGCAGTCAAGATGGAGCAGACCTACACCGACGACGGCGTGAGCCATGAGGACAACCCGATCAAGGTCGCTGACAAAATCGCCAAGATCACGAACACGTACCGACCGAAGGGGACCTCGGTAACGCTCAAGGCGAAGAAGCGCTTCACGGGTGGCGAGCTCGCGGGGGGCGACTTCACGTTCCAGCTGCTCGACAAGGACGGCAACGTGATCCAGACCGTCCAGAATGACAAGGACGGCAAGGTCGCCTTTGCAGCCATCGACTACGCTACGCCGGGCGACCACGACTACGCCATCAAGGAGGTTGCCGGCAACGACTCGACCGTCGTCTACGACGCGAAGGACGTGAAGGTCCACGTCAAGGTCACCGATGAGAAGGGCGAGCTGAAGGCGGTCGCCACCTACGACGGCGAGGCCGACGTTCCGACCTTCACCAACTCGAAGCCGACGACGGACGTTACCGTCGAGGCGACGAAGACCCTCAGGGGCAAGGACCTGACGGCTGGTGCGTTCACTTTCGGCCTATATCAAGGCGACACGACTACGGTTGATCCCATCCAGACTGTCCAGAACGACAAGGACGGCAAGATAAAGCTCATCCTCACCGGTCTGACCATAGGCGAGTACGACTACACGCTCAAGGAGGTCGCTGGCGGCGATTCGACCATCACCTACGATTCCACGGCGGTGAAGGTCCACGTCTCGGTGAAGGCGGACGGTGACAAGGCAAAGGCGACTGTCACTTATGACGACAGGAATGACGCCCCGACCTTCACCAACAAGTACCAGCCTGCCGAGACCTCGGCTACGCTCACGGCGAAGAAATCGTACGTGAAGTCCGACAACACGCAGGCCACGCTCAAGGGCGGCGAGTTCGCCTTCGACCTGTACGAGGGCGATCTGACGGCCGAGCAGCTGAAGGACAAGCAACCCATCCGGAGCGCCGAGAACGGCGAGGACGGCACCGTCACCTTCCCGGCCATCAACTACACCAAGGCCGGCGAGTACAAGTACACCATCGTGGAGAAGAAGGGCGACCTGTCCCACGTGACCTTCGACGACGCGGTGCACCATGCCGCGGTGAAGGTCGTGGACAATGCCGGCAAGCTGGACGCCGCCGTTGCCTACGATGGTGACAAGGCCGATGCCCCCACCTTCACGAACACCTACACCGCAAAGGGATCCGTGGAGCTGACGGCGACCAAGGTCGTTGCGGTCGCGCCGGGCTTCACGCACGACACCAAGCTGAAGGGCGGCGAGTACACGTTCGAGCTGAAGGACGCCGACGGCAAGGTGCTCGGCACCACGACGAACAAGGCCGATGGCACGGTGAAGTTCACGCGCGGCTTCGAGCTCGCCGACCTGGGCGGCGCCGCGAGCAAGGACTTCGCCTACACCATCGCGGAGAAGCCGGGCGCGGAGGCCGGCATGGTCTATGACAACCATACCCTCACCTATACGGTGACGGTCACAGACGATGGCGCCGGTACGCTGACGGCCACACCGCAGGTAACGAGTGGAGACAAGACCTTCACGAACACGTACCGACCGAAGGGGACCTCGGTAACGCTCAAGGCGAAGAAGCGCTTCACGGGTGGCGAGCTCGCGGGGGGCGACTTCACGTTCCAGCTGCTCGACAAGGACGGCAACGTGATCCAGACCGTCCAGAATGACAAGGACGGCAAGGTCGCCTTTGCAGCCATCGACTACGCTACGCCGGGCGACCACGACTACGCCATCAAGGAGGTTGCCGGCAACGACTCGACCGTCGTCTACGACGCGAAGGACGTGAAGGTCCACGTCAAGGTCACCGATGAGAAGGGCGAGCTGAAGGCGGTCGCCACCTACGACGGCGAGGCCGACGTTCCGACCTTCACCAACTCGAAGCCGACGACGGACGTTACCGTCGAGGCGACGAAGATCCTCACGGGCAAGGACCTGACGGCCGACGCGTTCACCTTCGGCCTGTACGACCAGGCCGGCAACGAGGTCGCCAAGGGCACCAACGACCGGGGCGGCAAGGTCGAGCTGGCCGTCAAGAACCTGAACCTGGGCGAGTACGACTACACGCTCAAGGAGGAGAAAGCCGACCAGACCGTCGACGGCGTGGCCTACGACGCCAAGGAAGTCAAGGTCCACGTCAAGGTAGAGCAGAACCAGGGCGACAACAACAAGACGAAGGTGACCGTCACCTATGACGGTGCCGCTACGGCTCCCACCTTCAACAACACCTACGACGCAAAGGGTTCCGTAACCCTGACGGCGACCAAGACCATCAAGGTTGCGGACGGCTTCGACCACACGACGAAGCCCGCGGACGGCGAGTTCACCTTCGACCTGAAGGACGCTGCCGGCAACGTGCTCGACACCGCGAAGAACGATGCAAACGGCAAGGTCAGCTTCACGCGCGAGTTCCAGCTCTCCGACTTGGACGGCGCCGCGAGCAAGGACTTCACCTACACCATCGTGGAGCAGCCGGGCGCGGAGCCGGGCATGGTCTATGACAGCCATCCCCTCACCTATACGGTGACGGTCACGGACGGCGGGAACGGAGCACTGAATGCGAAGGCGATCGTGACGAGCGCATCCGGCTCGGATACCTTCACCAACACCTACCAGCCGGCCGCGACCGGCCTGGCCCTCGGTGCGCAGAAGAGCTATGTGAAGAAGGACGACAACACGCCGATCGTCCCCAAGTGCGGCGAGTTCACCTTCGATGTGTACGAGGGCAACCTGACGGCTGAGCAGCTTGCCGGGGCCAAGCCCGTCCGGACCGCGACCAACGGCGCGGACGGAAGTGTTAACTTCGACGCCTTCTCCTACGCGAAGCCGGGCACGCACGAGTACACCATCGTGGAGCGGAAGGGTGATCTGGCCTACGTGACCTACGACGCCGCGGTGCACCATGCCGTGGTGACGGTTGCGGACAATGCCGGCACGCTGCAGGCGAGCGTCGCCTACGACGGCACGAATGTCACGAAGCCCAGCTTCACCAACACCTACGAGGCACAGGCGACGGACTCCGGCGCGATCGCCCTCACCAAGAGCGTTGACGTGCACGACGGCAGCTATCAGCTAAAGGCGGGAGACTTCGCCTTCGAGCTGGTGGGGTCTGACGGCTCGGTGATCCAGACCCAGAAGAACGATGCGCACGGCAAGGTTGCCTTCGACAAGCTGACCTTCGACCATGCGGGCACCTTTCCCTTCACGGTCCGTGAGGTGCAGCCGACGGACGGCGCGCCGGGCGTGCCGGGCGTGACCTACACCGGCAAGACGTACACCCTGACCTACGTGGTGAAGGACAACAACGACGGCAAGCTGGTGGTAGAGAGCTCTACGGTGAAACCGAGCGAGGGCACCGAGAACGGCGTCACCCCCAATACCATGACGTTTGCGAACAGCTACCAGCCGGGTCAGACCTCCTACCAGATCTCTGGCACCAAGGTGTTTGAGAATGCCGACCCGGCCACCACGCGGACGCCCGCCGATGGCGAGTTCACATTCGCGCTGATTGACGTGGCCACCGGGCAGGAGATCGACCGGACCACGAACGTGGGTAAAGCGTTTACCTTCAAGGCCATCTCGTACACCGCAACTGGTTCGCATGCGTACCAGGTGAAGGAGGTTGCGGGCCAAGATGGCACCATCACTTACAGCGATGCGGTGCTGGACGTAACGGTGAACGTGACCGATGACGGCAGCGGCCAGCTGACCGCGACGGCGAACAAGACGGCTGCGGATCTGACCTTCACCAACACCTACACGCCGACGGCAACGACGGCGACGATTACCGGAACGAAGGCTCTGACCGGCCGCGACCTGGCCGAGGGTGAGTTCTTCTTCGACCTGAAGGACGCCGACGGTAACGTGGTGCAGACGGTGCAGAACGGCGCCGACGGCACGTTCGGCTTCGCGCCGCTGCAGCTGGACAAGGTGGGGACGTACGTCTACACCGTGTCCGAGCGGGCAGGGGCGACGGCGAACGGCGTCACCTACGACACGACGGTCTTTACCGCGACGGTGACGGTGACGGAGAATGCGGAGACGCACGCGCTGGAGGCGCAGGTTGCCTACAGCAAGGGCGGCAAGGCTGCGGATGCGGTGGCGTTCAGCAACAGTTACGCGCCGGCCGCGACTGAGGTGAAGCTGGGGGCCTCCAAGGTGCTGAGCGGCGAGGACCTGAAGGAAGGGCAGTTCTCCTTCCAGCTGAAGGATGCCGACGGCAAGGTGCTGCAGACCGCAAAGAACGCGGCGGACGGCACGGTGGGCTTCGAGGCGATCTCGTACGACAAGCCCGGAACGTACGCCTACAGCATCTCCGAGGTGGACGACGGTCAGAAGAACGTGACGTACGACGCGGCCGAGCACCGGGTAACGGTGACGGTGACGGACGACGGTGCGGGCCATCTGGTGGCGACGGTAACCTATGACGGCGCCGTGGCGCCGGTGTTCAAGAACACGTACACGCCGCCGACCACCCCGCCGACGGAGCCGCCCACCAATCCGCCGAGCAAGTCACCGGTGCCGAAGGAGGAGAAGCCGGGTCTGCCGTATACGGGCGATACCAGCTTGTCGCCGATGGCCCTGGGTGGCATCGCGGGCGGCGCGGTGGTGCTGATCGCCGCAGGCGTTATCCTGCGGCGCCGGAACCGGTAGCTACGGCGGCCGAGAAGGGCTTTGATTGAGGGCGGGTGGTCGCAGGGCGCGGCCGCTCGCCCTTTTTGGTGAAAGGCTATGTTAACCCGCCGTTTGCACGTCCGGCTCCAGATGGAACTCGTACTCCGGCTCCATCATCTTCTTCCGGATCTTTTCGTAGCGCCCGTCGTCGAGCTGCTCGCGCATGAGCGACGTCCTGTCCCCGACGCGTGCGGCCTCGCGCAGCCATCTGAACCACATCAGGCAGCTGTGGAGCCTGCGGGTCGATACGCCCTTGAACCTCTCGAGGAAGTGGCCGAGCGAACCCTGCGCTTCAGCATCCTCTGGACCGTGTCCCGCTCGTACCCGGTGAGCCTGCCGTGGGTCCTCGGGACCGCCCTCGCGGCGCCCTTCCCGCCCTTTCCGGACATGGCGTCCTCCGATCTCCCGGGGCCGGCCGATCCGGCCCTCAGGGTATCGGATTCCCAAATTTATCCGTATATGTGCGGATGAATGCGGGAGGCGTTCGGATGAAGTTGTATTCAAGGAAAGAGACTGACCCTTTGTCGCATTCCGTGCGGGTTATATGCAGGTATGCCTGCGCACGCTATCATGTATGGGTTAGACCGCAACTATGTACCTCATACGCGAAGGGATGCGCATGTATCTGAAGATCGACATGTTCTAGCTGGGCTTACCCCCGCAGTGGCGCCGCGCGCCCCATCAACTCTGCCGATTTTCGCCTTCACGCACATAAAGGAGTCCCGCCATGCGCGACAAGCTCGAAAAGATCATTAAGGCCTACGAGGAGCTCGAGAAGAAGCTATCTGACCCGGCCGTCGCCTCCGATATCAAGGAGTTCACGCGTCTCAACAAGGAGTACGCGCACCAGTCCGACCTCATTGCCGCCTCGCGCGAGTACATCGGCGCGCTCGATGACATCGAGGCTGCCAAGGAAATGCTGCACGATACCACCGATGCCGATGAGAAGGAGATGCTCCAGATGGACATCTCCGAAAACGAGGCCAAGCTCCCCCAGCTCGAGGAAGACATCAAGTACATGCTCATTCCGAGCGACCCCAACGACGACAAGAACACCATCGTCGAGATCCGCTCCGCCGCCGGTGGCGACGAGGCGGCCATCTTCGCCGGCGACCTGTACAAGATGTATCAGCGCTTTTGCGAGTCGCGCGGCTGGAAGACTACCGTGCTCGATTCCAGCCCCAGCGAGGCCGGCGGCTTTAAGTCCATTGAGTTCAAGGTCGAGGGCGACCGCGTCTACTCCGTCATGAAGTACGAGTCCGGCGTGCACCGTGTCCAGCGCGTTCCCAAGACCGAGTCCCAAGGCCGTATCCAGACCTCCACGGCAACCGTCGCCGTGCTTCCCGAGGCCGAGGAGATCGACGTCCAGATCAACCAGTCCGACCTGCGCATCGACACTTACTGCGCCTCGGGTCCTGGTGGTCAGTGCGTTAACACCACCTACTCCGCCGTGCGCATCACCCACCTGCCCACCAACACCGTGGTGCAGTCGCAGGAGCAGCGCTCCCAGATTCAGAACCGCGAGGTCTGCATGCAGATGCTGCGCGCCCGCCTCTACGAGATGGAGCTCGAGAAGCAGCAGGCAGAGCTCGGTGCCGAGCGCCAGAGCCAGATTGGCCACGGCAACCGTTCCGAGAAGATCCGCACCTACAACCAGCCCCAGGACCGCGTGACCGATCACCGCATCGGTTTCAACTCCACTTATAACGGCGTCCTTCTGGGCGACCAGCTCGGCACCGTCATCGAGGCACTCGCCGCCGCCGAGCGTGCCGAGAAGCTGGCACAGGCCGTTTAAGTTACGGCGTTTTACCAAACGCCGTAACGACTCGACGCTGCAAACGCCCCTAAGCGGCAATCTGACGTTCAATCGTCGGTCGCGTACCGAAGTACGCTTCCCTCCTCTTTCACGTCACCTTGCTCGCTTAGGGGCGTTTTCGCTGTCCGTCCTCTACCTGCGGCGCCTTGGATGTAGTCATTGGGGACGTTCTTAAATGACTAGGTTGGGCACATTGCTTTGAGATGTTATTTAATCGGCTTTGATGGCCATTAAGCCGGCTACCTGCTCAAAGAAATTAGCGGCATTCATCTGCTATCGAAAATAATGCTCAAAAAATCGTCCAAGAAGTCGCGTGTCATTTTTTGATGCGTCGCGCGTCAAGTGATTTGGCAAGTTCTTGGTTAGATATTGGTCAGTTTTGGGTCAACCTTGCCAAAAGCTTGACGAATGCAGATTTAGACGTCGACGAATGAACACTCTAGGCGGGCTCCAAGCAAAATTCTGGGCTGATTCTCGATAATCGCTTCCAATTGTCTCTTGCCGCGTGTCACCCTCGCGTACAATCTGCTCCGACATTCGCGCGCCGTCCGGCGCTTAAGAGGGGAGGGCCCCATGGCAAACGAGATTTGGACCATCAAGCGTTGTCTCGAGTGGACCAAGGAGTACCTGGCCGAGCGCGGCGAGGAGCACCCCCGTCTTTCTGCCGAGTGGCTGCTGTGCGCCGCCACGGGCCTGGCACGCATTGACCTATATATGCGCATGGACGAGACGCTTAACGCGGCCCAGCTCGAGACCATGCATGCGGCCGTTGTCCGCCGCGCCAAAGGCGAGCCGCTGCAATACATCACGGGCAGCACGCAGTTTCGCATGATCGACGTCGCGTGCGCCCCCGGTGTGCTCATTCCGCGCCCCGAGACCGAGATGCTCGTCGAGGAAGTCCTCAATTATCTGGATGCCGAGGTGCTGAGCCCCGAGGCTGCTGCCCGTCAGCGTGTTGAACTGCCTTGGAACGATGAGGTCGAGGAGGCACGCAAGGCCGAGGCCGCGCTGGCAGACGAACGCGCGACGGCCGAGCGCCGTGCCGCCAACCTCACGGCCGCCGACGAGGCGGCGCTGGGTGGCGACGTACTGGGCAGCCGTGCCTATGCCGAGGAGCTGGCCGACCGCGAGGCCGAGGAAGCCGCCGCGCAGGCAGCAGAAGCCGAAGTCGCGGAAGCCGCCGAGTCCGAGCTCGACGAATACGGCATCGCCATCGAGGGTGCCGACCAGGAGACGGCTTCAGCTCAGGATGCCGCTGCGCCTGCCCCAACCGAGCCCTGCACTGCCCGCGTTCTCGAGGTCGGCTGCGGCACGGGCTGCATTTCGCTCTCCCTTGCCTGGGAGCGCCGCGGCCACGTCACCTGCACTGCTACCGATATCGAGCCGCGCGCCATCGACCTTGCTACCAAAAACCGCGACGCGCTCGGTCTCACATCCGATGAGGTCGCCTTTAGCCTCACCAACCTGGTGAGTTCCATTCCCCGCGAAGAGTGGGGCACCTTTGATGTGCTTGTCTCCAATCCGCCCTACATTCCGACCGACGTCATGCGCTCACTGCCGCACGAGGTCAAGGACTTCGAGCCCGACCTGGCGCTTGAGGGCGGCGCCGACGGCCTCGATATCTTCCGCCGCCTGCTCAATGCGGCGCCTTACATGCTGCGCGCCGGCGGCCTGTTTGCCTGCGAGCTCTACGAGGGTGCCCTCGATGCCGCGGCCGAGCTCTGTCGCCAGGCAGGCCTTTCGGACGTGCGTATCGTCCACGACCTCACCGATCGCCCCCGCATCGTCCGAGCCATCGTCACCGAGCCCAAGCAGCGTATTTAAGCTGAATAAATAGACATTTGCGCAAGTTTGTCCTTGCAATATACCGTAAAACTTCTACTATAGAAGGAGAAAGGTATGTCAAATCAGCTGCATCGGTACCGTATCGTGCTTGATTACATTGAACCTTGGCTTGATGAGCAGGATGAAGCTACGCTGAAGCAGATTTATGCAGACCTTTTGGTGCTCGAGAAGGAAGGTCCCAGCCTTGGTCGTCCGCTGGTTGACCGCGTAAAGGGCTCGAAGCTTCATCATTTAAAGGAGCTGAGAGTGACGTCGTGTGGTGGGCAGGTGATTCGCATCCTCTTCGCCTTTGACCCCAAGCGCCAGGCGGTATTGCTATTGGCGGGTGATAAGTCGCGAGCGGGATCGTCAAGGGCAAAATGGAACGGTTGGTATGCGATCAACATTCCAAGGGCCGAGCAAATATACCGTCGCCACGTAAGGAGGCTCGATCGAGATGGAACTGCATGAGTATATGGAATCTCGCGGGATAACACGCGACTCCATTACCGCCGAGCAGGAGAGGACTCGCGATCGTATCGAAGCCTATAAGCTTGCTCAGATTCGCAGGTTAAAAGATCTAACACAGGCGTCGGTCGCCCAGTCGATGGGCGTTTCTCAAAAACGTGTATCCGAGCTCGAGCGTGGGGAGTTGGGTTCGATGAGGCTCGACACGCTGAGCAGGTACGCAGAGAGCCTCGGCGGAAAACTGGTTGCAAGCATCGAGTTTCCCGATCGTACCGTTACGCTTGCGCGCTAAAAATCTTCAATTAACCCCCTCACTTTCACCGACTACTAGAGCCGCTCACCAAACCAACATGCGCTCTGGGCAAATAGGCTGAATGTTTCGTGCGAGAATGCCCCTCAGTAAACAAACTTTCACCAGAGCGTAAGGGGCTGGCATACACATGCAGACGGTCTATCGGGTATACGAGGGAACGCGCGAGCCGCATCGGCTCGCCGTCGAGCGCACGGCCGAGGTGCTCGGCTGCGGCGGCCTGGCCTTGATCCCGACCGAGACCGTCTACGGTGTCGCCGTGGCAGTCAACGCCTTCTCGGACGCCGTACCCCAAGATACAAGCGAATTCCCATCGTGGCCGCGCGATCCGCAGGCTGTCGTCAATGGCGCCGCGGTCCCTGCGCTCGGTACCGGCTACCGCCGCATCTTTACCCTCAAGCAGCGCAAGCTCACCCAAACGGTCGCCTGGCTGGTTGATAATGCCGAAGCACTCGACCGCTATGGCGTGGATATCCCCGAAGAGGCTCGCGTACTCGCGCGACGATGCTGGCCGGGAGCCCTGACTATCGTGGTCAAGGCGGCCCCCTGCGTGCCGACCTTTATGCGCGCCGCCGACGACACGGTGGCACTTCGCGCTTCGGCCTCGCCCGTGGTGCAAGCGCTCATCCGCGCCTGCGGCAGCCCTCTTGCCTGCACCAGCGCCAACACGCATGGCGCGCCCGCGCCGGCAAGTTTTGTCACGGTGGAGGAGCGCATCCTGGAGGGGGTCGATGTTGCCGTCGACGCCGGCGAGACCCCGTGTCGCGACGCCTCGACCATCGTGTCGTTCCAGCACGGCGGGCTCCAGATCCTGCGCCAAGGCGCACTTCCCGCATCAGAGATCGAACGGGTCCTGTCCGACCCGATGCAATAGAAAGGTGTAAGCGATGTCGTTGAATCTGGGCAGCCTGGGCATGGAAGATGCCTCGTTTAACTTTGGCGGTTCCTACATCATGGCGCTCGACTGCGGCACCACCTCGGTACTTGCGACCATCGTCGACGAGTACGGCTGCATCGTCGCGCAGGCACGTCGTAGCGTCAAAACCAGCTTCCCGCGTCCCGGTTGGATAGAGCAAGACCCCATGGAGGTGCTTGCCAGCCAGATCGGCGTGATGATGGAGGTCCAGTTTAAGAGCGGCATCCATTCTGACCGCATCGCCGCCATCGGTATCTCCAACCAGCGCGAGACCACGGTGGTGTGGGACCGCATAAGCGGCCAACCCATCTATAACGCCATCGTGTGGCAATGCCGTCGCACCGCACCTCTGATCGACGAGCTGGTCGAGCGGGGCGCAGAAGAGCTGGTGCGCTCCCGCACGGGACTCACGCTCGATCCGTATTTCTCGGCTTCCAAGGTGCAGTGGATCCTCGACAACGTCGACGGTGCGCGTGAGAGCGCGGCGGCGGGCGACCTCATGTTCGGTACCATCGACACCTGGCTCATCTACAACCTCACCGGCAGTCAGGTCTTTGCCACCGACTACACCAATGCCAGCCGCACGGCACTCTTTAATATCCATACGCTCGATTGGGACGACGACCTGCTGGCGCTCTTTGACGTTCCACGTTCCATGATGCCCGAGGTTCGTTGGAGCTCGGGCGACTACGGCCGCGTCGCGAGCGACATCATGACCAACATGCCACCCATCATGGGCGTGGCGGGCGACCAGCAGGCGTCGCTGTTCGGCCACTGCTGCTTCCATCCCGGCCAGACCAAAAACACCTATGGCACGGGTTGCTTTATGCTCATGAACACCGGCGACGAGGTCGTCGAATCCAAGAACGGTCTGGTCTCCACGATCGGTATCGCCGCGGACGGCAAGATCAGCTATGCACTCGAGGGCTCCATCTTTGCTGCCGGTTCCACCATGAACTGGCTTCGCAATAACATGGGCATCATCTCGAGCGTGAGCGAGTCGGCACAACTCGCCGCTTCGATTAGCGACAACGAGGGCTGCTACTTCGTTCCCGCCTTTGCGGGTCTGGGCGCTCCCTGGTGGGACCCGCATGCCCGCGGTATCGTGTGCGGTCTGACCGGCGCCTCGAGCCGTGCGACCATCGTACGTGCCGCCTGCGAATCCATGGCATATCAGAGCTACGACGTGCTGCGCGCCATGGAGCAGGACGTGGGGCTTTCGATCGAGCGCCTGTCTGTCGATGGCGGTGCCTCGCGCAACGAGTTCATCATGCAATTCCAGGCCGACCTGCTGGATATCCCCGTGCTGCAATGCGAGACGGTGGAGACCACGGCAATCGGTGCCGCGTACTTGGCGGGTCTTGCCGTCGGCTATTGGGAAGACCTGGAAGAGCTGGAGCAAAATGCCCAGATCGTTAGGACCTTCCTTCCCCACATGTCCGCCGAGCGCCGCGAACAAAACCTTGCGGGCTGGTGTGATGCAGTCAGGCGCTCGCTCAGTACCGCACAGTAGGGCTGCGATGGGCTGCTCGATACAACAAACCGTTAAACTTATGCACGGCGCGCGGCAACAACATCGCCATGCGCCTTGTCAGCAAGGCCATCTTCCGGCCGCAACGAAAGGGGCAATCAACCCATGACCGTCACCTACGATACGTCCCGTGTGACCCTTGTCGATCACCCGCTCGTCCAGCATAAGCTGTCGATTCTGCGCGACAAAAACACCGGCACCAACCAGTTCCGCCAGCTCGTGCGCGAACTCGCACTTTTTGACGGCTACGAGGCCATGCGCGACCTGCCCATGGAAGACGTCGAAGTCGAGACCCCCATCACCACCGCAACGTTTAAGCAGCTCGCCGGCAAAAAGCTCGCCATCGTTCCCATTCTGCGTGCAGGCCTTGGCATGGTCGATGGCATCCTCGACTTGGTACCCTCCGCTCGCGTGGGCCACATCGGTATGGAGCGCGACGAGGTTACCCACGAGCCGCACGAGTATTACTGCAAGATGCCCAAGGATATCGACCAGCGCATCTGCCTGGTCGTCGACCCCATGCTCGCCACGGGCGGTTCGGCCGAGATGGCCATCAGCTACCTGCGCGAGCGCGGTGTCAAGGACATCCGCATGCTGTGCATCGTCGCGGCCCCCGAGGGCCTCAAGTCGCTGACTGAGAAGGACCCCGATGTGCATATCTATACCTGCGCCATCGACGACCATCTCAACGAGGCTGCCTACATCGTTCCCGGCCTGGGCGACGCCGGCGACCGCATCTACGGCACGCTGTAATCTCTGGGCCATACCGGCTAACGTCGAAAATACGAAGAAATGGTGCGCGCGGTCGAACAAAAGACGACCGCGCACACTCCTGTTAACGGACGTTTTGCCCCGCAGGGTTCGAGAAAAACGTATTACCGTACCTGCGGCATAAAGAAGGTCTTAAGAAAACGAACAGGTGCGTATTAACCGATGCTTTTTCGGTTGTACTTTAGCGATTGGCTCGTACAATAGTCACCAATGTTTGGCGGGAACTGTCCTGTGAGGCGATAAAAAAGGAAAGTGAGGACGCCAGTGTTTCAGATAGCCGATCTGCTCGCTATCGTTGCAGGTGCCATCGCGGGCGCGATTGCCTTCCTTCCCTTTGTCTTTACGCTCAAGCCGGTTCTTGACGATAAGCAGAATGCGGACATGCTCAAGGGTATGGTGAGTCTCGCGGTCTCGGCAATCGCGTTGCTTGTCTTTACCTTGGTTGTGTTTGTGTTGTTCGGAGAGGCATTTCGCATGTTCCTCCTGGGCGAGGCGATCGGCTTCGTGGCCTTTATGGCCGCCTGCGCGGTTCGCGTCGCCAAGGCGCTGCGAGATCCTCATGAGGTCGAAAGGTAAGTCGT
>CAUBQN010000028.1 GCA_958438125.1 uncultured Collinsella sp.
GGCAAGCGCATCGTCAACTGGTGCCCCAACTGCACCACCGCCATCTCGGACGACGAGGCCGAGTACAAGGACGAGAAGGGCCACCTGTGGCACCTGCGCTACCCGCTGACCGAGCCGGTCAACGGCCAGGACTACATCGTTGTCGCCACCACGCGCCCCGAGACCATGCTCGGCGACACGGGCGTCGCCGTTTCCCCGAAGGACCCCGAGAAGGCCGCCTTCGTGGGCAAGACCGTCAAGCTTCCCATCGTCGACCGTGAGATCCCCATCTTTGAGGATTGGCATGTCGACGCCAACTTCGGTTCCGGCTTTGTTAAGGTTACTCCGGCCCACGACCCCAACGACTACGCCATGGGTCAGGCTCACGACCTGCCGCAGATCAACATCTTCGACGAGCACGCAGTGGTCGTCGAAGGCTACGGCGAGTTCACCGGCATGAACCGCGACGAGTGCCGCGAGGCCGTCATCAAGTGGTTCGAGGAGCACGACCTGCTCGATCACGTCGAGGACCTCGATCACTCCGTCATGCACTGCTACCGTTGCGACGCCGCACTGGAGCCGTGGCTGTCCGAGCAGTGGTTCGTCGCCGTCGATAAGCTCAAGGGGCCGGCGCTCGACGCCGTCAACTCCGGCAAGGTCACCTTCCACCCCGCGCGCTGGACGCAGACCTACACCACCTGGATGGAGAACCTTAAGGACTGGTGCATCAGCCGCCAGCTGTGGTGGGGCCACCGCATCCCCGTGTTCTACTGCGAGGACTGCGGCTGGGAGGACGCCCTTACCGAGGACACCGACGTCTGCCCCAAGTGCGGCGGTCATCACGTACACCAGGACGAGAACGTGTTGGACACCTGGTTCAGCTCTCAGCTGTGGACTTTCGCCACGCAGGGCTGGCCGCAAAAGCCGGAGCTGCTCGAGGGACATCACCCCACGACGGCGCTCGTCACCGCGCGCGACATCATCGCGCTGTGGGTCGCCCGCATGGTCATGAGCTCGCTGTACTTCCTGGACGAGGTGCCGTTTAAGGACGTCGTCATCTACCCGACGATCCTGGCCAAGGACGGCAGCCGCATGTCCAAGTCCAAGGGCAATGGCGTTGACCCCATGGACCTCATCGGTATGTACGGCGCCGACGCCATGCGTTACAACCTGCTCACGCTGTGCACCAACAACCAGGACGTCAAGTTCGACGCAAACATCGACAAGAAGACCAAGAAGCTCATCGACAGCCCGCGTACCGACCAGGCCAAGTCATTTGTGACCAAGATCTGGAACGCCAGCCGCTTCCTGCTCATGAACATGGAGGGCTACACGCCCGGCGAGCCCGTCGTGGAGACGCCGGCCGACGCCTGGATGTTCAGCCGTCTGGCCAAGGCCGTGAAGATGGTCACTGAGGGTATTGAGAACTACACCTTTGGCGACATGGCTCGCGGTGTGCAGCAGTTCTTCTGGAACGAGGTCTGCGACTGGTACGTCGAGGTTACCAAGGCCCGCCTGAAGGGCGAGGGCCGTCTGCAGGCTCAGCGCAATCTGATCTTTGTGCTCGACACCTCCATTCGCCTGATGCACCCGCTTATGCCGTTCGTTACCGAGGAGATCTGGGACAACATGCCGGCGAGTGTGCTCGACCTGGACGCCGAGGGCAACGTGGACCGCGTCGAGGCGCTCATGATCGCCAAGTGGCCGGAGCCCGCCGACTACGTCAAGTACGTCGACGAGCCCGCCGAGCGCGCGTTTGAGCTGTGCCGCGCCGTCGTTTCCGCCGCTCGCGCCACGCGTTCGCGTTATCGCTTGAGCCCCAAGGCTGAGCTCGACGTGGTCGTGCGCGCTGGTGCCGAGGACATTGAGAAGCTCGAGAGCCTGCGCTCGACCATCGAACCGCTGGCAAACACCGCCTCGCTGGTCATGGGTACTGATGTTGAGAAGCCTGCCGCGAGCATTGCCGTGGTCGATAGCGGCGTCGAGGTCTTTGTGGTGCTCGAGGGCAAGGTTGACCTTTCGGCCGAGAAGGCACGCCTGGAGAAGGAGATCGCCGCGGCCCAGAAGGAGCTCGCCGGCTGCGAGAAGACGCTGGCCAATGAGGGCTTTGTGGCCAAGGCCGCGCCCGCGGTGGTCCAGAAGAAGAGGGACCGTGCAGCTGAGCTCAAGGAGATCCTGGCGGCGCTGACTGCTCAGGTTGCTGACTTCTCGTAGGCGGTACTGGGGGACGCGGTTTGGGGCATTGCTCGCTACTGCGGACAGTCCTGCTCGCACGAAGGCCACATTAAGTGGCCTTCGGCTCGTGCGGAACTTGTATCGAGCAAAGCCCCAAATCGCTCCCAGGTCGTTTACGTGGTTGCTTGCATCTGCCTGTTAGGGCCACTTGGTTGTGGCCTTGATCTCGCTGCAAAGCGGTGTTTGGCTGATATTTTGAATGGGAGGGGCTCGTTGTTGCTTACGGGCCTCTTTTTATGTTGAGGGGACTTTGGCTATGGCGAAGCGTTCTGGGTTGTATTCGGTGCCGTTCTCGTTTGAGTTGCTTTCGTTTGGTGAGGCTGTTGGGCTTGCTGCTGATACAGGGCGGATTTCTGGGGATGCTGGGCCTCTGCTTGAGACGGTTGTCGATATGCTCGATGAGCTGGGGCGTCCGGATGAGTATTTCGATTGCATTCAGGTTGCCGGTACCAATGGCAAGACTTCGACTACGCGTTTTTCGGCTGCCATTCTTCGTGGTGAGGGGCTCAAGACCGCGCTGTATACGTCGCCGCAGCTGGTGCGTTATCCCGAGCGCATGGAGGTTGACGGGCACGTTGTGAGCGACGAGGCCTTTGCCCGTGGCGTTTCGGCAGCTGTCGAGGCGGGACATCGCGTGAATGCGCGCCGTGTGGCGGCGGGGGAGCGTGCCTATTCCATCACACCATTTGATCTGCTGACGGCTGCCGCACTTGTAGTGTTTGCCGAGGCCGCGGTGGATGTTGCCGTACTCGAGGTTGGCATGGGCGGACGCTGGGACGCCACGAGTGCGACCGATCCCGTGGCCGTCGCCATTACGGGCATTGGGCTCGATCACACACGTATTTTGGGCGATACGCTCGAGGCCATTGCGGGTGAGAAGGCTGCGGTCATCAAGCCCGGACGCTTGGTTGTGCTGGGCGAGGGCACGCATGAGGCGAGTGTTCAGCGCGTGATGGATGCCCGTTGTCGCGAGTGCGGCATAGTGCCGCTCGTGGTAAGTCACGCTACGACTAAGGTGCCGGCGCATGTGGGCGACACGGTTGAGTTTAGCTGCACTACGCCGCGTGCCATCTATACGTCTAGCATGGTTAAGCCGGCGTATCAGCCGCAGAATGCTGCGTGCGCGATTATGCTGTGCGAGGGGTATCTGGGTCACGAGCTCGATCATGACAAGCTCGATGCGTCGCTTATGGGCTGCCCCACGCCGGGACGATTTGATGTGCTGGGAACTGATCCGCTCAAGTTGATTGATGCCTGCCATAACCCTCAGAGCTGCGAGAACTTTGTGAGCGCGCTGGACGAGATCGATCCGTGCGTGGAGAATCGCCCCACGCTGCTGTGCGCCGCGCTGGCCGATAAGGACGTGGCGGGTATCGTTGACGTTTTGGTTCCGGCGTTCCCCCGCGTGGTCGTGACCCAGACCGATTCCGATCGCGCCCTGCCGGCAGAGGAGCTCGCCGCCCTCGTTGATGCTGATAAGCTTGCGGGCGTATACCCCAGCGTTTCCGAGGCCCTCGCGGCCCTCGATGCCGCCGGCGAGCCTTTCGTAGCCGCCGGCACCATTACCCTAGCCGGCGAAGTAGCCGGTCTGCTCCGCTAACCCATCCCCTCATCAGTTGCGGTGAAATAGGGACTGTTTTACAAGCCAGGAGCCCCAAACAGTCCGTATATCACCGCAACTCAAAAGCCCCGTCCCAAATTAGCTGCGCTTGGGTGCCCGTTTACGAAACCATTTATGCCGCTTAACCTGTAGCATATTGCAAACCTCCATCGGGCAAGGATACACTCAACTTAACTTGCCAATCGGACCAGTGCTGTTTGGTCCGTTGAGCGTGTCGGGAGGGAACATGAACAGAAGGCATGTCAACGCGGCCATTACCGCGGGTTTGGCTCTGACGATGACGGTCGGCTCGGTGCCGCCGCAGGCGTTCGCCGAGATGATGCAGGGTGATACTACCCAAGTCGTTGCCGAGCAAAGCGATGCGACGGGTGCGGCTGCCACGTCTGCGGACACCGGTCAGGCAACCTCGCAAGACCAGAGTGAAGACAAGATCGCCTCTTTTGCCAGCCTGAACGAGCTGCATGTTGCTGAGGGTTCCGACGCCACGCTGCCCCAGACTGTAACGGCAACCTACGAGAGCGGTACCACCAAGCAGGAAAACGTCACCTGGAAGTTGAACGGCGCTGATGCTCCGGCAACTCTGGTACAGCTGCCTGCCGGCTCATATGAGTTTGAGGGTACCGTCGACGGCACCACGCAGACGGTCAAGCAGCGCGTGGTTGTCGAAGCTGTTACGGCGGACCCGGCAGTGGTAGATCCGGCGGCAGTAAACGCCCCCGATGCCACAAAGACGAGCAACGAAAGCGGCGTTACCGTTGAGTCGATCGACGCCAACCCGATTGTGGAAAAATACGTCGGCGCGGATTACTACGGCCAAACATCGTACGTAAAGGTAAAGCTTTCGGATGGCACCGAGACCTCGGCTTATGTTAATTGGGACGAAAAGTCGCAGGCGGCATTTGATACGGTGACAGAAGAATCCGAAGTTCCCATCACCGGCCAGATTGACGGTGTCAGCGTGAACGGCAATTGGATTACGCTCGCGGAGCCGTACAAAGTGAGTGGTGTGCTCAAGGTGTACGTTCCCCGTTCAACCAGTAATGGCTCATGGGTATGGACTGCAGCTGGTATTGCTCCCGCGCTTCCGTCCAGCATTTCGGTCAATTATTCAAATGGTCAATCTTATACATGCCCTGTTGAGTGGAATGAGATCTCGGCTGATCAGTACCAAAAGGAAGGAACCTTTGTTGTCGAGGGACATTTGAAGAGCTATCCCTCTATGCTCGCACAGTGCACGGTCGCAGTCCGCTCTGTTAAGAGCGTCCAGACCGAGTTGACGTGTTCGACCCTAACTGGTGAGGTCCCGTCTCTGCCGTATTCTGCTTCGGTTGTCTTTGATAGCGGGGCCACCGAGCAGATCCCGGTGTCTTGGGATTCTTTCGACGCGTCGCTTTACTCTAAGGTGGGCTCGTTTACGGTTAAAGGTAAACTAAACGGTTTTGATTACCGTGAGGTTACCTGCACCGTTACCGTCAAAGATCCTAAGGACGTACTCGATCTTAATTCTCTGAGGTTCGAGCGCGTGGTCGGCGACATTTCTCCTCTTAGCACGTATGTCTATTTCCCGTTTACGCAGTCAAATAACACTACATACACCCAAGGTTATCAGGTTAACTGGGACAACGCCGACGTGTCTCAATTCCAAAAGGCAGGCACCTATACGGTCACGGGCACGCTTGTGACATATAACGAATCTTCAGCCGCTAATGGCCTAAAGGTAACTGCTCAGGTCGAGGTCAAAGAAGTTGCCTCTATCGACGCTCTTGCTCCCGTTAACACGCCCGTCGGCGTACGTCCTACAACGGGCGGCGGTCTTCCCTACAGCGTTGAGGTTGCATTCACCGACGGTACAAAGAAGCAGTGCAACATTGCGTGGGACCCTATTTTGGACACGCAGGTGGCAAGCGAGGGGTCGTTTAAGCTTTCCGGTTCGCTGTCGTATTGGACCAATATCTCATCTTCATCGTCTACTCAGGTGGAGCTGGGTGACAGCAACCGAGTCACGGCGACCATCTCCGTCCGCGCCCTGCAGATGCCTTCCTCGACATCGACAAGCACGCTTATCGGTTGCCAGCCCAATATGCCGGGTTCAATCGAGGCCACGATGTGGAATGGCTCGCGAGGCAATTTCCCCGTTCAGTGGTCGACGATTAGTCAGGAAGCCCTAAAGAACCTTGGCCAGATTACGGTTAGCGGATACTTTACCGGCTCTAACATTCCGGCTACGGCGACGGTCAACGTCTGCGATCTCGAGGACAGCAACATCGGCAAGATTGCTTATGTTCCCGGCGCCGGACTTCTGGCTCCGCGTTACACATCCACGCTGTATTTGTCGGATGGCAGTTCGTTCTATCCCCAGTATTCGTCGGGGCAGCCTTATAGCTGGGATGAGTTTCCTCAAGAACTGCTGGACGGCAAGCCTGGCGAGTACGAAATTACCGGTACTATCACTGGCTCGTTGGCAAAGATCCATGCGACAGCGGCGTGCGGCGAGGTCAAGGGCGTTAACAACTATAGCGATAACGGTGTGACGCTTGGACAGTCGTACGAGGACTGGCGCGTTATCTATCCCGGCGAGGAAGTCAATCTGGACTACTTCTACGTGTCCGGCGTATTGCAGGATGGAACGACTTTTGACAGTCTCGGCGTCAACTGGGATACCTACGATAGGTGCCCCCAGAAGGACTGCACGATTACCGGAACGGTCATCGGAACGAATATCCCCGTGAAAGTGCACGTCATCGTGACTAAAAACTGGGAGGCTCAGCCACAAACCATTACAGTGCTCAAGGGCAGCGACGGTACCGCTATGCTTCCCAGCTATGTCGATCTTGTCAGTTCTGATGCGGCAGAACATCCGGACTATTCGCATAAATACGCCGAGGTCAAGTGGAACACGAAGGGCTTCGATTGGACCCAGGGCGGCGTGGTCCGCGGCACTGCAACAATGAGCTTTAGCACGGGGAACGGTATGCAGACGGTCGACGTTCCGATTACTGCCACCGTTAAGATCGCGAGCAAGGCGACCTCGGTGCAGGGCGGAACCATATGGACCGTCCCCGGCATCAAGCCGATGCTGCCGGAATACCTTGAGGTTCGATATGACAACGATGTGTCTTCTGAGCCCCAGCGCGAAAAGGTCACATGGGACCGTGTCGCCGAAGACGCGTATGCCAAGGACGGTTCGTTTAAGGTGAAGGGCAAGCTCCAAGGTGGTGCCGAGGCGACGATTACTGTCGACGTCTGCTCCGTCACCTCTATTGCCGTTCCTGAACGCATTACCACGGCTAATGGCGTCGTTCCCGAGCTGCCGTGGAATGTCTCGGTTGCCACGAGTGACGGCAAAACTCATAATGCCCAGGTTCAATGGGATTACGTTCGTCCCTCGGTTTATACCGGAGAGGCGGGTCAGGTCACGACAGTGTCTGGCACGCTGTTTGCAAGCGGCCTTAACGGATACGGTGACGGCGCTAACACCGGTCTCACTGTTCAGACCAAGATCGTTATCCAAGGCGTTGAGAAGGCAATCGATAATGGTGAGACCGCAGTGACCACCAAGGCGGGCACTGCGCCTGCTATGCCTTCCAAGATGGCGGTCGAGTTGAGTGACGGCTCCGTTTCGACGGCGGCTATTGATTGGGATCCGATCGCGCCCGAGAAGTACGAGCAGCCCGGCACGTTCTATGCGACGGGTCATGTGGTCGGCTTCGATGCCGCTGCCGTTATGGCGCTTGTGGACGACGAGGGCCAGAAGGTCGGCGTGGATGAGAACGGCAACGTGACCGCCAAGGTGACGGTTGCCGACAAGAAGGCGAAGAAGGTCGCGTTGCAGCCCGAGGCCGTCGTGGTCAACACCACGGTCGGATCGATGCTGGAGCTGCCCGATACCGTGTCTGTATATTACTCGGATGGCTCAGCGCGGGATACTCGGGGCAGTTTAGGCGGCATCGAGATCGAAAAGTGGACCGACACCGACGGCATCGACCTCTCCAAGCCACTTGCCAAGAAGGGTACGTACAAGCTCGTTGGCAAGCTCAAGGATGTCGACAACGTCAACGCCATCGTGTACGTCAACGTCTCCGAGGCGCCGCGAACCATCACCAAGCTGGAGGCCAAGTCGTTTAGCGTTGCCAAGGGCACGTCCAAGCAGGATCTGTACGCCCAGATGCCCAAGCAGGTTGTGGCGACTTACTCCGATGGGTCGACCGATTTGCTCGACATTGACGTGTGGGATCTTTCTAACGTCACGGACGAGCTGCTCAACGGAACCGGCACCGTGGAGATTACGGGTACGGTTAAGCTCAACGGCGCCAAGGTGACCTGCAATGTGACCGTGGTGGATCAGGATGCCCAGACGCCCGACCACGTCGAGCCGATCGATGTAATTGAGATTGCGGACAATGCCAAGGTCAGCGACCTTATGGAAAAACTGCCGTCCAAGGTGACGGTTGTCATGAAGGACGGCAAGACCAAGAACGAGACGCCCGTTAAGTGGTCTCAGGTCGACAGCCTGGGCCGTGCCGGCACCGAGTTTGAGGTCACGGGTCTAACGGACAACGGTATGACCGTAAAGGTGAAGGTCAAGGTAACCGCGCATATTGTCGACATCGATGTCGCTGAAGACATTGTGGTCGTGCGCGGCACCAAGGCGGACGACGTTTTGGCCAAGCTGCCCGCCACGGTCACGGCGATTTACTCGGATGATACTGAGTCCGATGTCGACGTGAAGTGGGACACCAAGGGTCTATCCGACAAGGACTTTGCCAAGGAGGGCGAGGTCACGGTCAAGGGCAAGGTTGCCGGTACCGATCAAAAGGCAGAGTGCACGATTACGGTCGTGAAGAGCGATGCCGAGATTCCGGCGTCCGTTGTGCCTATTGCCGGAATTTCCGTTCCCGAGGGCGCATCGGCCGACGCTGTGCGTGATGCGCTCAAGGGCGTGAAGGCGACCGTTCGCATGAAGGACGGCAAGACGACGGCGGAGTCCGAGATCACTTGGACTGAGGTTCCTGCCGCGGCCGCCACGTACGGCAGCAGTGTCGTTGCCAAGGGCGTCACGAAGAATGGCAACTTGCCGGTCGAAGTTGTCGTCACCTCCACGACGACGATTAACAAGGTTGCCGAGGTGCCGCAGATCACGGTTGAGCGCGATGCCAAGGCCGACACCGTGACGGGGCAGCTGCCCAAGAAGGTCAACGTGACCTATTCCGATGGTCACACGGACGAGGCCGCGGTCACGTGGAATACGGATGGCCTGGACAAGCATCTTGCCGCCGTTGGCGAGTACACGATCGAGGGGTCCGTCGAGGGCGCGGCGCTCAAGGCGACCTGCAAGCTGGTCGTCGAGACGCCGGCAAGCGAGATTCCCGTGAGGCCTGCGACGTTCGCTCCCGTTGAGGTGTTTGAGGCAAGCTCTGCCGCCGATGTGCTGAAGGCGCTGCCCAAGAAGGTCTCCGTGATGATGAAGGACGACAGCCAGGAAGACTACGATGTCGATTGGGAGAATGTCCCCGCACTGGATTGGGGTGCCGATGACGTGACCGTGGGCGGTAAGGTTCGCGGTACGGAGCTTACAGTCAGCTGCATGGTACGCGTTAAGCCGCGCCCGGCGGCCAAGGGCCTCGTTATCGTTGACCAAAACGGCAAGGCCACGACTGCCGAAACCGTGCTCAAGGTAGAGCGCGGTAAGGAAATTGACCTTGCTGCCGCGGCGAGCAATGCGGCCGATGGCGCGCTGCTGCGTGGTAACGTGACGTGGACCTCGTCCGACCCGACGATCGCTACGGTCGAGAACGGTAAAGTCAAGGCCCTCAAGAACGGAACCGTCGTCATTACCGCGACGATGCCCGTTGACGGTGACGCCGCGGCGATTGCGACGCTTGCCGAGGATGGCACTGCGCCGGCGCCTCAACAGCTCACCGCTTCGGTGACCGTCGAGGTTGTTGAGCCTGTTGTTGTACAGGAACCGACAGGCGGCAAGGATAACGGTGCCAAGCCCGATGCCAAACATCCTTCGGGCAAGAAGAATGGCAAGAAGGCCGCTAAGGGAAGCCTGGCCGAGACGGGCGACAATACTGCCGTGACCGTCGCGGCGCTTGGCGGAACCGGCCTGCTGGCGCTGATTGCCGCAGCGATCGAAAAGCTGCGCCATCGCACGGAGTAAGGCTGCGAGCTTAGAGCCTTAGGGCTCTAGGACATAAGAAGGCCTCCCGGTTCTCGTCGGGGAATCGGGAGGCCTTTCGTTTGACTGCAGGGCAGCTAATTTGGGACGGGGCATTTTTGACTACCCTGGTCCCCTTGGCAGTTGCGGTGAAATAGGGACTATTTTATGGGCTAGAAGCCTTGAGCAGTCCGTATTTCACCGCAACTTAGTTTGGTGACTTGGGGATGAGGTTAGCCTAAGCGGACCGGGTCGTGGGGGTAGGCGTTGAGAATCTCGACGCTGTTCTCGGTCACCAGGGCTAGGTCCTCGATGCGGACGCCGGTGCGGCCGGGGAGGTAGATGCCCGGCTCGATAGAAAACGTCATACCTGGCTCTACGATCTGCTCGTTGGCGAGCGAGACGTCGCCCGGCTCGTGGTCCTGCAGGCCGATCGAGTGGCCCAAGCGGTGCGTAAAGTACTGCCCATAGCCCGCATCCTCAATCACGTCGCGCGCGGCGCGGTCCAGGTCGCACATGCGCACACCCGGTGCGATGAGTGCCTCGGCGGCCTCGTTGGCGCGGCGCACGATGTCGTAGATGCGCGCCGTCTCCTCGTCCGGATCGCCCCAAAAGAACGTGCGCGTCATGTCCGAGCAGTAGTTGCGATGACGCCCGCCAATGTCGAACAGCACTACGTCGCCGCGCTTGAGCACGGTGTCGTCGGGCTCGTGGTGCGGGTCGCCGGCGTTAGCACCAAAGCTCACGATGGGCGGAAAGCTAAAGCCCTCGCAACCGTGCTTGCGATACAGGCCGAGCATCTGGTCGGCAATCTCGCGCTCCGTCACGCCTTCGTGGACGAGCTTGATGGCGTCGGCCATCACGGCGTCGTTAGCGGCCGAGGACGCGCGCATGAGCTCCTGTTCGGCGTCATCCTTGTGGGTGCGCGCGGCGGTGACGGCAAAGTCGCCCAGGAAAAACTCGCTGGCTGCGTGGCGCTCCATGAGTGGCATCAAAAAGCCGGAACGCATGACGGTGTCGATGCCGAGCGGTTTGTTCGGATCGACCTCGCGAACGATGGCGTCGGCCACGACGTCAGTATCGGTGTGATAGGCCACGCGGGCATTGTCGTACTCGGGCAGCTGATGCAGCGCGTTGACCAAGATCACAGGTTCGCTATCGCGTGCGAGCAGCACGCCGCAAAAACGCTCGAACATATCGGCATAAAAACCGGTCAGATAGTAAATCGACCACGGGTCGTTTACGAGCAGCTGTGCGCCGGGGTGCTGAGCCTCGAGCGCATCAAGCACGTGCGCCACACGCTGGTCATCGACATGTGCCATACATCGTCCTTTCGCTAGGGTGCCACCATGGTATCCCAAGCCCGGCACATAGGGACGTTCCTTTTATGCGGGCACCTTGGGACACTCCTTAGCATGGGCTGTCTAGCGAACGTTCGGGCAAAAGTAGCTAAAAGAGGCCCGTTCCAAATGGGCTGGTTTCAAAAGTATGGCGGATTACGGGGCTGGACCTGTATTACTTGACCATGGCAAAAATCGCGAAATTAAAACCGCATGTAGATGGCTTGTCAAAAATTGAAAATGGCCGGTATGGATGGGGGTCTCCGAATCAGCCCCGTAATCCGGCATAGTATTGAAATGACACTAAAGTAGGCACAAGCTAAATACCGATTCCAAGGATAGTTGCGGTGGAATAGTTCCTAGATGCCGGGGTTTTGGCGGAAATCAGGAACTATTTCACCGCAACTGAGGAGGGCAGGGTGGATGGCAGGGTAGCTTAAAGAGCCCGTCCCAAATTTGCTACTTAGGCTCGGTCGATGTCCATGCTGGCGATGAGGTCGGTACCGGTGTCTAGGAGGTTGGGTAGGACTACGTCGCCCATGCGGATGGGGGCTTTGACCACTAGTCCGCGGATGAGGGCCATGGCTTGGGCGTGGAGCTCTAGCGGGATGGCTTCGGCCGTGCGCACGGGGAGCAGGGCTTCGTCGCCGCCGGAGACGGCCACAGTCGTCGTTAACACGCGCATGGGGCAGGTGAGCTCCTGATGTGCGAACTTATCACCGCGCGGGCATCTGTTGCCGGTCACGGAGTGCACCTCTACCAGGGCGCCGGCTGCGTCACGCTCCACCTCTACGGTCAGGAGGCACTCGGATGGACAGGTGGTGCAGTTGAACTTGAGCGTCTCGATCGCGTTCGTGCTCATAGTTTATGCCTCCTCAACAGGGTCGACGGACAGGACAATTTCGCCGGCACCCAGGTCGAGTGCACGCTGAATCACCTTTGCCGGTAGCGGGAAACTCTCCATTACGCTCGGCTTAAACGCACGGACCTTGCCGGCGAACAGTTCCTCGCCGTCAGCCAAGATCCTCACGCAGGCGGCATCGACTGGCCGGCGCACGCGGAAGTTGAGCTTGGTGAGCGCCACGGCCGTAATGCGTCCCGGCAGCGCGTAGCCCGCAATGCCGGCGGGGGAGACCGTGAGCTCGCAGCCCGTGTCCGCGACCGCGTCCGTCTCGGCTCCGCCGCCCAGCGCGTACGCCGCCGCAGCTGCGCCAGCCCTCTCGGACTCGGTCGTCACGTTGTCGGCTAGGTCGTGCACATGCAGCACATTGCCGCAGGCAAAGATGCCCGGCACGCCCGTCTGCAGACTCTGATCCACTACGGCGCCGCGCGTGCGCGGGTCAAGCTCCACGCCTGCGGCAACCGAAAGCTCGTTCTCGGGAATCAATCCTACCGAAAGCAGCAGTGTGTCACACGGAACAATGCGCTCGGTCCCCGGAATGGGCGCCAGGTGCTCGTCGACCTGACTCACCTCGACGGCTTCCACGCGATTGTGCCCGATCACACGCGTCACGGTGGTGGACAGGTGCAGCGGAATTCCAAAATCGTCCAGGCAGTTCTTGACGTTGCGGCGCAGACCGTTGGCGTACGGCATGAGCTCGTACACGCCCTCGACGGAAATCCCCTCGAGCGTGCAGCGGCGTGCCATGATCAGCCCGATATCGCCCGAGCCCAAAATGACGGCACGCGAGCCGGGCTTGAGATTTTCGATATTGATGTATCGCTGCGCCAGGCCGGCCGTAAACACGCCGGCGGGTCGGCTGCCGGGGATCTTGATCTCGCTGCGCGTGCGCTCGCGGCACCCCATGGCAAGGACGATCGCGCGTCCGGTGAGCTGTAACATGCCGTTGCGACTCATGAGCGTGACGGTATGGACCGCGTTGTCTTCCGTAGGCTCGCCCGAATCGATCCCAAGCACCATGCTGTCCAAGAACAGCATGGTGTCGGTCTCGCACACCTGGTCGATAAAGCGCTGTGCGTACTCGGGACCGGTGAGTTCCTGCTTAAAGTGCGACAGGCCAAAACCCGGGTGAATGCACTGACGGAGGATTCCTCCCAGATGCCGCTCACGCTCCACGATGGCCACGTGCGCGCCGGCCTTTTGCGCGGCAAGCGCGGCCGCCATGCCGGCGGGGCCGCCTCCGATAACGACCACGTCGAAGGCCTGCATTTCCACGGCCTCAACGGCGTCGCTACCAATCGTGCGCGATTCGAATTCCGCCATCCTAGCGCACCCCCTTCAGCGGTCCCTCAACCAGCCAAGAACCGGCATCCTCCAACAGCACCTCGCTGGGGTCGCAGCCCAGCTCGCGCGCCAGGATCGCAACCACGCGGCTCTGGCAAAAACCACTCTGACACCGACCCATGCCGGCGCGGCAGCGGCGCTTAACACCCTCGACCGAAAGCGCGCCCGGCTGGCGTCGGATCGCGGCCACAATCTCGGCCTCGGGCACCGTCTCGCAGCGGCAGACAATCTGTCCCCACGCGGGATCGGACTCGATCAGCTCTTCCTTGCGCGCCAGCGGTGCGCGGTCAAAGTCGTCCGGCGCGCGGCGAATTGGGTTCCAGTCCGCCCGCTCGTGCAGTTCCACGTCCGCCTCGCGCATCACGTGCTCCATGCGCTCGGCAATGGCCGGCGCGCTTGCCACGCCCGGCGACTGAATACCCGCCGCCTGGAACAGCCCCGGCACCACGGCCGACTGTCCAATAAAGAAGTCGTTCGTTCCCTGAATGACCGGACGCCCGCCGGCAAATGCGCGCACCACGCGGCGCGTATCCAGATCGGGCACCAGCTTGCGCGCGCCGGTCAGCAGCGCGTTCACATCGCTCGCATAGGTCTGCGTGTCGCCCTGCTCGCGCACGGCAGCCGTGGCGGTGATCACGGTGTTGCCGTGCACGGTGCCCGTGACGATAACGCCCTTCGATATCGGCGTCGGCACGGGGTAGAGCGGCATGAGCGCACGCGGCTCCTTGTCCAGCACCACGATGTTGCCCTGACGCCAGACCATCTGGAACTCCTCGGCGCCCGCCATATGCGAGATTTCGGCGGCGCCGTTGCCCGCGGCGTTGATCAGGTAGCGGCAGCGCACGTTGCCAGCGGGGGTCGCCAGCGTAAAGCGCGCGTCGTCGCCCGAGCCCGCGACTTCAATCGCCTCCACCGGCGCGGACCGCATAAACGTCACCCCGTTGGCCACGGCGTTCTCCAGCGCGGTGATGGCAACGTCAAACGGGTCGACAAACCCAGTCGAGGGGCACCACAGCGCACACGTTGCATCGGCACTGGCGCGCGGCTCTAATTCGTGGATGCGGTCGGGTCCGACGATCGACAGCTCGGGCACACCGTTGGCAAGGCCGTTGCACCGCAGCTGCTCCAGATGCGCGCGGTCCTCGTCGTTAAAGCCCAACACAATCGACCCGGTGCGGCAAAACAAAAATCCCAGCTCCTGCGCCCACGCACCGTACAACTCGCAACCACGAGCGTTGACCTGCGCCTTTACCGTGCCCGGCGCCGGATCGTAGCCGGCGTGCACCAGGCCGCCGTTGGCCTTCGAAGCGCCCAGCGCGATATCGTTGGCTGCCTCGACCGCACAAATGGACAGGTCAAACCGCGCAAGCTGCCGTGCGATGGCGCACCCGGTAATGCCCGCGCCCACAATTGCGATATCAAACGTTTCTGTCACAGTGCCTCCCAGACGAGTTGACAGGCCGTCAATAAGACTATCCTACGGTCTGCACACCCCCAGCGCAGCGGCAATGCGGCGAACAGCCCCGCAACACCCGCCAACGGCAGGTGAGTGGAGACTCTGTAACGTCGATAACCTCGTCTGCCGACAACTACGGCAACCGTTCGTCTCGATCTGTAACAGTCAGGCGAGGACTTGGGCTCCAGATGTTACAGATCGAGACGTTAGTCTGGAGGGTCCTCCGTTCGTCTTGATCTGTAACATCTAGACCCGGATTCCGCTCCCACCTGTTACAGATTGAGATGTTTGTGTCCGCGCCAGCCCCGCCCCTAGCCGTGGTCCCATATAAACAAACCCCGTGGTAAACTTGACCGGACTGTTAATATTCCGAAAGGTACCCGTAATGTCCAAGTACATCTCCGAGCTCATGTCGCCGCAGCTTATGGGCGTCGTCTATGCCTTTGTTGGCTTTATCATCGCCTTGTATGTGCTGTCGGTCGTCTATGTGTTCATCGACGCTCGCCGCCGCGGCGCCAGCGCCTACGTGGCATGGGGCATCATCGCCCTCATCCCGTTTGTGGGCCTCATTGCCTACCTGGTCCTGCGCCCGCACTCCTACGCGTCCGACCGCGAGGAGCAGGAGCTGGACATGGCCCTGCGCGAGCGCCAGCTTGCCCAGTACGGCACCTGCCCGCAGTGCGGCGCGCCCATCGAGAAGGACTTCGTCGTCTGCCCGGTGTGCGACACCCAGGTTCGCAATGTCTGCCCCAGCTGCCATCGCCCGCTCGATGCGCACTGGAAGGTCTGCCCCTACTGCCGAACTCGCATCCAGTAACGCATCCATCGCCGGGCCGGCCGCAAGCCACGGGCGCACCGCAAGCCACACGCGCAGCCACGCCCCCACACGATGAAGCATGCGTAGAAAATCGCCCGCCGTGCCATTAAGGTGCGGCGGGCGCTTGTATACCAAGGCAACCTGCCTATAATGATGCAAGTCAAAAACGCCGAGCGCATCGCACGCACTTGCATCAGGCATCCGAGAGGAGAAAACATACCCATGAAGGCACTCTACAATGACGGCTCGGTGGCCGAGCTCCCGCAGGACGAGGTCACACACGTCATCCGCCACTCCGCCGCGCACATCATGGCGCAGGCCATCAAGCGTCTCTATCCCGAGGCCGATTTTGCCTACGGCCCCGCGACCGACAACGGCTTCTACTACGACGTCGACCTGCCCGAGGGCGTCAAGATCAGCGAGGACGACTTCCCCGCGATCGAGGCCGAGATGAAAAAGATCGTCAAGGAGAACCTCAAGTTCACCGTGTACGAGAAGCCCCGCGCCGAGGCCATCGCCCTTATGGAGGAGCGCGGCGAGAAGTATAAGGTCGAGCACATCGGCGACCTGGACGACGACGCCCGCATCACCTTCTACCAGCAGGGCGACTACATCGACATGTGCGTCGGCCCCCACATCTGCTACACCAAGGCCCTCAAGGCCTTTAAGCTCACCGGCGTCTCGGGCGCTTACTGGAAGGGCGACAAGGACAACAAGATGCTCACCCGCATCAACGGCGTCGCCTTTGCCACCAAGGAAGAGCTCGACGAGCACATGCACATGCTGGAGGAGGCCAAGAAGCGCGACCACCGCAAGATCGGCCGCGAGATGGACCTCTTTATGATGCGCGACGAGGCCCCTGGCTTCCCGTTCTTCCTGCCCAACGGTATGATTCTTAAGAACACGCTGCTGGACTACTGGCGCGAGATTCACCACAAGGCCGGCTACGTGGAGATCTCCACGCCGCTCATCATGAACAAGCAGCTGTGGAAGACCTCGGGCCACTGGGACCACTACAAGGACAACATGTACTCCACCGTCATTGACGACGAAGAGTACTGCATTAAGCCCATGAACTGCCCGGGCGGCGTGCTGGTGTACGCCTCCAAGCCGCACTCCTACCGCGAGCTGCCCATCCGCGCCGGCGAGATTGGCCTGGTGCACCGCCACGAGCTTCGCGGCGCCCTGCATGGTCTGTTCCGCGTGCGCTGCTTTAACCAGGACGACGCCCACCTGTTTGTGCGTCCCGACCAGCTGACCGACGAGATCGTGGGCGTGGTCAACCTCATCGACTCCGTGTACCAAAAGTTTGGCTTTAAGTACCACGTTGAGCTTTCCACCCGCCCCGAGGACTCCATGGGTTCGGACGAGGACTGGGCTCGCGCCGAGGAGGGCCTGCGCACCGCTCTGGAGAAGCTGGGCATGGACTACGAGGTCAACGAGGGCGACGGCGCCTTCTACGGCCCCAAGATCGACTTCCACCTGGAGGACTCGCTCGGCCGCACCTGGCAGTGCGGTACCGTGCAGCTCGACTTCCAGATGCCGCTCAACTTTGATCTGGAGTACGTGGACGCCGACGGCACCAAGAAGCGCCCCATCATGCTGCATCGCGTATGCTTTGGCTCCATCGAGCGCTTCATTGGTATTCTGATCGAACACTTTGCGGGCAAGTTCCCCACCTGGCTGGCTCCCGTGCAGGTCAAGGCACTTCCCGTCTCTGAGAAGAGCCGCGACTACGCCCACGAGGTGTGTGCCAAGCTGGAGGAGGCCGGCATTCGCGTGGTCTGCGACGACCGCGACGAGAAGATCGGCTACAAGATCCGCGAGGCCCGCAGCATCGATCGCGTGCCCTACATGCTCATCCTGGGCGAGAAGGAGGTCGAGGCCGGCAACATCTCCGTCCGCGATCGCTCCAACGAGACCGTTCAGATGAGCGT
>CAUBQN010000029.1 GCA_958438125.1 uncultured Collinsella sp.
GGTGCGTTATCGGAAGACACGACGGTCTTGCTCATGTTTTTCTCCTTACGATCAATTGAGAGAGCGTGAGCGCGGTGTTCACACCGGGAGGCACAGTTCGGTCTGAACACCGCGCTTGATTGGGATAGTAATCAAGGTTTCCGTGCGATGCAAGAATATTATCAATTTGCGAGAATATTTTATCGCCCAACGGTTTCCCCGAACCGCTGAACGGTTCTTCACGGGGTCAGCCAGCCCAAGCTGCTGAAGACTTTGTCCTGCTTAGGCTGCGGGCGTCGCCCACCGCAGCGACGCCACTATACTTTTGAATATCTGAGCATTTTGAAAGGCAGGATATGACCGCAACCGCCAGCCGAACCACTAACCGCAGGCCCGAGCTTTTGGCCCCCGCCGGAGGCCCGGAGCCCTTTGCCGCCGCGCTCGCCGCCGGGGCAGACGCCATCTACTGCGGCATGGGCAGCTTCAACGCCCGCCGCAAGGCAACCAACTTTACCGACGAGGCCTTTGAGCAAGCCTGCCGCGCCGCGCATCTAGCCGGGTCGCGCGTCTACGTCACGGTCAACATCGTCATCAAGCAGTCCGAGATGGGCGATGCACTGCAGCTCATTCATCGCTGCTCCACGCTGGGCGCCGATGCCTTCATTATCCAGGACTGGGGTCTGTTCTTTGAGGCCAAGCGCACCATGCCCGGCATCGAGACACATATCTCGACCCAGGCGAACATCCACGACGACCGCGGAACCCTTTGGTGCCGTGAGCAGGGCGCCGACCGCGTGACTCTCTCGCGCGAGCTCTCCATCGACGAAATCGCCGCCATTCACGACGCCGCGCCCGATGTGGACCTTGAGGTCTTCAGCCATGGCGCCATCTGCTTTTGCTACTCGGGCCTGTGCCTGCTGTCGAGCTTTGCCATGGCGGGACGATCGGCCAACCGCGGCATGTGCGCCCAGCCCTGCCGCCTGCCCTACGAGTTGATCGACGAGAACGGTCGCGCGCTCTCCCCTGCCGGTCGCGAGCGCGCGCTGTGCCCGCGTGACACCAACACCTCACAGCTTGTTCGCCGTCTGTATGACGCCGGCGCCGCATCGCTCAAGCTCGAGGGCCGCATGAAGGCACCCGATTACGTGTACTCCATCGTTGATGTGTATCGTCACGAAATTGACGACATGCTATCCGGAGCCGCCGTTGCCAAGGACGAGGAAGCCGCCCGCCAGCGCCAGCTCAAGCGCTGCTTCAACCGCGACTTTACGCACGCCTATCAGGACGGCACCTCGGGCGACGAGATGATGAGCTATGAGCGTTCCAACAACCGCGGCCAGATCGTGGGCACGGTGCTGGGCAGCCGCCCGGCCAACCGCGATGTGCGCGGCCTCAAGTCCGACGACCGCCGTCGCCGCGCCGCCATCGCCCGCATTGAGCTGTTTGAGCCCGTGGGCAAAGGCGACCTGCTGGAGCTTCGCCACGATAACGAGTTTGACCAGTTCCTGACCACCATTGCCGCCGATGATGCCGCCGCCGGTGACATCATTGAGTGCCGCGTGCCCCGTAGCATGCCCGAGGGCTGCCGCGTGCGCGTGATTCGAAGCCAGAGCGCCATTGACGCCGCCGGCGCCGCGCTCAAGCGCGATGTGCTGCGCCGCCGAGCTGTTGACGTGTCCGTCGTGGCGCGCCTGGGCGAGCCGTTTACTGTCACACTCACCTGCTGTGACAACCCCGCGCTCACCGCCACCGCCACGGGCTTCACCGTCGAGGCCGCCAAGACCCGCGCCGTCGAGGCATCCGATCTGGTTGAGCACGTCGGGCGCATGGGCTCCTCTCCCTTTGAGGCCGCGAGCTTTGATATGGCGCTCGATGAGGGCTGCGGCATGGGCTTCTCCGCCGTGCACAAGGTGCGCGCCGCCGCTTGTAAGGCGCTGGAAGAGGCCATTCTGGCACCGTACGAGGAGCGCGCAAAAACGCTCGAGTTGCCGGTGCTCGACAAATGTACGCGCCCCATGCCCAAGCACTACCGCGACGAGCCGCAGATCTGCGCCACCGTCACCTCGCTCGAGGCCGCCGAGGCAGCCCGCGCGGAGGGTGCAACGCGCATCTATATGACCACCGACGCGCTCGAGGCTGTCGGACTCTCCCCTGCCGATGCATTTGAGCAGGGTATCGTGCCCGTACTCGACGAGGTCTGCCGCGCCGTCGACCACGAGCGCGTCGATCCTTGGATCAATGCCGGAGCCACCGTCGCCGTCGGCAATATCTCCGAGCTCGCCGTAGCCGCTCATGCCGGCGCCACGGCCGAGATTCGCTCTTGCCTGCCGGTGCATAACACGCCCTGCATGGAGGCACTTGCCGAGCGCGGAGCCGGTGCGTTTTGGCTCTCGCCCGAGATCACGCTCGACGAGATCATCTCGCTCGGCGCCGCCGCGCCCGCAGCCCTGGGCATCACCGTCTTTGGCCGCCCGCGCGTTATAACGAGCGAGCACTGCATCCTGCAGGTGGCCAATGGCTGCATCCACGATTGCGCCAACTGCCGCCTGCGCGCCCGCAAGCTGTCACTCAAGAATATCGACGGCAAGGTCATGCCCGTACGCACCGACATCCATGGCCGCTCTCGCCTGTACGACGCCTACCCCATCGACCTCACGCCGCAGGTTCCTCAGCTGCTCGATGCCGGCGTGCGTCGTCTCATGGTAGACGGAACGCTGCTCGAGACAGATGAGGTGGGCCGTGCCGTCGCCCGCGTCCGTCGTGCCGTCGAAGCAGCACAGGCCGGCCGCAAGCCCGCCGCCCGCCTGCGCGGCGCCACCTCGGGCTGCATGTTTGTGGGAATTAGCTAACCGAAAGGCTTACACGTGAACGAAGAACCTCAAGTCCTTTACTGCGACGCCTGGCTCATGGCCATCGACAAGCCCGCCGGCATGATCGTCCACGGCGACGGCACCGGCGAGCGCACGCTCACCGACTACGCCAGCGACCTGCTGCTGGCGATGGGTGACGGCTTTGCCGCGACCGACATGCAGCCGCTCAACCGCCTGGACCGCAACACCACCGGCGTGGTGTTGTTTTCGCTCGACAAACAGACGCAGCCCGCCTTTGACCAAATGGTCATCGACCACGCCTTCGAAAAGCACTATCTGGCGCTGGCCGAGGGCAAGATCGACTGGAACGAGAAGCTCATCGACAAGCCCATCGCCCGCGACCGTCACGACAGCCGAAAGATGCGCGTCGGCGCCAGCGGCAAGCCGTCTCAAACTCGCGTGAAGGTGCTCAAACGTCTTAAGAGCCGTCGTGGCCTGCCCGCGCGCTCGTATATCGATGTCGAGTTGCTCACCGGCCGCAAGCACCAAATCCGTGTGCACCTGGCAAGCGAGCATCATCCCCTGGTTGGCGACGACCTGTACGGAACGCCGCGCCCCTGCGGCCTGATGCTCCACGCCCACAGCGTGTCCTTCACGCATCCCGTAACCGGCGAGCACATCCACATCGAAGCCCCCTGCCCCTGGGAGCCCTAAACCACCACAATGGGGACAGGCGCCTTCGCGGTGGTTTTGGCCTTAGCCCGTCCCCTGCTGTTAGACCGTGATGACGTTGTCCATTGCCCGGTACTTGGCGGGGACCTCGCCTGCGGTAATAATCGTTGCGTCGCGGAAGTCCGCGAACTTGACGGGCGCCACCATGCCAAATTTACTGGCGTCCGAGATTACGAAGCGCTTGACCGTATGGCGCATCGAGATACGCTTGACCTGTGCTTCCTCGATATCGGGCGCCGTGAAGCCCTGCTCGGCGGCAATGCCGTTAGAGCCCCAAAAGCCACAGTTGAAGTTGTAGCGGTCTAAGGTTGCCAAGGCATCGGGGCCAACGAGCGCCTCGGTCTCGGGTTTGAGCTCGCCGCCCAACACCACGGTACGCATGCCGCGCAAAGCAAGGTGCTGAGCATGGAGCACGGAATCGGTCACATAGGTGACATCTTCAAGGTGTGGAAGATGCTCGATGAGCCTCAGCGTCGTCGAGCCCGAGTCGATGTATACAAAGCTCTCGGGCTCCACAAGCGCCGCCGCACGGGCGCAGATACGCTCCTTGTCGTCGTTATGGAGGTCGCTGCGCTCATTAAGCGTTAGGTCGCGCGTCACGTGCGCGCGCTCAAGACTCGTCGCTCCACCGTGGACCTTGGCGATGCGATGCGCTCGGTCGAGCGTCTGCAGGTCGCGCCGAATGGTAGACGCCGTCACGCCCAGGGCATCGGAAAGCTCCGGCACGGTAACCGAGCCGGCCTGCTGCACCATCGACACGATCGCGTTGAGTCTATCTTCCGCAAGCATCGCTTACTCCTCCTCGGGGTACACAACTCCCCAGTCGGCGCGGAGCCTGGTCATAAGCTCCATAACATCAGAAGCATAGCCCAGAAGCTCACGCTTCGAATCATCGCCGGCAACGGCCTTCTCCAGGTCGGCCATCTCATAGCACAGGGCGTAAGCCTCGGTGCCGGCGTGGACCTCCTCGCGGTGGCCGTCCGCAGTCCACACGATGGTCGCGTGATCGGCACGCGGATATTCATTGACCTCGATGTAGCACTTGTCGAAGCTGATGACCGAGCGCTTGGGCTGCTTGGAGTGGAGCGTAAGGCTCGCGACGCCCAGCTGCTGATCGGCATTTCGGCAGACGATGCCACCCGCGACGTCAACGCCAGTCTCGCAGGTGTTGCCCAGCGAAACGACCTCAGCGGGCTGGCTTGCCATAAAGAGGCGCATGACGGACAGGGCATAGACGCCAATATCGAGCATGGCACCGCCAGCAAGGTTGCGATTGTAAAAGCGGTTGGTCAGGTCGCCGTACTCCTTGTAGCTGCCAAAGTTGAGCTGGGCGAGGTTCATGCGTCCAAAGTCGCCGGCATCCATGCGGCGGCGCAGCTCCTGATACAAGGGCATGTGGAGCACCGTGGTGGCATCCATAAGGACCACGTTGTGCTCGTCGGCGATGGCACGGGCCTCGTCGAGCTCGGCAGAGTTGAGGGTAATGGCCTTCTCGCAGAGTACGTGCTTACCAGCTGCCAGAGCGGCTCGCAGGTAGGTGATATGCGTGTTGTGCGGCGTGGTGATATAGACTGCGTCAATGTTAGGATCGGCGTAGAGGTCCTCGACCGTTTCATAGACCTTCTCGATGCCATATTGCTCAGCAAAAGCCTGAGCCTTGGACAGCGTGCGGTTGGCGACGCCCGCAAGCTTGCGACCGGCAAGAGCGAGGGACTGGGCCATTTGGTTGGCGATAACGCCGCACCCGATCACAGCCCAACGAAGCTCGGGAGCCGTAAAGATATCATCGGGGAATGGCTTGTCCTGGACCGAAGTGAACGCTGCTTTTGCGGCTGCTTCGGCGTCGAGCGGAGCCTGTTTGGAATCTGCCATTATGTGCCTCCTGAGTCATCGGAAGTCCTTCATTTCCAACAGCCTTATATTCGCACAAATGCGCGCGCATTTGCTTGTATTTGCGTGTTTATTTGTTTATCGGTCATTATTTAACCATAGTTAGCAGATATTTGCGCGGCCATGCGCATTATCGCGCAAGCCTATGCGCGTAAATGCGCATGCAACGATCCTTGTGAAACACAAAGGGGCGGAACACCATAGCCCTAAAAGACAGAGCCAGCTGTATTACTTCACCCCTCTGGGGGCACCAGACATCAAAGGACCGTCCCAAACTGCCAGCAAAAAGGGAACGTCCCTATGTGCCGGCACCTAGGGACAGTCCCTAAGTGCCGCTTTCGTTGAAGTCTATCCCAGATGGCCAGATATACAAATCTAAAGACTGTCCCCATCAACTAGTCGTTTAAGAACGTCCCCAACGACTAGTCATTTAAGTCTGTCCCCAATGACTGCCAATCAACGGCCACTCATTTAAGTCTGTCCCCAATGAGTGGGGATAGAAAAAGGCCCGGGTGCCGTGGGGCATCCGGGCCTTTGCTAGCAACTTGATGTTGCGGGCAGCTTAGAACTTGTGGCCGCACTTCTTGCAGACGCGCAGCTTGTTCTTGCCGTCCTTCTCGTGACCGACGCGGGTAACCTTACCGCACTCGGGGCAAACGAGATTGACGTTGGAGGCGTCGATGGGGGCCTCCTGCGAAACGATGCCGCCCTGCTGGTTGGCAGCGTTGGGCTTGACGGCCTTCTTGACGACCGAAACGCCCTCGACAACGACCTTGTTCTCGGCGGGGAGAGCACGCAGGACAACGCCCTGCTTGCCGCGATCCTTACCAGAAAGAACCTGGACCTTATCGCCCTTCTTGATATACATATATCTCCCCTAACTACAGGGTCTCGGGAGCGAGCGAGACGATCTTCATGTACTTCTTGTCACGAAGCTCGCGAGCGACAGGCCCGAAGATACGGGTGCCGACGGGCGAACCATCGTTGTTGATGACAACGCAGGCGTTCTCATCAAAGCGAATGTAGGAGCCATCCTTGCGGCGGATCTCCTTAACGGTGCGAACGACGACGCAACGGACAACGTCCTTCTTCTTGACGTTGGCGCCAGGGGTAGCCTCCTGGACAGCACCGATGAACACATCGCCGATGCCTGCATAACGACGCTTGGAACCGCCAAGCACCTTGATGCAGCGAATCTTGCGAGCGCCGGAGTTGTCGGCGACGTTCAGCATGGTTTGCATCTGAATCATGGTAGATGTTCCTCCGAACTAAGAACCGAAGAGAGGTGCGCTGCCTTTATACGGCCTGTGATATGCAAGCCAGGCATACGCACATCTTCGGAAACGTACAAGTCGTAAGAGCGACTGCTTATTTAGCGCGCTCGACGACCTCGATGAGGCGCCAACGCTTCATCTTGGACATAGGACGGGTCTCCATAACGCGGACGGTGTCGCCCACGCCAGCCGTGCACTCCTCGTCGTGAGCGTGCAGCTTCTTGGAGCTGGTCATCATCTTGCCGTACTTGGGGTGACGCTTGCGCTCGGTGATGGTGACAACAATGGTCTTGGCACCGGAGACGGAGGTAACGACACCCGTACGGACCTTACGCGAGTTACGCGAATCAGTCATGTTCTCTCCTTAGGTCCTACTCGGCGACAGCGGACTTCTCCGCTGCGATCTCGCGGGCGCGCTGCTCCGTGAGGACGCGAGCGATGTCCTTCTTCACGGTGTTGACGCGAGCGGTGTTGTCCAGCTGGCTGGTGGCCATCTGGAAACGAAGGTTAAAGAGCTCGGCGCGCATTTCCTTCAGCTTCTCAACGAGCTGAGCGTCCGAGAGCTCACGAATCTCTGCGGGCTTCATTAGTTCTCCTCCTTGGCGGCGGCGGCGTCCTCAGCAGCCCACTTGGCCTCGAGAGCGGCCTCCTCAGCCATCTCCTTCTCGATGCGCTGCTCAGCGTTCTTGGCAGCAACAATCTTGGTCTTGATGGGAAGCTTGTGCTGTGCAAGACGCAGAGCCTCGCGAGCGACCTCCTCGGGCACGCCCTTGACCTCGAACATGATGCGGCCGGGCTTGACGACGGCCACCCACTCCTCGGGGTTACCCTTACCAGAACCCATGCGAGTCTCGGCAGGCTTCTTGGTGATGGGCTTATCGGGGAAGATCGTGATGTAGACACGACCGCCACGCTTCATGTAGCGGGTCATGGCAATACGAGCGGCCTCGATCTGACGGTTGGTGATCCAATGGGCCTCGAGAGCCTGGATACCAAACTCGCCGAAATGCAGCTCGGTATTACCCTTGGCCTGGCCCTTCATGGAGCCACGCTGCACCTTGCGGTGAAGAATACGCTTAGGGGCAAGCACTACTGACCCCTCCTCTCGGAGTTACGACGACGAGGACGGGAAGAGCCCTCGAGTGCAGGGTTGGGAACAGGCTGGCCCGGGAGCTTCTCGCCCAGGTAGATCCAGACCTTCACGCCGCAAGCGCCCATGGTGGTGCTGGCGACAGCCGTGCCGTAGTCGATCTTGGCACGAAGGGTGTGCAGAGGCACGCGACCCTCACGGTACCACTCACGACGGCCCATCTCGGCACCGCCGAGACGACCGGAGCACTGGATACGGATGCCCTTAGCGCCGGCCTTGCGGGCGGACTGGACAGCCTTGCGCATAGCGCGACGGAAGGCAACGCGGCCCTCGAGCTGCTCGGCGATAGACTGAGCAACGAGGTTGGCGTCGAGCTCGGGGCGCTTGATCTCGACAACGTCGACGGAGAGCTGGCCCTTGGAGACGCCAGCGACCTTCTCGAGCTCGGTGCGGAGGGCATCGATCTCGGCACCCTTCTTACCGATGACAACGCCGGGGCGAGCGGTGAGGATAATGACCTTCACCTTGTCGCCAGCGCGCTCGATCTCGACGCGGGAGACAGCTGCGCGGGAAAGACGCTTCTCGAGGTACTTGCGGATCTCGAGATCGTTACCGAGGGTCTTAGCGTAATCCTTCTCTGCGAACCAGCGGGAGCGCCAGTTCTCGGTGATGCCAAGACGGAAGCCGGTGGGGTAGACTTTCTGACCCATACAGCTTTACGCCTCCTTTCGAGGAGCAACGACGACGGTGATGTGGGAAGTACGCTTCAGAATGCGAGAAGCGGAACCCTTGGCGCGGGGACGGATGCGCTTAAGCGTCGGACCCTCGTCAACATAGGCAGCGGCGACAACCAGGTTGTCGGCACGCAGACCGTTGTTGTTCTCGGCGTTCGCAACGGCGGAACGGAGAACCTTCTCGACATCCACGGCGACGGCGCGGTCGCAGAAGTGGAGGATGTCGAAGGCCTGAGCGACAGGCTTGCGGCGGATCAGATCGACCACCAGGCGGGCCTTGCTGGGGGAAACACGCACGTACTTAGCGACGGCGCGAACCTCGGTGGCCTCAGTTTCAATAGACTTAGTTGCCATTTACGGTTAACCCCCTATTTGGCCTTGTGGCCACGGAACGTACGAGTCGGCGCGAACTCGCCGAGCTTGTGACCAACCATGGACTCGGTAACATACACGGGCACATGCTTGCGGCCGTCGTGGACGGCGATGGTGTGACCAACCATCTCGGGGAAGATGGTGGACGCGCGGGACCAGGTCTTCACGACGTCCTTCTTGCCAGCCTCGTTCATCGCGGTGATACGCGAGAGAAGGCGAGTCTCCACGAACGGGCCCTTTTTGAGACTTCTGCTCATAAGTGCTTTCTCCTAAAACTCGGTATCCGAAATTACTTCTTACGGCGACGAATGATGTGCTGGTTCGAGACCTTCTTCTTCTTGCGCGTACGAAGGCCCTTCGTCGGCTTACCCCAGGGGGTAACGGAGGGACGACCAGAGGTGTGGTTCTTGCCCTCGCCACCGCCGTGCGGGTGGTCGACAGGGTTCATGACGGTACCGCGGACGGTCGGGCGCACGTTCATGTGACGCTTACGGCCGGCCTTGCCGATGACGATGTTGGAGTGATCGGCGTTGCCGACCTCACCGACGGTGGCGCGGCAGGTAACGAGGATGCGGCGCATCTCGGAGGAAGGCATACGGACGATAGCGTACTTGCCCTCCTTACCCATCAGCTGGCAGGAGTTACCGGCGGAACGGGCGATAGCAGCGCCCTTGCCCGGCTGGAACTCGACGGCGTGGATGAGCGTACCGACGGGAATGTCGGCGAGGGGCAGAGCGTTGCCCGGCTTGATGTCGGCGTCAGAACCGGACATGATGGTCTGACCGACCTCGAGGCCCTTGGGGGCCAGGATGTAGCGCTTCTCACCGTCAGCGTAGTGCAGCAGAGCGATGCGAGCGGAACGGTTCGGATCGTACTCGATCGTGGCAACCTTGGCGGGCACGCCGTCCTTGTTGCGCTTGAAGTCGATCACGCGGTAACGACGCTTCACGCCGCCGCCCTGGTGGCGGGTGGTGATGCGGCCGTTGTTGTTACGACCGGCCTTCTTGGGCAGGGGCTCGAGAAGAGACTTCTCGGGCTTGGTGCAGGTGATCTCGGAGAAGTCGGAGATCGTCTGCCAACGCCTACCAGCGGAGGTCGGCTTAAGGTGCTTTACAGCCATTACAATCCCTTTCAATAGGAATCCGTTAGCCATCGCAGACAGGGATTCGAGGTTCTGCCTCGGGTGCGATGACACCGGACGTATACACGGTTCCGGGCGTGTCCATTTTATACGCCCAAAACCTTGAGCTCTCGCCTCCCCTATTTGGGAGGCATGAGCTCACTCAACAGCAGCGAGTCTTAGGCCTGGTTGCCAAAGACCTCGATGGTGTCGCCCTCGGCCAGCGTGACGATGGCCTTCTTCCAAGAACGGGTCTTGCCGGCGACATAGCGCACGCGCTTGGTCTTGGGCTTGACCGTCAGGGTGTTCACGCGAACGACCTTGACGCCGAAGATCTCCTCGACAGCGTCCTTGATCTGATACTTGTTAGCATCCTTGGCGACCTCGAACGTGTACTTGTTCAGCTCCATGCCGGAGAAGGAACGTTCGGACACGATCGGACGGATGATGATCTCGTGGGCGGTCATTTATGCAAGCACCTCCCCGAAGTGAGCGGCGATGTCGGCGGGCATCAGCACGGCGTTGTTGTTGACGAGATCGTAGGTGTTGGCCTCGTCAGCGGTGATGATGAACGTCTTGGGAATGTTGCGGAACGACAGGTAGGCGTTGACGTCCTCATCGCGAACGATGATGGTCAGACGCTTGCCCTCAAGGCCGAGAGCCTTGAGCATGGCGACGGCAGCCTTGGTGGAAGGCTTCTCGAAGCCGTAGTCGTCGACGAGCACGAGCTCGCCATCGGCCAGCTTGGCGGACAGCGCGGAGCGCATAGCCAGCTTGACCTCCTTGTTGTTCATACGCTTAGCGTAGGAACGGGGCTTGGGGGCGAAGACAACGCCACCGTGACGCCACTGGGCAGCACGGATGGAACCCTGGCGGGCACGGCCGGTGCCCTTCTGACGCCAAGGCTTC
Organism: uncultured Collinsella sp.; assembly: GCA_958438125.1. Taxonomy (GTDB): domain Bacteria; phylum Actinomycetota; class Coriobacteriia; order Coriobacteriales; family Coriobacteriaceae; genus Collinsella. Next base: position 10,911 of record CAUBQN010000029.1, read on the forward strand.
TTGCCGCCACCGGAAACCTCAGAGCGGCCCTTAGCGGACTGGGTGCCCTGACGCCAAGAGGCCATCTGGCACTTGACGATGTGGTGCATAACGTGGATGTTCGGCTCGATGCCGTACACCTCAGCGGCGAGCTCGGCCTCGGCGACCTTCTTGCCCTCGCTGTTCTTTACTTCAAACTTTGCCATTTAAGTGTTCTCCTTGGTATGACGCTGGGCTAAATGGGCTGGGCCCTTAGGCCATACGGATGGCGACGAGACCATTCTTGGCACCCGGGACAGCGCCCTTGACCAAGATGAGGTTCTGCTCGGCATCGATGCGGACAACGGAAAGGTTCTTGACGGTAACGCGCTCGTTACCCATGTGACCGGCCATCTTGACGCCCTTGAGGACGCGCGCAGGATAGGCGCACTGACCGATAGAACCGGGGTGACGCTGGAAGTGAGAACCATGCGTCATAGGACCGCGGCGCTGACCCCAGCGCTTGATGCGACCCTGGAAGCCCTTACCCTTGGAGGTACCGATGACGTCGACCTTCTCGACATCAGCGAAATCAGCGACGGTGACAACCTCGCCGACCTTGTGCTCCTCGCCGTTCTCGACGCGGACCTCACGAAGGAAACGGACAGGCTCGACGCCAGCCTTGGCGAAGTGACCAGCCATGGGCTTGTTCACGTTCTTGGCCTTGATGTCGCCGAAACCGATCTGGACGGCGTCATAGCCGTCGGTTGCCTGAGTTTTAACCTGCGAGACAGCGCAGGGGCCAGCCTGGATGACCGTGACGGGAACGACGTTGTCGTCCTCGTCCCAAACCTGGGTCATGCCAATCTTGCGGCCGAGAATCATGCTGATCAAGATATGATCCCAACTCTCGCGTGGTCTTGGGACAATGCGTACACCACCGAGCGTACGCCCCTAGAGGACCACTACTTACACGACGTGCTCCCCAGCCTTGTATTGCGTCCGGACTACCTGACAACCCTATTAAGCAGGCATTTTGTCCAGCCAGAATACTCCCCTGGTTTCACACAGCTGTTTAGTATACACGGCTGCGGGCGTATCCATCGAGATTCATATTTCACTCACATTGTTTACGCAGGTAAAGTGCGTGGAGTCGCCTGGGCTTGGCAGAGGGGCGGCGAAATATATTAAGTTTGCTGCTCTACAGTCCTGCGCAAGACGGAAAGCACATTAAGTGCTTTCCTTTGCGTGCGGAACTCGCGACAAACTTAATATATTTCGCTGCCCCTCTGCCAAGCTCGGGAGACGACACGTTGATGTCTGCTTAACTCTGCTCGTTCAGGCTAATGACTTTGTTGGGGTCCACTATTTGCTGGAGAGTGAACTTGCATTGGGGCCTGTCACTCTCTCCTTGCAAATCTTCCTCGTCAAAATCGAAGATCATGATGGCGCAGTTGGGGAGTTTTGTTGGGAACTCGAAGCCCTCTGGGGCTGCAGCCTTGATGAATTGGCGGCTGGCGCTGCCGTGGCTTACTGCTAGGAGGGTTTCGATGCCATCGGCGCCCATGAGATTGGTGAGGGTGTCTACCATGCGCTCTTGCAGTGCGCGGCTTCCTTCTCCTCCGAAGGGGACCAGGTCCTCGCCCGGATCCCAGACGTCGGTGGGCAGGGCGTCGTGGGGGCCTTCTTCGAAGGTGCCGTAGCAGCGCTCGATGATGCCTTCGCAGGACTCGACTGCTGCGTCCGGGCCGAGGAGCTCGCATGCGACGAGGCTTGCTGTGTCCATGGCTCGGCCTAAGGGTGATGAGACAACTTTGTCGGGGACGACGCCGTGGGCCTTGAGCCATGCGGCTGCCATCCCGGCTTGCTGACGGCCTAAGTCGGTGAGCGGTGAGTCGCAGCGACCTTGGACGAGCTTTTTGACGTTGAATTCCGTCTGGCCATGACGAAGTAGATATAGACGCTTCATGCTCTCCCCTTCTGTATAACTTGCTTTACCGGCACAGCCTTACTCGTGGGTATGTCCTACGTAGTCTTCGTCGATCGTAATCTTGGCAATCGACCTGGGGTATTCCGATTCGACCCGTTGTGCCAGCGCGTGCTTTACGTCTTCGGCACTCATCTGCAGATCCGAGGGACGCACGCAGTCGAAGATCACGTTGGTGTGCGTAGGACCCGGCACACAGCGCAAATCGTGAATTGAAAGGCGGCTATCGATCTGTTGGGCCATGGCATTGATGCGTAAACGCATGCTCGCCACCTTAGGGTCGTCGGTCACGATGGGGTCGTAATGGAGCGTGACAATCATGCCGTCTTCGACCCTAAACGACTGCTCGATGTTATCGAGCGTGTCGTGGCTTTCCAGCGGGCTGGCCTCGGCCGCCATCTCGGCGTGCGCACTTGCAAACTTCCTGCCCGGGCCGTAGTCGTGAACCATCAAATCGTGAACGCCCAAAACGCCGGGATAGCTCATGATCTTGTCTCGAATGTGCTTGACCAGCTTAGGATCGGGCGACTGGCCCAAAAGCGGGCTCACCGTATCTTGAATAAGTTCAAGGCCGCTCCAGCCAATATAGGCGCCAACGGCAAGGCCAACCCATGCGTCAAGATTGATGTGCGTCACCTGCGAAACAATCGCACATGCCAGCACGGCGCCTGTGGCAAGGACATCGTTCTTGGAATCCTGCGCGGTCGCATGCAGCGTCTCGGACTCGATACGATCGCCGAGCTTTTGGTTGAGGGCCGCCATCCAGAGCTTTACGACCATCGAAAGCGCCAGGACTGCCACCAGGGCAAGCGAGAACTCGACAGGTTCGGGGTGAATGATGCGCTCAACCGAGGACTTCACCAGCTCAACGCCGATCAGCAGCACGAGCGCCGCCACGACCAGACCCGAGAGATACTCGTAGCGGCCATGTCCGTAAGGATGCTCGGGGTCCGCCGGCTTGCTCGCAAGTTTAAAGCCCAGCACGCTCACAATGTTTGAGCTGGCATCGGACAGGTTGTTCATGGCATCCGCCACGATCGAAACCGATCCCGACAGCACGCCAATTGCGCCCTTCGCAGCGCATAGTGCCACATTGGCGAGAATACACACCACGCCCGTCAACGTGCCCACGCGCGCACGGTCGCCCTGCGCACGCTTAACAATCCACTCGACCATCTACATCCGCCCCCACGGTGCTATCTATATATCTATTGCTCAAACGGATTGTAGTGTAGCCACTTTGCCCCACAGATACAAAAAGGCCGCAACCCACACGGGCCACGGCCTTAGAATGTGGCAAAGGAATCGTCCTTGTGTCGCACAGGTTTACGCGCTTGCTTCGGCCACGCTCTTCGAGGTTTCGGGTGAATCGGCCCCGTCTTCTGCCGCCTGTCCCTTCGTCGGCACCACACCAAAGCAGTAGCTCAGCGCCGCAGACACCGCAAATGCCACACCGCCGGCAGCGCAGCACCACAGCAGGTTCGAGATGCCGCCCGTGGCAAAGCCAATGACCATGAGGACATTCGTCATGCCGATGGTATAGGCCGTAACGTGGCCCACGGCCGCAACAAGGCCTCCGACGGCGCCGCCAATGGCCATGCACGTCAGGCACCTGCCATATTTAAAGCCGCAACCGTACAGCGCCGGCTCGCTTACGCCGCCAAGAACACCCGAGATCGAGTAGCCCAGCATGAGCGCCTTCTCGTCCTTATCCGCAACGCGGAGCGACGCGCCAAAGGGCATGCCCCAAACGGCGAACGTCGCCATCGTCGCGACGATCAGGATGCACGAATCCGTTCCCACACTCATGAACTGCGCGTAGGCAAGCGATAGGACAACGTTGCTGACGCCGGCGATCTTTAGGAACTCCCAGCCCGCGGCAAGCCCCATGAGCGTGAGCAGCGACACGATGCCACCGGAATTGCCAAGCATAAACATAAGCTGGCCCAACAGCATGCCCAGATAGCTGCCCGCCGGCGCCGTAATACACAGCGAAACCGGAACCATGACAAGCATGGTCGCAAACGGAACGAACGAAAACGCCACGGCCTTAGGGATAACGCGCTGAAAGAAACACTCCACTCGCCATAGCACGGGCACCGAGATGAGAACCGGAATAACAGTCGTCGTGTAATCGTTGACCGGCGCGGGAAGCAGACCATACACGGAAGTCATCGATGCCCCCGTCGTCGATGCGACATCGACGAGCTTAAGCAGATCGGGCGCAATCAATACGCCGCCCAGCATCATGCCTAGCTGCTCCGAGCAACCGAGCTGGCGGGCGGCCGCCCAACCAAGATAAATGGGCAAAAAGTAGTAGCCGGCGTTATAGAGCCAACTGTAGAACAGGCGATAGATTTCGGAATCGGCAGACCGCAGGCCCAGCATACCTTCGCCCATAATGACGGCAACGGTGCGGAACAACGCCGCGCAGACAATAAACGGCAGCGCCGACATCATGCTTTTGGACAGATAGTCCACCACGGCCATGGCGTTTGATGAAACCGTCGTTGTAAACGAGGTGTTAGAAACTTGTGACATGGAACGCCTTTCCCAATGTGACATGCGAGCTTTCCCTTTGTCACATCGTGCGGTACTGACCGATTGCGCGGTACTTTTCGTAGCGGAGGTTTGTGAGGGTCGCGTCGTCGAGCTGCCCAAGCGTATCGAAGGCATCAAATGCCGAGGACATGACGGCATCGGCGATCTCCTCATGCGACAGGCCCCTATCGTCAACAATGCCGTCGATGATGCCGAGCGCCAACAGATCGGGGGCCGTGAGCTTAAGCGCCTCGGCGGCCTCATTCGCGCGCTCGGTATCCTTCCACAGGATCGACGCACAGGCCTCGGGGCTCACGACCGAATAGGCCGAGCTCGAGAGCATCAGGATGCGGTCGGCCACGGACAGCGCCAGCGCGCCACCAGAGCCGCCCTCGCCTGTCACCACCGAGACAATCGGCGTCTTGAGGCCGCTCATCTCCATGAGATTCTGGGCAATCGCCTCGCCCTGGCCGCGCTCCTCGGCACCGATGCCGCAAAACGCGCCCGAAGTATCAACCAGACACAGAACCGGTCGACCAAACTTTTCGGCCTGGCGCATAAGGCGACGCGCTTTGCGGTAGCCCTCGGGATGTGCCATACCAAAGTTGCGACGCATGCGCTCTTTGGTCGTGGTACCGCGCTCGATGGCGATAACCGTCACGGGTCGCCCGTCTTTCCAGCCAATGCCAGCCACCACGGCGGCGTCGTCGCCAAAGTAACGGTCGCCATGCAGCTCCACAAATCCATCCAGGCCCAGCGAGATCATCTCGCCCGCCGTGGCGCGATCTGCCGAGCGGGTCTGCTTGACAATCTCGAGCGCGGTTT
>CAUBQN010000030.1 GCA_958438125.1 uncultured Collinsella sp.
AGGCAAAGCGCATGCTCGGCCGTACGCCCGGTAACATTGTGGCCGTTCGTCCCCTGAAGGACGGCGTTATCGCCGACTTCGATGTTACCGAGGCCATGCTCCGCTACTTTATCGACAAGGCTTCCGAGAAGCGCTATCCGTGGACCCCGCGTCCGCGCGTTGTCGTCTGCGTTCCTTCCGGCGTCACGTCGGTCGAGAAGCGTGCCGTCTTTGAGGCCACGATCCAGGCCGGCGCCCGCCAGGCCTATCTGATCGAAGAGCCCATGGCCGCCGCTATCGGCGCCGACCTGCCAGTCGAGGAACCCACCGGCTCCATGGTCATCGACATCGGTGGCGGCACCACCGAGGTTGCCGTTATCGCTATGGGTGGCATCGTCGTCTCGCAGTCCATTCGTATTGCCGGCGACGAGTTCGATCAGGCTATCCTCACGCACGTTCGCGATGCCTACAACCTGGCCATCGGCGAGCGTACGGCAGAGGACATCAAGATCAAGGTCGGCTCCGCCGTGCCGCTTAAGGACGAGCTCGACGTCGAGGTCAACGGCCGCGACGTGATCACCGGTCTGCCCAAGACCGTGCGCATCGAGAGCGAGGAGATTCGTCGCGCGCTCAACAAGCCGCTCGACGAGATGGCCAAGGCCGTTAAGGACGCCCTCGATGCCACGCCGCCCGATCTTGCCTCTGACCTTATGTACTACGGAATTTTGCTGACCGGTGGTGGCGCTCTGCTACGCGGTCTCGACGTACGCCTGCGCGATGAGACCGGTGTTTCGGTCAACGTCAGCCCCACGGCGCTCGATAACGTCGTTAACGGCTGTGCCCGCGTGCTCGAGGCCAATGCGTTTGATGGTGGCTTCGTCCAGACCAATGCTTAATTTCCAAAAGGTGGATTCCATTTGGCACGATCTTCGGGTTTCTCCACAAATCTGAATACCAAGCGACAATCAACGGGTATGCGCCCGTTGATTGTTTTCAGCCTGATTTCGGTGTTGCTGCTCACGTTTTACATCCGCGAGGGCGAGGCAGGACCGATTCATGCCGTGCGTTCGGGCGTAACGACGATTACCTCGCCGGTGCGCTTTGTGGGCTCGGCTGTGGCGGCTCCTTTCAATGCCATCGGCAACGTGTTCTCTAACCTTACGGCGTCGCAGGACACGCTCGACGAGCTCAAGAAGCAAAACGAGGAACTGACCTCTAAGGTTGCTGAGCTCTCCGAGGCTCAAAAGACCGCTGAGCGTCTGGAGGGGCTGGTCGGCCTGCAGTCGACCTACAACCTCAAATCGACCGCAGCTCGTATCGTTGGTGCCTCCGGCGATGCCTGGACCTCGACCGTTACCATCGACAAGGGCTCTGCCGACGGCCTTACCATCAACATGCCCGTGACGAGTTCTGCCGGTGTTATCGGCCAGATTATCGAGGTATCGGCCAAGACCTCTACCGTGCGCCTGATTGGCGACGAGAACTCGGGCGTGTCCGCCATGGTGCAGGACACGCGCGCCCAGGGCATGCTGCAGGGTCAGGCTGACGGCACGCTGCGTCTTGAGTACGTGAGCGTCGACTCCGATGTTAAGGTTGGCGATATCATCGTGACCTCTGGCATCGGTGGCGTGTTCCCCAAGGGCCTTCCGCTTGGCACCGTCTCGTCGGTTGAGAAATCGGCAAACGACGTGTACTACACCATTGTGGTGCGCGCTCAGACCACGGCCGAGAACAACGAGGAAGTGCTGGTCATTACCTCGCTGACCGACGAACAGTCGGCCTCGGATGAGGACGTGAGCACGGCCAACAGCACGCCGCAGGGAACGTCGCGCGATGCTGCGACCAAGACGAAGGACGAGAGCTCGGATGACAGTTCCGACACGTCCGAGACGACCGATTCTGGCTCGAGCGAATAGGGGGCATGTCCATGGATCTACACGAGCAGGGGATGAGCTCTCGCACGTTTGTGATCGCCGCCATCGTGTGCGTGCTGCTGCAGGCAGGCCTGGCACCGCAGATCTCCATTGCGGGCGGTCGCGTCAACTTCATGATCATCCTGGTGTGCCTAAGCGTGTTCTCGGGCGACCCGACCCGTGCCGTCGTGTGCGGTTTTTGCAGCGGCTTGTTTTATGACCTGTCCGCTGCCGTGCCGGTGGGCGTTATGTCGCTCCTGCTGACCGTGGGTTCTTTTGCCCTGGTGCATAGCGCCGTCGGTCAGACGGGCGGTACCCCGAGTGCGCGCGGCATCACTGTGGGCGCCTTCGCGCTCGTCATTAATGTGATCTACAGCGTCATCTTGCTGTTTATGGGTTTGGAGACGAGCTTTGTTGTGGCGATCTTCGGCCATGCGCTGCCGTCCTCGATCCTGACGGGTCTGGTTGCCATTCCGTTTTTGATGTCCGGCGTCGTGCCGCAGTCCGGCTATGGATTCTCCGCACGTGGCGGACGCCAGACGGGTATGCGCTTTAAGCCCAAGACCCGCAAGCTCAAATAGGGGAGGCCCGTAGATGTCTTCCCAGTTGACGGTTATTATCGCCGGTATCGTGCTGGTTGTGGCCATCGTGGTCGCGCTGGTCGTCATGCGTCGTGGCGATTCCCGTTTTACCTACGATACGCAGCATGGAACGGCCCCGCGCGCCACCGAGGGCGAGGGCAATACCGCGGCGACCGCCTTTAAGGGCCGCTTTTCCATCCTCACCACGGGTGTGGGCGCGATGTTCGCGGCGCTCGCCGTCAAGCTGTGGGGCATGCAGATGGTCTCGTCGGACTATTACGAGAAGCAGGCTAATAGCAATCAGACTCGCACCGTTACCACTCCCGCTGTGCGCGGCCGCATCCTCGACCGCAATGGCGTGGCGCTTGTCCAGAACCGTCCCTCACTTGCTGTCGTGGCCTACCGCGACCTTGCCGAGGATGAGGTTCTGGTTCGCCATCTTGCCAACGTGCTTGGAATGCCTTACGTGGCGGTCCTTCGCAATATTCAGGACAATACAGAGGGCGCTCAGAGCCTGCATACCATCGCGACGGACGTCCGTCGCTCCACGGTTGCCTATATTCAGGAGCATGCCGGCGAGTTCCCTGGCGTCAAGATTGCCGAGCGTACCGAGCGTCAGTATCCATATGGCGAGACGGCATGCCATATCTTGGGCTATACCGGCACCATTACCTCCGAGCAGCTCGAGGCCCAGAATAAGAAAACCTCTGGCGATGATGATGCTTCTGCTGGCAAGATTACGTACCAGTCGGGCGATATCGTGGGCCAGGCGGGCGTTGAAAGCTACTACGAAAACCTGCTGCAGGGTATTCGTGGCGAGCAGACCGTCAAGGTCGATGCCTCGGGCAATGTGACCGGTCAGGCCGGCGCCGTGCCCGCGAAGGCCGGCTCTGACATTAAGCTCACGCTCGACCTTAAGATCCAACAGGCCTGCGAGACGGCGCTGGCGAGCGCTATCGAGCTTGCCAAGACCACTGGCTACAGCAATGCCGGCAACGGCGCTGTAGTGTGTCTCGATCCCAACAATGGCGAGATCCTGGGCATGGCGAGCCAGCCCAAGTTCGATCCGTCCGTCTTTATCGGCGGCGTCTCAAATGACGTGTGGACCGAGCTCAATGATGACAAGGGTTCGCACCCGCTGCTCAACCGCGCCATTAGCGGACAGTACATGTCGGCCTCGACCATCAAACCGCTCTCGGCACTGGCCGGTCTTGAGTTTGGAACCTACACTTCAACGCAGACAACCAACTGCACGGGCTATTGGACGGGCCTGGGCAAGTCGTGGGGCAAGTACTGTTGGCTGCATTCCGGCCACGGCACCATGACGCTGCAGTCGGGTATCGCCAACTCATGCGACCCCGTCTTCTACGACATGGGCAAGGCGTTCTTTTATGACGAGCAACATCCCGAGGGCCTGCAGGAGGTCTTTCGTCGCTGGGGTCTAGGCAAGACCTGCGGTATCGATCTGCCGAGTGAGGGCGCGGGCCGTATTCCCGATGCCGAGTGGAAAGAGTCGTACTTCACCGACGCCTCTGCCGAGGACCGCAAGTGGAATGCCGGCGATATGACCAACATCGCCATCGGCCAGGGCGACATCCTGGTGACGCCCCTGCAGATGGCGTGTGCCTATATGGGTCTTGCCAACGGCGGCAAACAGTACGTGCCTCACGTGTTTTTGTCTGCCGTGTCGCGCGATGGCGACGGCGATGCCTATAAGTACAACGGCAAGGGCAAGAAGAAGCGCCTGGAGGCCAAGATCAACAGCGATTCGGATTTGGCTCTTGTTCGCAACGGCATGCACGACGTGATTTACACGGCATCGACGTCCCTGGCGGCTCACTTTGGCACCCTGACGCCGCAGGTATACGGCAAGTCGGGCACGGGCGAGAAAAGTGGCGAGGATGAATACGCGTGGTTCTGCGCCTATGCACCGGCCGATGACCCCAAGTATGTCATCGCTACCGTCCTGGAGCAGGGCGGCGGTGGCTCAGATACCGCGATGCATGTCGTGCGCGACTTGCTCGGCGTGATTTATGACGAGCCCGATACCTCTTCGGCCTCGGGCGATTCTTCGGTTCGATAGGAGGTTGCGATGGATTTTTCTCCGGCGGATCTGTTCCGTTCAACCAAGACCGGCTCTCGCAGCAGCCTGGACCGCGTCAACAAGCAACTTTCGGCCTCGCGCGGCACGTTTCGCCAAAAGGTGCATATCGGTGTGCTCGTGGCTACAGTGGCGCTCGTCGCCTACGGTGCCATCATTATCTGGTCGGCTTCGCAGTTTAAGGCCGATGCCTCGTTCTCACGCCATCTGCTGGGAATTGGCATCGGAGCGGTGCTGGCGGTGCTGGTCTGGCGTACCGATCTGCGCGGTATTTCCAATTTCTCGACGGCGTTGCTCGTCATCGACTTGATCGTGATCCTCTCGCCCAAGATTCCGGGTCTGTCCTATACGGGCGGTCTGGGCATGACGGGCTGGATCAAGATTCCCGGTATCGGCTTGACATTCCAGCCGGTTGAGCTTGCCAAGCTCATCACCATCTTCTTTATTGCTACGCTTGGCTCGCAGTATAACGGTCGCATCGATACCGTTCGCGACTACGTCAAGCTCTGCGGCATGCTGTCCATTCCGTTTTTGGCCGTCGTTGCCATGGGCGACCTGGGCTCGGGCCTGGTCGTGCTGGTTTCGGGCGCCATCGTCATTTGTATGAGCGGTGCACGCCGCGAATGGGTGCTGTCGACCCTGGCCCTGCTCGTGGGCTTGGTGGCCCTCGTTCTGGCGCTCGATTCGGTCTTTGATTCGTTTCTCGGCCACGATGTGCTCATCAAGCAGTATCAGATGAACCGTCTGACGGTCTTTATCGACCCCGATAATGCCGATTCGGACGATGCCTACAACCTGCAGCAGTCGCTTATCGCCGTTGGCTCGGGCGGCTTCTTTGGTAAGGGTTTGGGCCATGCGACGCAGTCGGTCGGCGGCTTTCTGCCTGAGTTCCACACCGACTTCGTCTTCGCCTTTTTGTCCGAGACCTTTGGTTTTTGCGGTTCCTTTTTTCTCTTGTGCCTCTACGTGCTGCTGATCTTTTCGACGATTCGCGTCGCCTTTAAGTGTGAGTCGCTGTTCCTGCGTCTGTCGTGCGTAGGTATCGTCGGCATGTGGGCATTCCAGACCTTCGAGAACATCGGCATGTGCATCGGCATGATGCCGATTACCGGTATTCCGCTACCGTTTATTAGCTTCGGTTCGTCTTCGATGATGATCCAGCTGCTGACGGTGGGTATCGTACAATCCATATGGCGGCATCGTTCGGGCGCCGCGTAACCGCTGGAGGGGTTTGCTATGAAAATTCCCGTTGATAAGCTGACCCGCGCTTTTAAGATGGGCGCGTCCGTTAAGAAGGATTCCGATACGCCGGTGCGCGTCTCGGTCTATCTGGATTCGTCCGCCTCGCGCTTTCTGGCCGAGACGGTGCGTGACGCCTTTGTGCCGCAAACGACCTCGGGTATTGTGCGCGTCGAGCGTCTGGGGGAGGAGCGAATTGCTCCAAAGACCGATACCGATGTGGTGCTGGTGCTCTCGTGTGGTTCCGACCGCTTGGAGAGTGCCGTACAGGAGCTCGTGATCGCCGGCGCGCCCGTGTGCGTGCTTGCCGAGTCTGCTGTGGAGGTGCCGTTTATCGAGGAGTCCACGCCCATGCTCGGCGTGGTAGCGGCAACCGATAAGACGTATCTGCTCGAGTCGCTTGCCCGCTGGATTCTCGATCGCACCGACAAGGAAACGGCCTTTGCGGCGAACTTTGCCTTCATGCGCATCGCGGCGGCCAATCGTATCATCACCTCGTGCGCGCTCACCAATATGGCGACCGGTGCTTTGGTGTTTTTGCCGGGCGCCGATTATCCCGTTATGGCGCTGGCGCAGGTGGGCATGCTCTTTGAGCTCGCTGCCGTCTTTGGACGCGGCATTAAGCCTGAGCGCGGCTACGAGGTCGCGGGCGTGCTTGCCGGCGGTCTTGTGATCCGCGCGGTCACCCGCGCGCTCGTCAAGCAGACGCCGCATATTGGGTTTGCCGTCAAGGCGCTCACTGCTGCCGCGGGCACCTATGGCATGGGCCGTGCGCTCGTTTCGCTCTACGAGCGCGATGTCGACTACAGCCGTGCCAACGAGGTGGTCACTGCCACGTTCTCCCGCGTTCGCGATCTGGTGACCACGGTCGCGGGCGCTACCCGTCCTATGGCGTCCTATCAGGACGCATCAGATCTCGCTGCTTAGGGGTTTTCCGTTGCGCGTTGCATACCAAGACTGTTTTCATTTAATTGAGCCGTTGCTCGCCAAGGTCGAGAAGCCGAGTCGCTATATCGATCACGAGTGGGGCACGCTTTCCAAGGCCGATGCCGACTACCGTTGCTGCCTGATCTACCCGGATGTGTACGAGGTTGGTCTGCCCAACCAGGGCATCGCCATCCTCTACAACATTCTTAACCAGGCCGAGGGCATCTCCTGCGAGCGTGGCTATGTGCCGTGGCCCGATATGGGTGATGCCATGCGCGAGGCGGGTATTCCGCTGCTGTCGCTCGAGGGTGCAGCGCCGGTCGCTTCGTTTGATATTGTCGGCTTGCATGTTCCGCACGAGATGGCGGTGACGAACTTCCTCGAGGCTCTCGACCTCGCTGGCATTCCGCTGTTAGCGGCCGACCGAGGTGAAGACGACCCCATTATCATCGCCGGCGGCCCCTCGGTGTACAACCCCGAGCCGTACGCGGCCTTCTTCGATGCCATCCTCATCGGCGAGGGCGAGGAATCGCTGCTCGAGACCTGCCAGCTGCATCGCCGCCTGCGTGACGAAGGGGTCCCGCGCGCGCAGATTGTCGAGCAGCTTGCATCCATTGTCGGCAACTACGTGCCGTCGCTCTATGAGGTTCGTCACGACGAGCCCTGCTCGCCGCATGGCTACACCGTGCCGCGTGAAGGCAAGGATGCGCCGACCGTGGTCTACAAGCGCGTCGTCGAGGATTTCGGCGCCACGAATCCGCTGTCGCAGTCGTGCGTGCCCTATGCACAGCTGGTCCACGACCGTCTGTCTATCGAGATCCTGCGCGGCTGCGCCCGCGGCTGTCGTTTTTGTCAGGCCGGCATGACGTATCGCCCGGTGCGCGAGCGCTCGGCCGACCAGATCGTCTCGTCGGTGATTCAGGGTCTGGAAAAGACCGGCTATGACGAGGTGTCGCTGACCTCGCTCTCCACGACCGACCACTCCTGCATTCGCGACGTGCTCGGCAGGCTCAACCGTCGCCTGGAGGATACGGGTATTCGCGTGTCTATTCCGTCGCAGCGCCTGGATTCGTTTGGCGTGGATATGGCCGAGTCGGTCGCCGGCGAAAAGAAGGGCGGCCTGACGTTCGCGCCCGAGGCCGGCAGCCAGCGCATGCGCGACATCATTAACAAGAACGTGACCGAGGAGGACCTGGACCGTGCGGCCAAGGCGGCCTTTGAGGCTGGCTGGAACCGCATGAAGCTCTACTTTATGATGGGCCTTCCCGGCGAGCGCGACGAGGACATCGTGGCCATCGCCAATCTGGCCGATCACGTGCTGGAGCTCGGTCGTTCCGTGGTGCCCAAGGCTCGTCGCGGCTCGATCTCGGTGTCGATCTCGGTTTCGGTCTTTATCCCCAAGGCTGCCACGCCGTTCCAGTGGTGCCCGCAGCTCGACTACGACGACGTCAAGCGTCGCCAGAAGCTGCTCGTCACGAGCGTTCGCAACCGTGCCGTCCGCGTTCATTACCACGATGCCGAGACCTCGCTCATCGAGGCCGCGCTGTCCCGCGCCGGTCGTGACATGACGCCCGTCATCATCGATGCTTGGCGCTCGGGCTCTCGCTTTGACGCCTGGGTAGAGCATTTCTCGCTCGATAACTGGAAGGAAGCTGCTGCCAAAAACGGCATCGACCTCAATGAGCTCGTACACCTGCCCTACGAGTTGGATTGGCGCCTGCCGTGGGAGCATGTGAGCCCCGGCTGTACGCGCGGCTTCCTCGAGCGCGAGTACCGTCGCTCGATCGAGGGCGTCACGACTCCCGACTGCACCCGCACGTCGTGCACCGGCTGCGGGATCTGCCCCACGCTCCACGCCAAGAATGTATTGATGGGTGATCGCGCATGAGTGAGCGCCTGACCGACAACCCCTCGCTCTTTAGGCTTCGTGTTCGCTATGGCAAGCGCAATCGCCTTAAGTACCTGGGCCATCTCGAAGTAATCCATACCATTGAGCGCATCGTGCGCCGTGCGGGACTTCCCTATGCCGTCACGCAGGGCTTCTCTCCGCACATGCGCGTGGGCTTCTCTTCGGCGCTGCCTGTTGGTACGTCGTCGACCTGCGAGTGGTATGACCTGTTTATGACCGAGTTCGTGGCGCTCGACGAGGCGTTTGGGCGCCTGGCTGCGGCGTCTCCGGCCGATCTGGCGCCCATCGAGGCGGCGTACATCGACGTGCGCACGCCGGCGTTGACGGCGCAGCTCACGCGCCTGTCGTATCGCATCGACTTGCACTTGGATCCCGAGGCGCCCGTAAGCGCCGACGAGGTGCGTCGTGCGATCGACACGTTGCGCGCGGACCATGGCATCGACTACGCGCGCGGAAAAAAGAGCAAGCGCTTGGATTTGGACCACACGCTCGTTGGCTATGAGCTCACGGCGGGGGAGCGCCCGGATCATTTGGTGCTCATGCTCGACACCCATGCCGACAACGAGGGCTCCATGCGTCCGGAAATTTTGCTTTCTGCTGCTGATGTTTTGTTGCAGGGCTTGACCCCGGGCGTGGATGCACCTATTGTTTCCACCGGTATGCAAGACCTCGTGACCATCTGCTCCTACGATGTCGAGCGTCAGAATCAAGCATGCGAGGACGACGAAGGCCGACTCGTCAGCCCCATACCTGTGCGAACTTGTGGATTTGCTCCACATACTCGTTGACGGGGTTATTTTCGCCTGCTACTATATTCGGCTGTTGCACTAACTGATGCATGAAGGGCAAGTAAACATGTACGCAATCGTTAACACGGGCGGCAAGCAGTACAAGGTCGCCACCGACGATGTCATCACCGTCGAGAAGATCGAGGGCAATGAGGGCGACAAGGTCACCCTGCCGGTTATCTTCCTCAACGATGGTAAGAAGATCGTCACCGATCCCGACAAGCTGGCCAAGGCCAAGGTTACCGCTCAGATCGTTGAGCAGTTCAAGGGCGAGAAGCAGCTGGTCTTCAAGTTCCACAAGCGTAAGCGCTATCGTCGTCTGAAGGGTCACCGTCAGCAGCTCACCAAGCTGAAGATCGTGAAGGTTCAGGCTACCTCCCGCGCCAAGAAGGCTGTCAAGGCAGAGGCTGAGGCTGTTGCCGAGGCTCCCGTCGCCGAGTAGATTACACTCGTAACGAAAGAGTAGGTATACACAATGGCACACAAAAAAGGACTCGGTTCCTCCCGTAATGGCCGTGACTCCCGCGGTCAGCGCCTTGGCACGAAGCGCTATGCCGGCCAGACGGTAACCACGGGCACGATTCTCGTCCGTCAGCACGGCACGCACATCCACCCGGGTGAGAACGTTGGCCGTGGTAAGGACGACACGCTGTTCGCGCTGGTCGACGGTACCGTTGAGTTCCACAAGGGTATCAAGCACAGGGTCAGCGTACGCCCGCTCGCGAACGCGTAATTCACCCTTCATAGAGCACATATGTGGGAGGCACTTGAGTTTTAGGATTCAAGGGTCTCCCTCTTTTTGTAGGAGGCGATTCTGTTGTCACAGTTCACCGATATCAGCCGCATTAACGTGTGCGGCGGCGACGGCGGAGCCGGATGCATGTCGTTTAGGCGCGAGGCATTTGTTCCCAAGGGCGGCCCCGATGGCGGCGACGGCGGTCGTGGCGGCAATGTCGTCATCCAGGCCGATGCTCAGCTGTCTTCGCTGATCGATTACCGCTTTAAGCATCACTTCCGCGCCGAGCGCGGCACGCACGGACAGGGTGCCCGTCGTAACGGTAAGAGCGGCGAGGACCTGATTCTCAAGGTCCCTATGGGTACCGTGGTGCGCGAGCTCGACCCCGAGACGCAGACCCCGATGTTCGAGATTGCCGATCTGGTGCACGATGGCGAGCACGTAGTCGTGGCGCCCGGCGGTGCCGGCGGCCTGGGCAACACGCACTTTGTGACGTCGGTGCGCCGCGCGCCCGCGTTCGCTCAGCTGGGCGAACCGGCCGAGGAGCACTGGATTGAGCTCGAGATGAAGCTTATGGCCGATGCCGCGCTCGTGGGCTTTCCCTCGGTGGGTAAGTCATCGCTCATCGCGCGCATGAGTGCCGCCCGTCCCAAGATCGCCGACTACCCGTTTACCACGCTCGTGCCGAACCTCGGCATGGTGCGTGCCGGCGAATATTCTTACGTCGTTGCCGACGTCCCCGGTCTCATCGAGGGCGCGAGCGAGGGCAAGGGCCTGGGTCACCAGTTCCTGCGCCACATTGAGCGTACGGCCCTGATCATGCACGTCGTCGACATGACGGGTGGTTTTGAGGATCGCGATCCGGTCGAGGATTACCACATCATCAACCGCGAGCTCGAGCAGTATGGCGCCGAGCTTTCGGAGCGTCCGCAGATCGTCGTCGCCAACAAGTGCGATGCGCCGGGCACTGCCGACAAGATTGCCGACCTTAAGCGCGCAGCGCTCGACGATGGGCATATGTTCTTTGCCGTGTCTGCTGTGACGGGCGCCGGCCTCAACACGCTGATGCTTGCCGTGGGCGAGCAGGTGGCTAAGCTGCGCGCCGAGTTGGCTGTCTCCAATGAGCCGGTCGTTCTGCGCGACGATGAATGGGAGCGCCGCCGCCTGCAGCGCGAGAAGCGTTTCCGCATTGTCCAGGAAGAGCCCGGTGCCTTCCGCGTGGTCGGTCGTGCCATCGAGCGCATGGTCATCCAGACCGACTGGGAAAACGAGGAAGCCGTCATTTACCTGCAGCATAAGTTTGCGCGTATGGGTGTTGACGACGCGCTCGAGAAGGCCGGTTGCCGTGCGGGCGACGAGGTTCGCATTTGCCAGCGCGCCTTTGACTTTGAGGGCGCTGAGGACTTCTCGGAGTACGAGGAGCTCGAGGATGCTGGCGAGGACGTTGCCGTTGAGGCCATTGACGTTACCGATGCTGCGGATGAGGGTGTCGAGGTTGTTGATGCGGCGGATGCCGCGGACGATATCGAGACACCGGAGGGCGAGTAAGCCATGTCGCTGCGCGGTGGAATCGGTTTGCCCGAGCTTCCTCTAGAGGACGGGCAGGAGTTTAGGCTCGGTATTATGGGTGGCACCTTTGATCCCATCCATTACGGGCACCTGGTGACCGCCGAGCAGGCGCGCGAGTCGCTCGACTTGGACGCCGTGCTCTTTATGCCGGCGGGCACGCCTGCCTTTAAGCTTGACAAGCCGGTGACGCCTGCCGAGGACCGTTATGCCATGACGGTCCTCGCCACCGCCGCGAACCCGGCCTTTTTGGCGAGCCGGTTCGAGATCGACCGCCCGGGCGTAACCTATACGGCCGATACGCTTCATGCCCTTCGCGACTTTTACCCGCCGCAGGTAAAGCTCTACTTTATTACGGGCGCCGACGCGATTATCGATATTGTGACCTGGCATGATGCCGAACGAATCGCTGAGCTTGCTACCTTTATTGCGGCGACGCGACCGGGCTTTGATATCGATACGGCGCGTGCCCGAATCAAAGAGTCGGGGCTGCCGTTCGACGTGCGCTATATTCAGATTCCAGCGCTGGCGATCAGTTCGACGAACATTCGCAAGCGAGTTGCCCGCGGTATGAGCGTGCGCTATCTTACGAGCGAGTCCGTGCTCGGCTACATTCGCAAACGCAGGCTATATGCCGATTTGGGCCAAGAAGATTTTGAGTGATGGGGGTCTACGTTGTCGGTAGAGGATCAGTTTGAGGGCGATGAGCGCGCGCTGCTCAAGCGCATTCAAGAGCTGCTCGATGTTCGCATGAAGGATAAGCGCAAGCGCTATGTGCATTCGCTGGGTGTTGCCGAGACCGCACTTCATCTGGCCGAGGTCTACGGCGTCGACCGCTTTGATGCCGCTGCCGCCGGCCTGATCCATGACTGGGACAAAGTGCTCTCCGACGACGAGCTGGTCACGCGCGCTCTGCATTACGGCATTAAGATTGCCGGCTCTCCTTCCGCCGCGACGCCGCTTTTGCATGGCCCTGTTGCCGCCTATGAACTTCCGCAGCTTTTTCCCGAACTGTCGCCGGCCGTTTTCCAGGCTGTCGACCGTCACACCGTGGGTGACTGCGACATGACGCCGCTCGATATGGTGGTCTTTGTGGCCGATGCCATCGAACCCAACCGCCACGGCGATTATGCCCATGCGCTGCGCAAGATGGTGGGGAAGTCCTCACTCGACGAGTTGTTCTTCTCCTGTTTTGCGCAGGGTCTGGTCTATGTGATCCAGTCCGGGCGCTATCTTTATCCCACGGCTATTTCGATTTACAACCATTACGCCCAGCTGCGCTAGCTCGGGCTGACTAGAAAGAGGTATTCCATGGCCGACGAGACCATGACCGACGAGCAGATTCTTGAAGGTGTGGAGCACAAGAGCTTCGCCGCCACGTCCGACCGCACTGCCGCCTCGCTGTCCGCGAGCGGTGTCGCCGCCGAGGATGTCGCCCGCGCCGCCGCGCAGGCCGCCTACGACAAGAAGGGCGAGGACGTTCAGGTACTCGACCTGACCGAGCTTTCCGACGTATGCGACTACTTTGTGCTTGCCACCGGTACCAACAACCGCCAGGTCGATTCTATCGTCGACGAGATCGAGGAGAAGGTCGCCGAGGCTTGCGGCGAGCACCCGTTCTCCATCGAGGGTCGCGAGCAGAAGACCTGGATGCTCATGGACTACGGTTCGGTTGTCGTCCACGTCTTCACTCCCGAAGCCCGCGACTTCTACCGCCTCGAGAAACTCTGGGGAGACGCCCCCCAGCTCCCCCTCAACCTCCTCTAGTAGCTCATTTGAGACGGGGTTAGCTATCCTCACGCATATCGCCGGGCAGTTGCGGTTTTCCGCACCTGCCCGGCTTTCTTTTTGCCCAAAGTAGCTAATTTGGGACGGGGCTTTTTTAGCTACTACCTACCGTTCGCCGATAGAAGCGAGTTGCGGTTCATTGCGTGATATTTAGCTTTCCGACTCGGGTAACGTATTTGTTATCTGTAGAGGAGGAGATGCGTATGACTCGGACCGCGCGGGAAATCTCTGTTTACGGCTATTACCATGTCGTCCAAAAGGGCTGTGGTGGTCAGCTGATATTTGAGGATGCCGATGATCGGATATATTTGATTCGGTTGCTTGCCTCGAAATGCCGAAAATACGACGTCAATATCATTGCTTGGTGCCTTATGGACAACCATATTCACTTGTTGCTAGATGATGAACATGTTCACCTGAGCGATTGCATGCACTCTGTTACGACAGCATATGCGATGTATTTCAACGCGAAAACCGGACGGAAGGGACCAGTTTTTCAGGATCGATTTAAGAGCGTGCCGATTCTTAACGATGATCAGCTGCTCAACTGTGTGAGATATATTCACGATAATCCTGCGAAAGCCAGGATTGGGACTGCTTCACTATATCGTTGGAGCAGTTTTAGCGAATATATGGGATACCCGGGTATTTGTATGACTGAATGTGTGCTAGGTTTGCTCGGAGATTCTCAGAGATTTTTTGCTTTCAGTACCTCGGGAGAACCGAATCGATATTGCTTCCGTGACGGCGCTCATGTGAGCGACATAGATGCACTGGAGTTTGCACAGGCTCTCCTTAAACCGTATGAGCCTCACCACCTTAAAGCTTTGCCTAAAGCCGTGCGCGACAACTACATCCGTACGCTCAAAAACGAGGGCTTTTCGATAAAGCAGATCGTGCGCCTCACGGGCATCGGTCACTGCACGATTCAGAAGGTCAAGCTCGATCAGTAGCTATTTGGGACAGAGTTTTGTTGCGGCGGGCAAACCGGACATCCGGGGTAGTCAATTTGGGACGGGGCTATTTTAGCTACCCTTTGGATGACGGTGAATGAATTAGGCCGAATGAATCTCAACCGATATATAGGGGTAGCTAAAATAGCCCCGTCCCAAATTGACTACCAATGCCGTGTCGGACGGAAGGCAGCAACCCCCCGTCCAAAAAAGACTAGTTATTGAAGCGGGATTGGCGGCCGAAGGAAAGGGCGGTGTCGCCGAATTTGTCTCGGACGGCGTCGATGGCGACGGAGAGGTCGCGGCGGTTGCTGGATTGGGCTCCGCGGTCATCAATCTCGCAGAACAGGTCAGTCTGGATGCCGCCTTGGTGGTCGAAGTCGCTCATGCCAATGCCCGCTAAGCGAACATGCATGCCATCCTGCCAGATGTTGTCGAGCAGTTCGAGCGCAACCGCCACGAAGATGTTCTCATCGTCGGTCGGATGAGGCAGCCGGCGCTGTGCCGTACGCCCGCTGCCATACGAATACTTAAGCTTGAGCGTTACCGTGGCACCCGTCAGCCCCTGACGGCGCAGGCGGCGTCCCACTGACTCTCCCAACAGCGCAATCGCCGCCTCAATATCCCCACGCTCAGTCAAATCTTTAGCAAAGGTGCGTTCATTGCTGACAGACTTGACCTCGCGCTCTTCATCGAGACTCGTGACTTCAGAGATTTCGAGTCCCAGCGCACGCTGGCGCATGCGTTCGCCGTTGACGCCAAAAATAGAGGCCAGTGTGGACTCAGGCGCGCGCGAAAGCTCGCCGAGGGTGTAGATGCGCATGCGGCGCAGTCGCTCCTCGGCCGAGCGTCCGATGCCGCTCATGGCAGATACCGGCAACGCGGCCAAAAAGCGCTGCTCGGTTCCGGGGCGCACGATGGTCAGCCCAAACGGCTTATCCCGCTCGCTTGCGATCTTTGCGACCGTCTTGTTGCAGCCCACGCCAATGGAGCAGGTCACTCCCAGCCCTGCCACACGGTCGCTTATACGCCGCGCAACCAGCAGCGGGTCTTCGGGCGCAAAGCGACCCGGTGTGATATCGATAAAGGCTTCGTCGATGGATACGCGCTCCACGCGCGGCGTCTCGTCGGCGAGAATCGCCATGACCTGCGCGCTCACCTCGCGGTAGCGATCAAAGTGCCCGTGCGTCCAAATGGCTTGCGGGCACAAGCGCCGCGCCTCGGCCGAGGCCATGGCAGAGTGCACGCCAAAGCGACGTGCCTCATACGAACACGTGGACACGACGCCACGCGAATCGGCGTCTCCGCCCACGATGAGCGGCTTTCCTCGCCATTCGGGATGATCGAGCATTTCTACGCTCGCAAAAAACGCATCGAGGTCCATCAGGCCCACCGCCGGACCCGTCCAGGGAGGCGGCGTGACGCCCATGGCATCCTCATAACCGTATGTATGTTCGCGTCTTTCCATGTCATGAGTATACCGCGCAGCTCATGTGGGGTGCGTGTATGTGCTTGCAAATCCCGAATTCTTGTCTAAGATATGGATTTGCCCTCGACTACACCGAAGAAGTTGGTCTCACGGACTTCACCTGCCCGCGTCGATGGCG
>CAUBQN010000031.1 GCA_958438125.1 uncultured Collinsella sp.
GCGTGAGCGGGTACAGGCGCGTGCCGGACCCGCCGGCGAGGATGATGCCTTTCATGGTGCTACAGCCTTCCGAGGAAAAGGTCTTCATAGCTGTCGGTGATGGACCGCCACGAATACCGGTCGCGGATAACGGAGGTCGAGGCCGCATCAAACTCCTCGATCGACTTCCAGTCCATCATGTCCGCACGGTTAATAAGTTCAGCCAGGTCTCCGGATCCCTTACCCCAATAAAGAGCCGAGTCCTCGGCGACCTCACGGTTGAAGCCCACGTCTAAAAGAAGATTCAGCCGGGTGGAAGCCAAGGCCTCCAGGAGGCTCGGATTGGTGCCCCCGACCTCGTGACCGTGGAAGTAGCCGTAGGCTTTCTCGCGGATCTTCTTCAGGAGCTCCTGGTCGTAGACGGTCCCGACGAACTTGATGCGTGGGTCGGACTTGAAGTGCGTCTTCCGCTCGAGCTCTGCGAGGAAGGAGTCGTCCACTCCCGTCACGAGCGCAAAGTCCCGCTTGGATTCGGAAGCCATGAACTCCCGGATCATGGTCTCGTAGTTGTTCTCAGGCACGAAACGTCCCACAACCAAGTAGTAGCCGAAGGGCTCGAGGCCCTTCTCGGAAAGCCATCCCGTGAACTTAGGGTCGTCGTCAGTGAGCAAGGAGCGCTTAATGTCGGCTCCGTAGGCGATGAAGGTCGTCTCTGGGTCCAGGTCGGCATACTCCCCGCGAATGTACTTCTCGATGTTCTTGGAGTCGCACACCATCAGGTCGGCGTGCTTGACCATCCCGCGCTCCGAGACCTTCCAGTACCTGCGGACGGGCGCGCTCCACTTGGCGCGCATCCACTCGTGGCCGTCGGGGTTCACGAGGACCTTGCCGCCAAGGGCGTGGATCCTGTTCACGTACCTGCCGAAGAACGGCCCGATGCGACAGGCCAGCACGTAGACGATGGGGTGCTCGACCCGGTTCTCCTCAATGTAGGCGATGCACCTCTTGAGGGCGTCGATGTCGTAGAAGATGGCCCTCGCGGCGCCGACGGGCCTGCGCAAAACGTTGAAGCAGTGCGCCCCGTTGTGCTCGAACTCGCTGACTTGCTCGGCGGAGTCCACGGCGCACGCCACGTGGTACTTGATGTCGGGCGAAACCTGATTCTCGGTTAGCTTCTCCACGAACGTCTCGTAGCCGCCGTAGTTTGCCGGAATCCCCTTGGACCCGATGATGAAAACATGCTGCATTAGTACGCATCGCTCCCGTTGAAGACCTCCAGAACCGTGAGGAAGACGATCTTGAGGTCAGTGACAATTCCGCGCTTGGCTATGTACTCGAGGTCCCGGCGGACCATGCCGTCGAAACCGGTGGAGTTGCGCTCCGTAACCTGCCAGAGTCCGGTGATGCCTGGCTTCACGGCGAGCCGTTGCAGGTCGTACTCCGTGTACTCAGCGACCTCATTGGGCAGCGGCGGCCGCGGGCCGACGACGGACATTTGCCCCAGGAACACGTTAAGGAACTGCGGGAACTCGTCGATGGAATGTTTGCGGATGAACTTCCCGATCCTGGTGACGCGGGGGTCCTCCTTCATCTTGAACATGGCGCCGTCGATCTCGTTCTGCTCCTTGAGCTCGGCGAGGCGCTCGTCGGCGTCCCTGTACATGGAGCGGAACTTCCACATGCGGAACGTGGTCAGGCTTCCGTCGGGGCGGGTCTGTCCCACTCGGATCTGGCTGTAGAAGGGGTTGCCCTCGCTCTCCAGGCGGATGGCCGCGGCAAGCACAAGGCTGGGGACGGCGATGACGGCAAGCACGCAGCCACTGAACACGACGTCAAAGGCGCGCTTAACGGCGCGGTAGGCCAGGCGCGAACGATCCCAGTCCATGATGGATTGCATGGCCTTGTAACGGCCGACGCCCTCGCGCCGGTCCATGGCCTGAGCAATCAGTGCCGCCCCCACGGGCGCATCAGTTGCATATTGATTTTTATCCAACACGTTCTCTTCCAAAGCTTCGTCCCCGGGTCGGGGATCCTCCCTGTTCTGTGTGGCGACCGCCAGCAGCTAGGCGATCGCCTTTTTAAGGTTTCGCATTATGCGCTGCTCGCTTGAAAGCACGGCGAGGCCAACGCGAGAGGTAACGCATCGGCCGCACAGGTTGAGCTCTAAATAAGCAGTGCTCTTGCGTCTGTTAATGTTTTTGATGAGGCCCTCGTGGCCCAGCAACGGACCTGCCGTCACTACAACCTGGTCGCCGTCTTTTAGTGCCTCGCTCATGGGCACTACGCGGTCTCCCTTATGCGTAAAGCCGCCAATAAGCTGGACCTCTTCTTTTGCCAACGGCACAAACTGACCGTCCCGGGCAAAGTCGTCCATACGCAGCAGATACTGTTGCACGGTGCGGGGATCTGCCGTATCGCAGATAAGGTAACCGGGAAAGAGCGGCTTGGTCGCATCGACCCATTCGCCGTGAACTTTAATCTCGGTTTGAAATTGGGGATAAAAGAGCTCCTGCATGGCGCTCACCGGCACCATACGCTCGATACGCTCGCGCATTACATCTTCGCGACCGTTAATGACCTGGATTACATACCACACGAGCACCACCCCCCTGCTGTCTTATGTATGGCTCACGGGGTTTGTGTATGGCTTCGCCAGGGCGCTTGTGCGCGAAGGCGCTCCATATTCAAACCCTGAGCCCAGTTAGACAAGCACGTGGCTCTGCCCCACCGTGAACGGTATGTATAAAAGCAGCGCTGAGGTCACAGGCACGTATCGCAAGAATGCCTGCAACCTCAGCTGACTGCGTGCGAGCCAGTCTAGTGATTTCAAAACTGGACCGCACGCAAACAGCTGAAAGACTGCTACGTTAGGCATACAAACTACTAAATACTTGCATATCGTAATTAACCTAATGTAAGTAAATAAAATTGCATGACTTCATTATTGGAGCTCGTGGTGTTTCTGGCACCGCCGTTACGGCCGGATGCTGATCGACCCTGAGCTGTGTGGCTTGCTGAGCCGCGAGCACAGTTGAACTCATGTATCGATAGGTATCTTAGCACAAGCTGATAGCGAAACTGATTTGGGTTACGTTGGACAACATATCGTTCATATAACGTGTTCAACGTTGTTGTTTTGGGATGTTGTTCACATTGTGCAGGTTATTGAGGTAATGGCGGTGATTAGGGGCGTTCCTGAAGCCCAAGTGAAGCAGCGAGCTGCGCCGATAATCGCGTTTGACTAACAAACTATGTACAGACATGGGAAATAAATTGTGCAACTTTTTGTTGGAGCGTGCGAGGGTTTGTGGTGCGAGGTGTTTTGGCATGAAAAAAGCCTTCGGAATTCCGAAAGCCTTTACATTCACGATGGTGGAGACGAGGGGAATCGAACCCCTGACCTCTTGACTGCCAGTCAAGCGCTCTCCCAGCTGAGCTACGCCCCCGTGACGTCGAAATACTATAGGGGAATGTTTTGCTTGATGCAAGGGGGAATTATGATTGATTGTCGTATCTTACGGGTTTTCCTGGGATGGGACTGAATTAGCTATTTTGGCGGGTATGAAAATAACTTATTGGGTTTATTAGTTTTCTGGTTGAAAAAAGTCTCCTACCATTTTGTTAAGCCAATGGTTGGATTTAAAGCGGAGCAACTCATTGAAGTTATAAAATCTCTGGTTGAAATCGTCTTTGCCAGGGAGGACCGACCACGGCCGAGAAGTTCGCGTTCGACTACGTGAACGAGATTTTGGGTATCGTCAACTACATGCGCGAAGTGCTACGCCCCGCCTTCACTACTGGGACTGCCGAGCCGCATCTCAATCGCATCATCGCGTGCAGCAGCCTGACGATTGGCCCGCGCATCGACGTCCCGGAACCGCTCTTCGCGACCGAGCCCGACCGCGACGACGAGATGGTGGATGAGTTTATCGAACCGAGGACAGATCTGAGAATCGACGCAGAAACGGGCGAGGTGTTATGAGCATAGCAGCAATTGTCGATTGGGAGCCCATGCCCTCTACGTGTTTAAAATGCAGCGACAACGAATACGGGTTCCCCACCGTCGTCTGCCGTACGCCCAGCAGACTTGTGGAAGAGTGCGAAAAAGCCTTCGACGCAGGGCTGCTGCTCGCCGCTTTGACTCTCGTAGTGACCATCCCAGACGTATGCGCAAACATCGACGGGACGGATTACCGAAAATGGTGCAAGGAGTACCTGGAGCTCCCGAACGATGGGAGAAAAATGACCAATGCGCGCAAGGGCGAGAAGCGCCCAGATGAGATAAAAGAGGGGTTTAAGACGATAGAGGATCGAGGCATCTTTACGGCATCGGATCTCTATCAGCTTCGCTGCGCGGTGATCCATGCGGGGTCGTCGGTCATCGAGGGAAGGGGCGAAGCGTATAGCCCCTACAAAGCCATCGGGGTTTGCGTACAGGGCGATGCGCGCGGGATAATCGCGAGTTATGGGCATAAAGGAATCGGCCATGGAAGCCAACAAGACTGCGAGTTCGATTGCGTCGTCAAGCTTGAAGGGCTCATCTCTCTCATAGCAAAGGGTGTGTGGAAATTCGTCGAGGAAAACCCCGAGCGCGATCGAGAATACTCAACGGGGAAAGGACTTTCCCGCCAAGGCGTGGTGGACTTCAGGCCTTTAATCAAAAAGCAAAGTTGTTAAGCATGTGGTTAGATTTGCATACGAGCGGGTTGTTAGATAAGTGGTTGGATTAAACAGAATCCCGTTTGCGGAAACCAAACAATCGTTTAACAACTTCCAACCACTTATTTTACTTACCCTTTTTTGCGTTGCCAAAATTAGCCAATTCAGCCCCGTCCCGATAAAACCCTCACGCCAGCAAATAGCCGATCGCAACGCCTTGATGGACTTGGATCTTGGCCGTACCCCTAACGACATTGGAGATGCCGGTGTCAGCCAGTAGTCCCAGGGGGCTGTGATTTAGCTCCCATTCTAGGCCGTGTTCGCTTACCTCGGTGTTGGGGGCAATGGCGATAATGGAGAACGTCTTGCCTTCGGCGCCTTCGATGGTCCAGGATTCACCTGCGCGAAGGATGCGGGCCGTGGTCTCGTCCTCGGCAATCCAGACTGGGGCGTCATCGTAGCCTGCGAGCAGGCCCAGTACGGAAAGCGCTATGTCCGGACGACCGCCCGTAGCGCATGTCGCAATTACTTCGGCACCCGGCCAGCGACGGCGGACGGAATCGAGCGCCAGAGCCAGATCTGTATAGTCCTTGTACGGGTTGTGGCGCTCCACTTCGAAGTCTTTGGCAGCATCGACCAACGCGCGGCCTGCGTCGCTCACCGTGTCGGCATCTCCCACATACACGTCACAGCCCAGGCCGGCGCCCAGCAGCGCGTCGAGCCCGCGGTCCACGGCGAAAACGTGATCGCACTCCCCCGCTAGCCTACGCAACAGATCCGCGCTCGCCACCACGGGCGAGCCGCAGACCACTAATACCTTGCAAGCCACAGCCCTCGCCTAACCTTCATACGTAAGAACGCGATCCAAATCCAGCTCCTCATAGCTATCGATAAAGATATCGCAGTTGTCGTGCACATCGTCGCGCTTCATACGGCCGTGCGGGTCATAAATACCTACACGCTTAAAGCCGGCGGAGCCAGAGCTCTTAAGGCCAAAGACGGCATCCTCAAACACCCAAGCGCGCTCAAACTTGTGCCCATGGCGCTCCTCCAGACGGCGCAGCGCCAGCTCGTATACGTCGGGGAACTGCTTGGAGCGTCCTGCCTCACCCGTCGTGGTCACAAACTCCATGTACGCGTCGAGCCCGGCACCTGCTAGCGCAGACTTAACCAGCTCGGCCGGCGTGGACGTGGCAACGCACATGGCAATACCGGCCTCCTGCGCCTGCTGCAAAAATGTCAGGAGCCCCTCGCGAGGCGGCACCTTGGAGTACCCATCAATCAAAATCTCGCCGAGCTCGCGATACAACTCCTCGCCGTTCGCGCCAATGCCCCACGTGTCGTGGTAGGACTGGCACTCATCCTCCAGCGACAGGTGCTCAAATTGGGCAAAGTCATCCACGGTCACGTCAATCCCGTGGCGGTGCAATAACTCGGGCTGAGCATAAGCCCAAACGGGGGTGCTATTAACCAGCGTGCCGTCGCAATCGAAAATAAAAGCAACCTTGGGAGCGGCGGTATGGGACATAAATGAACCTTTCGATATCAAATGGTAAACATCCTGCTAAAAACGTTTTACCAAACGTCAGCCAAATAATTTTGAAACTCAAATTGGTAAAACTGTCAAGAGTTTTACCACGGCAATTCTGCCAGTGGTATAAACGTGTCGCTTACCGATTAAACGCCCCCGCAAATCCGCTTTCGTCCATAAAACTAACGCACAGGTGTTATCGTAGTTTCTGCCGAAAGTTCCACCGAGCACGCGAGGTGGAACGAATCACAGAAACTTCGCCGTCCCTTCGATTCGTGCAGCCTTGGACCTTTCGCATCTAGTCACCAAGGCAACACGCTGCCGCGTCATGATGGGATCAAACGTGAGCGATACAAAGCTAAAGCCAACGGCTAAAAAGCCCGCAACCCGCAAACCGGCTCCGCACGCACCGGAGCTCTCCAAGGACGATGTCTACCTGTTTGGCATTGGAATGTGGGAGCGCAGCTGGGAAAAGATGGGCGCGCACCCCGATACGCAGAACCGTACGCGCGGCTGGCGCTTTTGCGTTTGGGCGCCCGATGTAAAGAGCGTCCATGTCATTGGTGAATTTAACGACTGGGATGAGGAAGCCAACCCGCTGGTGCCCGTGCATACGAGCGTTATTTGGGAAGGCTTTATTCCTGGCGCCGAGCAGGGCCAGCTCTATAAATACCTCATCGAGACCAACGAAGGCGAAAAGCTCTACAAGGCCGATCCGTACGCCTTTAAGGCCGAGTGCCCTCCGGGTACCGCGAGCGTGCTGTGGACACTCGATGGCTACAAGTGGAACGACGCCGCGTGGCTCAAGCGCCGCGCCGGCCACAACCATATGTCGCAGCCGCTTAACATCTACGAGGTGCATATTGGCTCGTGGAAGCGCCACGGCGACGCGCCGCAGGGCGAGCCGGACGAGTACGGCAACTACCCCGGCCCCATGGATCCCTTCCCCGCCCAGCGCGGTGAGTTTTACACCTACGACGACTTGTCGGTTGAGCTCGTGGACTACGTGCGCGACATGGGCTACACGCATATCGAGGTCATGCCGCTTATGGAGCATCCCTTCGATGGCTCCTGGGGTTACCAGACGACCGGCTACTATGCCGCCACGTCGCGCTACGGCAACCCGCAGCAGCTCATGCACTTTATCGACGCGTGCCACGAGGCGGGCATCGGCGTGATCATGGACTGGGTGCCTGGCGGATTTTGCGCCGACTCCCACGGTCTTGCCACCTTTAACGGCCACATGCTGTTTGAGCACGAGATTCACCCCAACTGGGGCACGCATAAGTTCGATTTCGCCCGCGGCGAGGTCCGCTCATTCTTGGTCTCCAACGTGCTGTACTGGCTTGAGAACTTCCACGTGGACGGCATTCGCATGGACGGCGTGTCCAGCATGCTGTACCTCAACTTTGGCATCGATGATCCCGTCCAAAAGAAGTTCAATAAGTACGGTACCGAGGAGGACCTGGATGCCAGCGCGTTTATACGCCAGGTCAACTGCGCCGTGGAGGCCCACTTCCCTGACGTGATGATGATGGCCGAGGAGTCCACCGCGTGGCCGCTCGTGACCTACCCGCCGCAGGACGGCGGCCTGGGCTTCCACTACAAGTGGGACATGGGCTGGATGAACGACACCCTGCACTACATGCAGACCGATTTTCCGTGGCGCCCCGGCAACCACGGGCTGCTGACCTTCTCCATCATGTACGCCTTTACGGAGAACTTCATTTGCCCGCTGAGCCACGACGAGGTCGTGCACGGCAAGTGCTCGCTGATCGGCCGCATGCCGGGCGACTGGTGGCGCCAGTTTGCCGGTCTGCGCACGCTGGCTTTCTACCAGATGACGCATCCCGGTGCAAAGCTCAACTTTATGGGCAACGAGATCGGCCAGTTTATTGAGTGGCGCTATTACGAGTCCATCCAGTGGTTCCTGACCGAGGAGTACGAGACCCACCGTCATCATCAGGCGTTTATCAAGGCGCTCAACCACCTGTACACCGCCGAGCCCGCCCTGTACGAGCGCGGCTACACCGACGACGGCTTTACCTGGATTGACGCGGACAACTCTAAACAGTCCATCGTGAGCTTTGTGCGCCAGGGCGAGGACGTCGATGACGACCTGGTGATTCTAATCAACTTTGACCCGGCGAGCTACGAGAGCTTCCGCGTGGGTGTGCCGCGCGAGGGAGACTGGGAGGTTATCTTCGATTCCGACCGTCCCGAGTTCGGTGGCAGCGGCTATGCCGGCGAGGAGCCTTACACCTGCTCGAGCGAGCCCTATCCCTGGAACGGGCAGATGGACTCCATCGAGATTAAGGTGCCCGGCCTGGCAGGCGTGGTGCTTAAGCGCCGCGGTCCGAGCAGCTACAAGCCGCCCGTGGTCGAGGAGCCCAAGAAGGCGACGCGCAAGCGCTCGTCCTCGGTAAAGCCCAAGACCGCGGCTGCCAAGAAGGCTTCGGTTAAGGCGAAGACTGTCAAGTCTGCCGCCAAAGCCACGGCTAAGCCCAAGACAAAGAAGACAACCACTAAAAAGGCTGCTCCCAAGGCTAAGGCAGGCGCTGTTAAAGCATCTGGCAAGGATGCGTAACAAAATCGTTACCACTGTAATTACCCGCCCCGCGGGGGCGTAGGATACATGTCACAACCGTTCCGGGAGAAACATCCCCGGGGGAAGGAACGTATGAATAAGATCTTCGACAACAAGCAGGAGTTTACCGAGCTCTATCGCGATGCCGTCATGAGCATCAGCGGCAAGAGCGTCGAGGCCGCCAGCGACCTCGACCGCTTTAACGCCCTGGCCAAGCTCGTGGCCGAGAAGGCACGCACCGTTGCCACCAAGAGTGACGCCCACGCCACCGCCGAGGGCAAGAAGCGCGTGTACTACTTCTCGATCGAGTTTTTGATCGGCCGCCTGCTCGACAACTACCTGCTCAACTTTGGCGTGCGCGACATGGTCGCCGAGGCGCTCGACGACATGGGCTTTGACCTGTCCGTCATCGAGAACCAGGAGCCCGATCCGGCGCTGGGCAACGGTGGCCTGGGCCGTCTGGCAGCGTGCTTCCTGGATTCCATGGCAGCCGAGGGCATTGCCGGCTACGGCAACGGCATGCGCTACCGCTACGGCCTGTTTAAGCAGGAGATCGTCAACGGCAGCCAGGTCGAGGCCACCGACGAGTGGCTCACCCACGGCTATCCCTGGGAGGTCCGTCGTCAGGACAAGGCCGTGACCATTAAGTTTGGTGGCCATGTTGAGGGCTTTGAGGAGAACGGCCGCACGTTCTACCGCACGGTGGACACGCAGGACATCCTGGCCGTCCCCTATGACATCCCCGTGGTGGGCTATGCCGGCGAGACCGTCAACAAGCTGCGCGTCTGGGCTGCCGAGCCGGTCGAGGAGCACTTTGACCTGGAGGCCTTCAACCGCGGCGACTACGCCCAGGCCGATGCCGAGCGCGCCGAGGCCGAGGCCATCAGCGCCATCCTCTACCCCAACGACGCCGGCGAGCACGGCCGTCTGCTGCGCTTAAAGCAGGAGTACCTGTTTGTATCGGCCGGCATCTACAGCCTGCTCGACACCTTTGAGAAGGAGCACGGCGCTAACTGGGAGCTGCTGCCGCAGTTTGTTGCCATCCATACCAACGACACCCACCCCGCCATGTGCGGCCCCGAGCTCATGCGCATCCTCATTGACGAGAAGAAGCTCGAGTGGGATGACGCCTGGAACATCGTGACGCAGGTCGTGAGCTACACTAACCACACCATCCTGCCCGAGGCTCTGGAGAAGTGGCCCATCGGAACGTTCTCCAAGCTCCTCCCCCGCGTGTACCAGATCATCGACGAGATCAGCCGTCGTTGGCACGAGTCGTTCGACACCACGCAGGAGGGCTGGCAGGAGCGTCTGCGTCAGACCGCCATCCTGTGGGACGGCGAGATTCGCATGGCCAACCTGTCCGTGATCTGCAGTCACAGTGTCAACGGCGTGGCAAAGATCCACTCCGACATCATCAAAAACATCGTACTCAAGGACTTCTATGCCCTTACGCCCGAGAAGTTCAACAACAAGACCAACGGCATCTCGCACCGTCGCTTCTTTGCCGAGGCCAACCCCACCTATGCCAAGCTCGTGACCGAGGCCATTGGCGACGGCTGGCTGAAGGACGCCTTTGAGCTGGAGAAGCTCAAAGAGTACCAGAACGACACCGAGTTCCTGAAGGCCGTGGGTGCCTCCAAGCGCGCCAACAAGGAGCGCCTGGCCGCCTACGTTAAGGCCGAGACCGGTCTGGTCATTGACCCCAACACCGTCTTCGACGTTCAGGTTAAGCGCTTCCATGCCTACAAGCGCCAGCTCATGAACATCATGAAGGTGATGGACATCTACAACCGTCGCATCGCGGATCCCAACTACCACGTGACGCCGACGACCTTCATCTTTAGCGGCAAGGCCGCCTCGAGCTACACCTTCGCCAAGGAGACCATCCGCCTCATTAACTCCGTGGCCGACGTCATCAACAACGACGCCCGCGTCAACGAGGTCATGAAGGTCTGCTTTATCCCCAACTTCCGCGTGAGCAACGCCCAGCTCATCTACCCCGCCGCCGAGATCTCGGAGCAGATCTCCACGGCCGGCAAGGAGGCCTCGGGCACGTCCAACATGAAGCTCATGATGAACGGCGCCATTACGCTGGGCACCCTCGACGGCGCCAACATCGAGATCGCCGACCTGGCCGGTCGCGAGAACGAGGCCATCTTTGGCCTGACCGCCCCCGAGGTCGAGCAGCTCTGGGCATCCAACAGCTACTTTGCGTGGGATACCCTCAACGGCGACCGCGAGCGCCTGGGCCGCGTGATGGACGAGCTCAAGGACAACACGTTTGCCGGCCTTTCGGGCAACTTTGAGAGCATCTATAACGAGCTCATGAACAACAACGACCCCGACCTGGTCATGGCCGATTTCCGCAGCTACGTCGACGCCTGGGAGAAGCTCACGAACAGCTACGGCGACCAGGAGACCTGGAACCGCAAGGCGCTGCTCAACACCGCCTCCTCGGGCTGGTTCTCGAGCGACCGCACCATTCGCGAGTACCGCGACGAGATCTGGCACGCGTAAAGGCGCGCGAGCTCCCTTTGCCGCACGGCATTATTCGGTGGGCGCGACCAGGCGCCGTGCCCTCCGCTAATGGGTTAGGAACATCGATGACAGAAGGAGAAATCGATGAGTAAGAAAGAATGCATCGCGATGCTCCTCGCAGGAGGACAGGGCAGCCGATTGGGGGCACTCACCCAAAAGATCGCTAAGCCGGCGGTTAGCTTTGGTGGCAAGTTCCGCATTATCGACTTTTCGCTCTCCAACTGCTCCAACTCGGGCATCGACACGGTAGGCGTTCTGACGCAGTATCGCCCCTACCTGCTGCATGCCTACGTGGGCTCCGGCGAGGCATGGGATCTGGACAGCCGCGACGGCGGCGTGTCGATTCTGCCGCCGTACGAGACGCAGACCGGCGGCGCCTGGTATGCGGGCACGGCCGACGCCATTACGCAGAACCTCGACTACATCAAGGCCAACGACCCCAAGTACGTCCTGATTCTTTCGGGCGATCACCTGTATCGCATGGACTACCGCAAGATGCTCAAGACGCACATTGAGAACAACGCCGACCTCACGGTAAGCGTTATGCCCGTGCCGTGGGAGGAGGCCAGCCGCTTTGGCATCCTGACCACCGACCCCGAGGACGGCCGCATCACCAAGTTCACCGAGAAGCCCGATAAGCCCGATTCGAATCTCGCGTCCATGGGCATCTACATCTTCTCGGCCGACGTGCTGATCGAGGCGCTCGAGGAGGACGCTCTGGACCAGCGCTCGAGCCACGACTTTGGCAAGGACATCATCCCCAAGCTGCTCGGCGAGAACAAGCGCCTGTACAGCTACGAGTTCCACGGCTTTTGGAAGGATGTTGGCACCATCGCCAGCTTCCACGAGACCTCGATGGACCTGCTGGGCAACAACCCCGAGTTCGATCTGTTCGACAAGCACTTCCCCATCATGTCCAACATCACCACGCGTCCGCCGCACTACATTGGCCCGGATGGTCGCCTGGACGACTGCCTGGTCTCCAACGGCTGCAAGATCTACGGCACCGCTCGCCACTCGATCCTTTCGACCGATGTCATCATCGAGGAGCGCGCCGTGGTCGAGGACTCCGTACTGCTGCCGGGTGCGCACGTTAAGAGCGGCGCGCACATCTGCCGCGCTATTTTGGGCGAGAACTCCACGGTCGAAGAGGGCGTGAAGCTCGGCTCTGTCGATACCACCAAGGATACGGCCGTCGTTGGAAATGACGTCGTTATCGGGAAGGGGGAATGATCCGATGATCAATCGCAAGGCCATCGGTTATATCACCGCTAACTACTCTTCGACCTACGGCAGCGTGCTGCTCAAGGATCGCCCCATCGCGTCCGTTCCGTTTTTGGGCCGCTACCGCCTGATCGACTTCCCGCTGTCCAACATGATGAATGCCGGCATTAAGACCGTCGGCGTCGTCATGCCGGGCAATTACCGCTCGCTGATCGACCACGTGGGTTCGGGCAAGGACTGGGGCCTGGACCGCAAGAAGGGCGGCCTGTTCATGGTGCCCGGCAACGCGTATGGCACCACCAAGGGCGGCATGCGCTTCCTGCTGCGCGACATCATCTCCAACAAGACGCTGTTCCAGCGCTCGGACAAGCCCTATGTTGTGATGATGGGCACCAACATCATCTTTAACATGGACCTCAACACCATCATCGACGCGCACGAGAACTCCGGTGCTCAGATGACCGTGGTGTACTGCAAGGCTACGCGCAACGTCGATGACGAGACCAAGCTGCAGATCAACGAGAACGGTCGCCTGACGGGCGTGAGCGCCGGCGTCGTGTACGGCGACAACGCCTCTATGGACTGCTGCATCGTCAACCGCGAGACGCTGCTCGAGATCATCGACCATTACCAGGCCGCCGACTATCTGGATCTGCTCGAGGCACTCCAGGGCGACTTTGGCAACATCGACGTGTGCAGCTACGAGTACAAGGGCGAGGTCGTGGGCGTGTTTAGCGAGAAGTCGCTGTATCGTCGCAGCATGGACCTGCTCGACCAGACCGTGGCCGACCAGCTCTTTGACCCCGAGCGCCCGATCCTGACCAAGGCCCACGACGTGCCGCCTTCGCGCTACGCGACCGGCAGCCACGCGTGCAACTCGATCATCTCGGCCGGCTGCATCATCAAGGGCACCGTGCGCAACTCGATCCTGTCGCGCGGCGTTGTGGTTGAGGAAGGCGCCTCGGTGACCAACTCGATCATCAACCAGAGCTGCATCATCAAGAGCGGCGCCCGCGTTGAGAACGCCATCCTGGACAAGAACAACGTGGTTCCCACCAACACCGAGCTTCGCGGCACGCCCGAGAACATCCTGGTGCTGGGCAAGGCTCCGTTAACTTCCGATACCACCATCGTACGTTAACGTTGGCACCGCAACATCGCTCGTAACATGTAGAATAGCCGCCCGGTTCGCGCCTGGCGGCTATTCTCGAATAACAACATGGGAGACAATATGGCTGATTCCAGCAAAAAGATGCAGATCGTGTTTGCCTCGGCCGAGTGCGCGCCGTTTGTGAAGACCGGTGGCCTGGGCGACGTGGCGGGCTCGCTGCCTGCGGCGCTTGTGCGCGCCGGCGCCGAGGTCATCGTGATGGTGCCCAAGTACGCCACCATCAAGGACGAGTACAAGGCGCAGATGGAGCACTTCTCCGACTTTTACGTTAGCTTGGGCTGGCGCAATGAGTACTGCGGACTTGAGAAGCTCGAGCACGACGGCGTCACCTATATGTTCATCGACAACGAGCGCTACTTTGCGCGCGACTATCCGTACGGCTTCTTTGACGACGGCGAGCGTTTTGCGTTCTTCTCCAAGGCCATCACCGAGAGCCTGCAGCACCTGCCGGCCGGCTTTGAGTGCGACATCCTGCACTGCAACGACTGGCAGACCGCACTGGCGCCCGTGTTTTTGCGCGAGTTCTACCAGGGCCTGCCGCTGTACGACCGCGTCAAGACCGTGTTCTCGATCCACAACGTGGCGTTCCAGGGCCAGTTTAGCGACACCGTGATGGAGGACATCCTTGGTGTGGCGCATATTCCGGCGGCCGCCTCGCAGCTGCGTTGCGACGCCTGCAGCATCAACTACATGCTAGGCGCGCTGCGTTATGCCGATGCCATCACCACGGTAAGCCCCACCTATGCCAACGAGATCCAGACGCCCGAGTTTGGCGAGGGCCTGGACGGCGTGC
>CAUBQN010000032.1 GCA_958438125.1 uncultured Collinsella sp.
TCAGCAGGTCCTCGGCCACCAGGCGCTCGGACACGACGATACCGTCCTCGTAGTTAAAGCCTTCCCACGGCATGTAGGCCACGGTGAGGTTCTGGCCCAGTGCGAGCTCGCCGTGATCGGTCGAAGGACCGTCGGCCAGAGGCTCGCCCTGCTCAACGGTGTCACCGACGCGCACGAGCGGACGGTGGTTGATGCAGGTGGACTGGTTGGAGCGCTGGTACTTGGCCAGGTGATACTCGTCCATGCCGCCGGCATGCTTGACGATGATCTTGGCGGCGTCGGCAAAGATGACCTCGCCGGCGTTCTTGGCCAGGGTGACCTCGCCGGAGTCCAGAGCGGCGCGACGCTCCATGCCGGTACCGACATAGGGAGCGGCAGGGTGAACCAGCGGCACGGCCTGACGCTGCATGTTAGCGCCCATCAGCGTACGCTTGGCGTCGTCGTGCTCCAGGAACGGGATCAGCGTGGCTGCGACGGAGAGCATCTGACGCGGCGAGACGTCCATGTAGTCGACGTCCTCGACGGGCACGTCGGCGGGGGCGCCGAAGGAGCCGTCGAAGTCGCGGGTACGGGCGATCACGGTGTGCGGGCGGACAAGCTTGCCCTCGGCATCGGTCGTGATGAACTCGTTGGTCTTGGGATCGAGCGGCGTGTTGGCCGGCGCGATGACGTGCTTCTCTTCCTCGTCAGCGGTCATCCAGTCGATCTGGTCGGTGGCAACGCCGTTCTCGACGCGACGGAACGGGGCCTCGATGAAGCCGTACTCGTTGACGCGGGCGTAGAGGGCGAGCGAGCCGATCAGGCCGATGTTGGGGCCTTCGGGGGTCTCGATCGGGCACATGCGGCTGTAGTGCGAGTTGTGGACGTCGCGGACGGCCGTCGGCACGTTGGTGCGGCGGCTGGAGCCGGACTTGTGGCCGGCAAGACCACCAGGGCCGAGTGCGGACAGACGGCGCTTGTGGGTCAGACCGGTCAAGGGGTTCGCCTGGTCCATGAACTGCGAGAGCTGCGAGGAACCGAAGAACTCCTTGATGGAGGCCACGATCGGGCGGATGTTGATGAGCGACTGCGGGGTGATCTCGTCGATATCCTGGGAGCTCATGCGCTCACGGACGACGCGCTCCATACGGCTCATGCCGATACGGAACTGGTTGGCGACGAGCTCGCCGACGGTACGGATGCGGCGGTTGCCGAAGTGGTCGATGTCGTCGACCTTGAAGCCCTGCTCGCCGG
Source organism: uncultured Collinsella sp. (assembly GCA_958438125.1). Classification (GTDB taxonomy): domain Bacteria; phylum Actinomycetota; class Coriobacteriia; order Coriobacteriales; family Coriobacteriaceae; genus Collinsella. Next base: position 1,234 of record CAUBQN010000032.1, read on the forward strand.
CAGCGAGAGACAGGAGGTAGCGCAGCGTCGCGACGATATCCTCGTCGGTGAGCACCGTGACCTCTTCCTCGGTGGTGAGGTTGAGCTTCTTGTTGACCTTGTAACGACCGACGCGGGCCAGGTCGTAGCGCTGCGGGTTAAAGAGCAGACCCTCGAGCAGGCTGCGGGAAGCGTCCACGGTGGGAGGCTCGCCTGGGCGCAGGCGACGGTAGATCTCGATGAGGGCGTCCTCGCGAGTGAGGGCGGTATCGCGCTCCAGGGTGCGCTTGATCACATCGGAGTTGCCGAGCAGCTCGATGATGTCGTCGTTGGTGACGGCGATGCCAAGGGCGCGCAGAAACATCGTGGCGCTCTGCTTGCGCTTACGGTCGATGGAGACCATGAGCTGGTCGCGCTTGTCGACCTCAAACTCAAGCCAGGCACCGCGGGACGGAATGATCTGGGCCTTGTAGATCTGCTTGCCCGAATCCATCTCGGAGCTGTAGTACACGCCCGGGGAACGGACGAGCTGCGAAACGACGATACGCTCGGTACCGTTGATGATGAAGGTGCCCTGATCGGTCATCATGGGGAAATCGCCCATGAAGACGAGCTGCTCCTTGATCTCGCCGGTCTCCTTGTTGGTGAGACGGACGTCGGTCAGAAGCGGAGCCTGATAGGTCATATCCTTCTCGCGGCACTCCTCGACGGTGTGCGCGGGGTCGCCGAACTGATGCTCGCCGAAGGTAACCTCGAGAACATGGTTCTGGCTCTGGATGGGGCTGGATTCCTTGAACGCCTCACGAAGGCCCTCGTCCTTAAAACGCTCAAAGGATTCCCTTTGAACAGAGATAAGGTTGGGGAGCTCCATGGCCTCCGGGATTTTCCCGAAGCTGACGCGCTTGCGCTCAGTGGCAGTGTATGCGTAGGTCACCAGGTTTTTCCTCCTTCACGGAAATGCTCGGTGGGTTGGCGAGGCATAGCTTCGCCAGTTATCGCAACCTAATAGTTTATCAGGTACCGACCGTTGAGCAAGAAAAGCCTTGACGCGATTGAGTTTTTGGAGTAGCAAAGTTTTTCGACAGAAAAACTGCAGGTAGATAGGTGTGCATCGAACATCTGTTCATATATTTTCTGTGAACAGAGCGCCAGCAATCGCAGCTCTTATAAAAAACGGGTGCAGACCGAAGTCCGCACCCGTAAATGTCGATGCCCGAAGGCTTACTTGCGCATCAATCCGCCGCGCTCGTCGATGGCGTCCCAGAAGGCGCTGGCAAAGCGAGGATCGCTTGCGGCCATGAGGGCGTTGGTGGCCATCCAGCCAGACGGGGTGCCGGTGTCGTAGCCCGAGAGCGGGTCGATGACGACAGCGTACATGGCCTCGCGATCGAGCGAGCGGGCCATGGCGTCGGTGAGCTGGATCTCGCCGCCCTTGCCGGCCTGCTGATCGGCGAGCAGGTCCATGACCAGCGGGCTCAGCAGGTAGCGACCGACGATGTACAGGTTGGACGGAGCCGCCTCGGGAGCGGGCTTCTCGACCAGACCGCCGATGCGCCAAACGGCACCGGGCTCGTCGTCGGCAGCATTCTCGAAGCCCTCGAGAGAGCCCACGCGATCGCCGGCGATGACGCCATAGCGGCTGACTTCCTCGGGAGCGCACGCGGCAACGGCGATAACCGAAGCGCCACCGTGCTCCTTGGAGACGGCGAGCATCTTGTCGCAGATGTCACGGTTGGGCACAACGTAGTCGCCCAGAAGAACCAGGAAGTTCTCCCCCGCCACGGCGTCGGCAGCAGAGCGAATAGCATGGCCGAGGCCCTTGGGCTCGTACTGATAACGGAAGTCGACCGGCATACCGCCCGCATGGGCGACGGCGTCGGCGTAGGCGTCCTTACCGCGCTCGCGCAGCAGATTCTCGAGCGAGCGATCGGGCTGGAAGTAGCTCAGCAGCTCGGGCTTACCGGGAGAGGTAACGATGATGGCGTCATCGACCTCCTCGGGGTCGAGCGCCTCCTCGACGACATACTGAATGACCGGCTTGTCGAGCACCGGCAGCATCTCTTTGGGCGTGCACTTGGTGCCAGGCAGAAAACGCGTGCCAAGACCGGCGGCGGGGATGATTGCCTTCATGTTATTCAAAGATCCTTTCGAAGGCGCAAAAGCGCCCCATGCGTGCGGCACACAGCCGCAGACCAAATTGCGATACCTAAGCATCTTACCGCTGGAACTATATGTCGCTACAAGGCAGAGACAATTCTTCAGCAGGTCAACGCAAATTATTGCTCGAATGGTGCAATTTTATTGCCCAACGGCAGGGCACCCGATACGACGCAAATCACAGAATATGACAGTTTGAGCTACCGATGTCGAGGGACCGAAAAACAAAAAAGACGGGGCTCGCATAGCGAGCCCCGTCTGCAAAGAAATCTGGCGAGAAAGCCTGATTACTTGAGGGTGACAGCAGCGCCAGCAGCCTCGAGCTTCTCCTTGGCAGCCTCGGCGTCCTCCTTCTTGGCACCCTCGAGAACAGCCTTGGGAGCGCCCTCGACGACCTCCTTGGCCTCCTTCAGGCCAAGGTTGGTGAGCTCACGGACGGCCTTGATGACCTGGATCTTGTTGTCGCCGAAGCCCTCGAGCACGACGTCAAACTCGGTCTTCTCCTCGGCCTCAGCAGCGCCAGCAGCGGGAGCGGCGACAACAGCGGCAGGAGCAGCGGCGGAAACGCCGAAGGTGTCCTCGATAGCCTTGACGAGCTCGGAAGCCTCGAGAAGGGTCATTTCCTTAAGAGCATCGATGATCTCATCGGTGGTAAGCTTAGCCATTTCTAAGTCCTTTCGGTTTCCGTGCGAATGCACGGAGATCAGTTAAAACACGGCGCGAATGCGCCAGGGGTGCGGCGTTGCCGCCGCGGGTGAAAACAGCAACTAGGCTGCCTTCTGCTCGGAGACCTGCTGGATCGAACGAGCGAGACCAGAGGAAACGCCGTTGACGCAGACAGCGATGTCGCGAGCGAAACCGGAGATGAGACCGGCGATCTGGCCGAGAAGCTGATCCTTGGTGGGCAGCTCGGCGATAGCCTTAACATCATCAGCGGAAACGGCCTTGCCGTCGGAGATACCGCCCTTAATCTCAAGGACGCCCTTGGACTTAGCGGAGAAGTCCTTAAGGGTCTTAGCGGCCTCGACCGGCTCGGTCTCGTAGAACACATAAGCGACGGGGCCGGCGAGGATCTCGTCGAGCTCGGGCTGCTCCTGGTTCTTGAGAGCGATCTTGACCAGGTTGTTCTTGTAGACCTTCATCTCGGCGCCGCACTCGCGAAGCTGATGACGCAGCTCCTGAGCCTGCTTAACCGTCAGACCATTGTAGTTGACGACGAACAGACCGGCGTTCTCGGCGATACGGGACTCGATCTCTGCAACCTTGTCGATTTTGTACTGCTGGGGCATGAATTACACCTCCTCGAATTCTTTCCGGGCACGGTCCGCCACAAGGACGTGACGGGGGCATGTCCAAAAAGAAAGCCCCCGCGCTGCATGAGCGACGGGGGCGAGAAGACATATCTACTCGACCACCTCGGCTGGCGGGATATCCCATTAAGCTCGCGGGCGATGCCCGTTTGCACCGGCTGTCTCTGGCAGCGGATTCGTGCGTGAACCGAGAGTATTATGGCGGGGACCCCGGCGTCGGTCAACGGTAAACCGGGCTGCACACAATTCCACCATCCGGCACGCTCCGCCGAAGGCCAGGCGCAAGGTTTTCGCTCGGTCAAGTCCTGGGCTCGCACGAAGGCCACATTAAGTGGCCTTCGGCTCGTGCGGAATCTACGAAACCCTTGCGCCTGGCCTTCGGCGGCGCGGCCTGCGTCAACTATGGGGCAGCCCGGTTTTCCGTTGGCCGGCGCGCCCCACTCATAATGCTTGGGTCGGTGGGCTGATGTGTTGCGTCCCTGATGGCTACAGGGTTGAAATGAAGGTGGACAGGCGATTTAGGCCTTCGTCCAGGTTTTCGTCGGAGACGCAGTAGCTGAGGCGGATGTGGCCTTCGGTGCCGAAACAGTCGCCCGGGACTAGGGCTACGTTTGCTTCTTTGATGGCTTTGATGCAGAAATCTTCGCTTGTTAGGCCGAACTTTTTGATGCTGGGGAAGGTATAGAAGGCTCCCGCCGGTTCAACTACGTCGAGGCCCATGGCGTCTAAGGCTGCGAGTACGTGTTCGCGACGGGTTCGGTAGACTTCGAGCATGGGGGTGGGGTCGACGGTCAGGGCTCGGGCTGCGGCGTCCATTTCGAAGGAGACGGCGCTCGATACTAGGTATTGATGAGCCTTTGCGATCTCGGCGATGACGGGGGCTGCCGCTGCGAGCCAGCCCAAGCGCCAGCCGGTCATGGCCCAGGGCTTGGAGAAGCTCTCGATAACCACCGTCTGATCGCGAAGCTCCGGGTGGCGCTGGGCAAAGCGCTCATAGCCATCCACATAGACCAGACGGTTGTACACATCGTCGCAGACCACGTAGATGCCCGCCCGCTTCGCCACGCGCGCCACGGCGTCGAGCGATGCCGCGTTGAGGATGCAGCCCGTGGGATTGTTGGGCGAGCAGATGACGATGGCCTTGGTCGCCGGTGTCACGCAAGCACGAAGTGCGTCTTCATCAATCTGGAATTGCGCAGGCTCCGTATCCAAAAAGACCGCTTTGGCGTGGTTGGCCACGACGATGCTCTCGTACAGGCCAAAGGCCGGCGTGGGGATGATGACCTCGTCGCCGGGGTTGAGCATAGCCATGAATGCTGCCGACAGGGCCTCGGTCGCGCCGTCGGTCAGGATGACCTCGTCGGCCGAAAACGCCAGGTCCGCGTCCCCCATATATTTGGACAGTGCCTCGCGCAGGGCGGGACGGCCGTTGTTGGGCGGATAGTGCGTGTCGCCGCGGTCGAGCGAGGCCGTCACCTCGGCGCTAATCACATCGGGCGTGGGAAAATCGGGCTCGCCAAGCGCAAGTGCGATGCACCCCGGGTGCTGGGCGGCGAGCGCATTGATCCGACGGATGCCGGAGGGCTTGAGCGTGGCAAGCGAGGTATTCATGGGCAGACGCATGGCGTTCCTTTCGTAAGGGTTGCACTAGGATAGCGCGGCGGAGCGCCACCAGACGGTGTAACCTAAACGGAAACCAACCGGAAAGGAGGCGGCATGGAGACGACCGCACGCGGCGATGTACCAAAAACGTTGCAAACCATTGCGTATATCAGCATTCCCAATAGCGCCGATCTTGAGTTTTTGCTCTGGGACCTGCAGGATGCCATCGCCGCCTATGCTCAGCTTTCTGGCGCCGTGCTCCCCCGCCCGATCGATTTGGAGGCGGATGATGCCGACGGCGTTGCCGATGGCATCGTACTGGCCATTGAAGATGTGGCTGACGATGAGACGTTGACAGCTATCGAGCAGGCTCTTGAGCGCTTTGGCGGTACGGGAACGCGTGTCTATGCCGCGATTCGAGCCGCGCAAGAGGGCGCTGAGCAGGCGCGTGGGACCGCCGTTCGTCTGTACAAGGCATGCGAGCGCCATGACCAATTGTGGTGCGGCGGAGTTGTCATCTGTGCCGGTGGCGGCATCGCAGCGCTTCACCATTCCCCACGCATGGGTCTCTTACGCCGGCCTTTTTCGGAAGCGATGGATAAGCTCGTAGGCGCCGTTCGCATAGGCTGCTCCATTGAACATGCGCAGCTGCTTGGCGGCGGCGATGCCGGTAGTGTCGACGTCGACGGCATGGTGCGCGTCAAGCCTGCCGTGCCCGCACCAATCTGGCGCGCCATCATCAAACGCCTCGGCACCCATGCTCAATCAAGTATCTAAATTAGAGAGCTGCCCAGTCAACGGCCTCGCGCCAGCGCTCGACAAGGCGTTCCAGGCGCCATGCCGCATTGGCGGGACTTGTCGACGGCAGAACGATGGCCGGCAGCCCCGTGCGCTCTTGCAGGTAGTGCTTGTAGAGCCGCCCTGCCGTGCCGCCGTTACAGACAACGACCTCGATAGGAGCTGCACCGGTAATACGCTCGGCATGCGCCGGAACGACGTTTTTGATGCTCGCGTCGCTTGAGCCCTTAATGTCGCAGCTCTCGATCACATCCCACAGGGCCACGCCGCCGTTCAGCAGCATGGCCCGCTTGGCGGCAATGGAGGCATCGAGCGTCGCGGGCTCACCGCTTGCCAAAGGATCGCCCTCGTTGGGCGGCACAGGCATACCGAGGCACGTGGCCATCACACGCCAAAAGCGATTCTGAGGGTTGCCGTAATAAAAGGCATTGGCGCGCGAAAGCACCGAGGGAAACGACCCGAGCACCAAAACGCGCGAGTGCTCGTCAAACACGGGCTCAAACCCATGCTCAATATGTTGATAGCCCTCGTCAGATACGGCCATGGGCTAGGCTCTCAACAGATAGCGCACCTCGTAGGGTGCAAGCTCAAGGATACCCGTCAGCTCGACCGTGGGCGCATCGTCGGCAAGCAGGTCGACGAAGGAGCCGTTGAGTTCGCCGGCGCCAAAGGTGTAAGGCTCACCCACGGCATTCACCGCCACGAGCACCGCCGCGTCGTCGCAGGCGCGCTCGAACAGCAGCTGCTTGTTCTGGATCACCACGTTGCGATAGGCACCGTAGTTGAGAGCACGGGCAGCCGCGTCGTCGGCCGAGCGAAGGTGCGCAAGCTGCGTGATGAACGCCGTCAGCTCGTTGGGCGCAGGCTCATTGAGCGCAGGTCGCAGCGCCCAGTCGCCATCGGGGCCACCCTTTTCGCCGGCAATTCCCCACTCGCTGCCATAGTAGACGCACGGGATGCCCGGCATGCCAAAGAGCATGCCGTAGGCGGGACGCAGACACGACTTGTCGGTGAGGATACTTGCCAGGCGCGGCACATCGTGGTTGTCGACAAACGACAGCAGGTGCTTGCCGCGGTAGATGCACCAGGGGTCGCCGCCAAACTGACGGTGCAGCGAGTGCGCGATCTCGAACATGTTGACCGAGTTAAAGCTGGAGTACAGGCCCTTGTAGCACTCGTAGTTGGTGCAGGAGTCGAGCATCTCGTCGTTGACGATTTGGTTGTAGTCGCCGTGGAGCGTCTCGCCGATCAGCACAAAGTCGGGCTTGAGCTCACGGGTAAAGACGTGCAGGCGGCGCATAAAGTCGCGGTCGAGCATATAGGCAACGTCCAGGCGCAGGCCGTCGACGCCAAAGACCTCGGCCCAGCGGCGCACGGACTCGAGCAGGTAATCGACCACAGCGGGATTTTGCAGGTTGAGCTTCACAAGCTCAAAATGGCCTTCCCAGCCATCGTACCAAAAGCCATCGCCATAGCAGGAATCGCCGTCAAAGCTAATGTGGAACCAGTCCTTGTACGGCGAGTCCCACTTACGCTCCTGCACATCGCGGAAGGCCCAAAAACCGCGGCCGACGTGGTTGAAGACGGCATCGAGCACCACGCGGATGCCATGGGCATGCAGCGTGTCGCATACGGCGGCAAAGTCGGCGTCCCCACCCAGGCGACGGTCGATATGGCGCAGGCTGCGTGTATCGTAGCCGTGGCTATCAGATTCGAGCGGTGGGTTGATGAGCACAGCTCCAATACCGAGTTCCTGCAGGTAGTCGGCCCATTGGGCGATTTTCATGATAGGAGCATCGGGGTTGGGCGCGGCGTTGGCAGCCTGGGCGAGTTCATCCTCGGCAACGGGTGCGGCGTTTTCGCGCGGAGCCCCGCAAAAGCCCAGCGGATAGATCTGATAGAACGTCGTCTCGTATGCCCACATAGCAACCTCCCGGGTAACTTTCACGCAACGCCATCCATTGTATGCCCGCCGCGCATCCCCTCCCCCAAAATAAGTTGCGGTGAAATACGGACTGTTTACCAGGTTTACTGGGCTAAACACTCCGTATTCCACCGCAACTGATGAGGAGGATGTGGCTAGGCGACGGGCTTTGCGCGGCGTATGGCTGGGAACATCACCGTGATGGCGAGGATGACGCCCACGACGGCAATCGCCCCGCCCGCGAAGCCGATCCAAGCGATACCGGGACCCGAAACCACGGCGCCGCCGATTGCGGTGCCCGTGCCAATACCGAGGTTAAACAGGCCCGAGAAGATCGACATGGCGACGGCCGACGAATCTGCCGGCGTGTGCTTGATGAGCTCGGCCTGAAACGCCACGTTAAAGGCCGTGGCGCAGCAACCCCACAGTGCGCAGACGGCAAGCACTGTCACGAGCGACGATGCGGCCGGCCCCATGAGCAGCAGGGCCACCGGCACGCCGGAGAGCGTGATAGCAAGGAACGGAAAACGGTGCCCGTCGAACAGGCGGCTGAACAGCCAGCTGCCCACCAAGCCGGAACAGCCAAACGCCGTCAGCGTCATGGTGATGGCGCCCGCATCGACGTGCGCGACCTGCGCCAGGAAGGGCTCGATATAGCTGTAGCTTGCGTAATAGCCGGTCGCCATGAAGACCGTGACTGCGTAGAGCGCGATGAGGAGCGGGTTCTTGAGCAGCTCGGGCAGCTGTTTGACGGTAAAGCGCTCACCCGCCGGCATGGCCGGGAACACCGCTGCCTGGTAGACGACCGCGATGGCTGAGAGGCCCCCGACCACGGCAAACGTCATGCGCCAGCCCACGGCCAAGCCAATGGCGCGACCGAGAGGCAGGCCAAAGATCTGCGCGATGGACGAGCCCGTGGCGATCATGCTGATGGCGAGCGCGCCGTGGCGAGTGTCGACCAGGCGCGAGGCCATAATCGAGGCGACTGACCAGAACACGGCATGTGCGCAAGCGACCACCAGGCGCGCGCAGACCAGGATGGGATAGGTCGGCGCCACAGCGGACAGGAACTGACCGAGCGAGAACACGGCCAGCACGCCCAGCAGCATCCGCTTGAACTCAAAGCGCGAGGCGAACACCATGAGCGGCAGCGACAGCAGCATGACGCCCCAGGCATAGACCGAGATCATGATGCCCGCCTGGGCCTCGGTGAGCGAGAACGACGCGGCGATATCAGTCAAAAGGCCGATGGGCATAAACTCCGACGTGTTGAACACGAACGCACAGCAGGTGAGCCCGACGAGTGGGAGCCACTGCTTGAGCGTGATGCCGTCTTGCCTTGCCTGACTCATATATAACATCTCCAATCATTTTGAGCGGAGGCGATTATATAGCAACGGTCCCGCATCCGTCAGTAACGGACACGGGACCGAAACAATTCGATACACAGAGGTTGCGCCGTCAATAAATAACTAAGCCAACCCCAGTAATATGCCCGCCGAATGCACGACAAACGCCACGATCCAGGCGACCGTCACTTGAAACGCGAACACGGCAACGGCATAGCGTGCGCCCAACTCGCTCCTGACGGCGCCGATGGCCGCCACGCAGGGCGGGTACAGCAACGTAAAGACCAGGAACACGTAAGCGGTAAACGGCGAAAACATGGTCGACAGTGCCGCGGGCGAGGTCGCGCCCAAAAGCACGGTGAGGGTCGAGATGACACTCTCCTTGGCGATAAGTCCGGTGACGAGCGCCGTGGATGCGCGCCAATCGCCAAAGCCAAGCGGCGCCAGCGCCGGCGCGATGATGCTGCCGAGGCCCGCAAGCAGGCTTTGCGACTGATCGGCGACCACGTTAAAGCGGATGTCGAACGTCTGAAGGAACCAGATGACCACGGTCGCGGCAAAGATAATGGTAAAGGCCTTGGTGATGAAGTCCTTGGCCTTATCCCATGCCAGCATCACCGTCGTCTTGACGCTCGGCAGGCGGTAATTGGGAAGCTCCATGATAAACGGCACCGGGTCGCCCTTAAATGCAGTGCGGTTGAGCACCAAAGCCGCGATGCAGCCGACCACGATACCGATCAGATAGAGCGAGACCATGGCGGGGACCGTCGCCTGCGGGAAAAACGCCCCGCACAGCAAGCCGTAAACAGGCAACTTGGCTGAGCAGCTCATAAACGGCGTGAGCATGACCGTCATCTTGCGGTCGTGCTCGGATGGGAGCGTACGGGTCGACATGATAGCCGGCACGGTGCAGCCAAAACCGACGAGCATGGGCACGAAGCTGCGGCCCGACAGGCCAAAGCGACGCAACACCTTATCCATGACAAAGGCTACGCGTGCCATGTAGCCGGAGTCTTCCAGAATGGAGAGGAACAAGAAGAGCACGACGATAATCGGCAGGAAGGTCAGCACACTGCCCACGCCCGTAAGCACGCCGTCGACAGCCAGCGAGCGCACCACGTCGTTGGTGCCGAACGCCTTGAGGCCTGCATCGGCCGAAGCGATGATGGCAGCGATGCCGTCCTCCATAAGTCCCTGCAACGCCGCGCCGATCACGCCAAACGTCAGCCAAAAGACGAGGCCCATGATCAGCAGAAACGCCGGGATGGCCGTATAGCGACCCGTCAGAATGCGGTCGATCTTGACGGAGCGCACGTGCTCGCGGCTCTCGTGCGGCTTGACGACACAGCGCCCGCACACGTCGCCGATAAAGCTAAAGCGCATGTCGGCCAGCGCGGACAGGCGGTCGGTGCCGGCCTCGCCCTCCATCTGGGTAATGATGTGCTCGATGGCGTCGAGCTCGTTGCGATCCAGGTGAAGCGCCTCGGTTACCAGCTCATCGCCCTCGACCAGCTTGGTCGCCGCAAAGCGCACCGGGATGTGCGCCGTCACGGCATGGTCCTCGATCAGGTTAGCAATACCGTGGATGCAGCGATGCAGCGCACCGCCGTCCGGACCGTCGGGCGCGCAAAAGTCCAGGCGACCGGGGCGCTCGCGGAACCGCGCCACGTGCAAGGCATGATCCACCAACTCGCCGATACCCTCGTTGCGGGCAGCACTAATGGGAACAACGGGCACGCCCAACAGACTCTCGAGCAGGTTGACGTCCACGGCGCCGCCGTTGGCGGTCACCTCGTCCATCATGTTGAGCGCGATGACCATAGGACGGTCGAGCTCCATGAGCTGCAGTGTCAGGTACAGATTACGCTCGATGTTGGTAGCGTCAATGATGTCGATGATGGCGTCCGGACGCTCGTCGAGGATGAACTGACGGCTCACGACCTCTTCGCCTGTGTACGGCGACAGGGAGTAAATGCCAGGCAGGTCGGTAACGCTCGCCTCGGGATGGTTACGGATGGTGCCATCTTTGCGGTCGACCGTCACGCCGGGAAAGTTACCGACGTGCTGGTTGGAGCCCGTCAGCTGGTTGAATAACGTGGTCTTGCCGCAGTTTTGGTTGCCGGCGAGGGCAAAGTGCAGCGGCGCGCCCTCGGGCACGGCCGTCTTTGCCGCACGGGGCGAATACGTCCCCTCGCCCAGGGCCGGATGCTCCGTCGTGCCGATTGCGGCGTTAGCGCGCGGACCCGTATCGGTGTCGTGAATACCCACGAGCTCGATGCGAGCGGCATCGTCCTTGCGCAGTGTCAACTCGTAGCCACGCAGGCGGATCTCGAGCGGATCGCCCATGGGGGCGTACTTCATCATGGTGACTTCGGTGCCCGGCGTTAGACCCATGTCCAAAATATGTTGTCGGAGTGCCTGGTCGTCCGATGTCACCGATGCGACAACGGCGTCCTTTCCAATCTCGAGTGTATCGAGTCTCACGTCCGCGTTCCTCCCCCGGCGCCCGCAGGGCGTTGCATTTTGTTTACTATGGCTAACCGTTTGCCATGGCTAACCAATTGTAACCATGCATGATAGCGCGAACACACAACGATGTTCAATCAGCAAATTGGCGCAATGGGGACAGGCAGGAGAGTTCAGGGCCATAGTTTCCCGATGAGGCCTCTCGGGGAAACTACATCCCAGAATTCCGGCTCGAAACGGGATATGGTTTCCCAAACAGGCCTCTTACGGAAAATGCATCCCGGAATCCCCGCTCGAAACGGGACGCGCTTTCCCAGTCGAGGCCCTATGGGAAACTGCGTCCCACCTTGAAAGGCAAAACTGGGGCGCAGTTTCCGGACGGGGCATCAAAAACGAAGTTGCGGTGGAATAGTTCCTGGATGGGCTGGTTGATGCCCCAGATAGGAACTATTTCACCGCAAGTTATTGAAGAGCTTGGATGCCGGGACTCTTACAGATGGCGCTCGAGGAAGCGGAAGGCCAGGCGAATCCAGGGACGGACGGAAACCTGCTTGTCCTCGTTGTCGACCGCGGTGTTGGCGTTGCCGAGCGAAAGGCCGTGGCCGCCCTGGTCAAAGACGTGCATCTCGCATGCGACGCCTTCCTCGGCCATGCGCTGCGCAAACGGGTAGACCTGCGCGATCGGCGCCGTCTTGTCATCGGACACGCCCCACACAAAGGTCGGCGGCATCTGACGCGAAACATGTGTGGTTGGGCAGATATCGGCCAAGTGCTCGTCAGTTGCCTCGCCACCCGTCACCATCGACAGGTAGTCGTTGAGCAGATCGCGCCCCGTCTTGCCGCCCGTCTTGGGCACACGCAAGTCAATGCGCGGATCGCGCGTCTGCATGTCGCGCACATAGGCAAAGTCGAGCAGCGGATAGCCCAGCACCACGGCATCGGGACGAATGTCGTCCGGACGCGCCCCTGCCAGGCCCGCGAAGGGACCGGTCTTCCACTGTGTTGCCAGCGAGGCGCAGATCATACCGCCCGCAGAAAAGCCCACAACGCACACGCGCTTGGGATCGACATGCCACTCGTCGGCATTCGCACGAACCGTGGCGACCATCTTGGCAAGATCTGCCTGGGGGTGCGGAAAGCTCACGTCACCCGTGCCACTCGTCACATAGTTGAGCACAAAGGCCTGGTAACCGTGATCCAAAAACGCAAACGCCACGGGATCCTGTTCATGCGGGGCGATATGCGTAAACGCACCTCCGCCGCAGATAATCACGGCAGGGCGGCGGCCATTCGGTTTATCGGGCAGCGGCTCGGCACCCAAATACGTAAACGTCGCTGGATATTCCTCGGTCGGCTCCTCGCCCCACAGCGCGTGGTTCTCGACAATCATATGTGCTCCCTTCGCGCAAATTATGCGCCCTTGTTTTTCGTCTTCAAGCGTACCCCACTTGAGCCCGTGGCACAGAAACACTCCAGCAACAAGCTTCCCATCAACTGATATATCACATAATCCCTGCTCAGGACCATCGCTGAGCAGCGTAGAATAGGGGACGTTGACCAAGCCGCGAAACACATATGAAACGTTTCCGGCAAACCAAACGCGCGA
>CAUBQN010000033.1 GCA_958438125.1 uncultured Collinsella sp.
ACAAGCCGGTTCACTGGTGCAAGCACTGCCACACCGCGCTGGCCGAGGCCGAGATCGAGTACTCCGACGAGACGAGCCCGTCCATTTTCGTGCGCTTCGAGATGACTTCCAAGCCCGCCGGCCTCGAGAACTTCGACGGCCCGGTTGACTTTATCATCTGGACGACCACGCCGTGGACCATCCCCTCCGACCAGGCCGTTTCCCTCAAGCCCGGCGCCGCCTACGTTGCCGTTGAGCACGATGGTCGTGCCGAGGTCATGCTCGAGGACCTGGCTCCCAAGTGCTGTGAGGAGTTTGGCTGGGAGTACACCCCGGTTATGGTCGACGGCAAGCCCTATGTGGTTCCCGCCGAGACCTTCCACCACATCCACTACAAGCAGCCAATCTTTGACGGTGTTGAGGGCGTGGCGCTGCTGGCCGATTACGTCGGTGTCGATGACGGTACCGGTATCGTCCACAACTCGCCCGGCCACGGCGTCGACGACTATTTTGCCTGCCTCAAGGAGGGCATCACCGACATCTGCATGCCGGTCGATGACGACGGCAAGTTCTACACCGGTGAGGAGTTTGGCACCGGTGGCCCCTTCAGCGGTATGGATACCGATGAGGCCAACCCGCACATCATCGAGTTCCTGCGCGAGCGCGGAACCCTGGTCCTCGAGAAGAAGATCACGCACAGCTATCCGCACTGCTGGCGCTGCAAGCACCCGGTGCTCTTCCGTGCTACCGACCAGTGGTTTGTCTCGATGGACAAGACTGGTTTGCGCGAGCAGGCTGGCAAGGAGGTTCGCGAGTACGTCAAGTGGTATCCGGCTCACGCCGCCAACCGCATCGGCGCCATGGTTGAGCAGCGTCCCGACTGGTGCATCAGCCGTCAGCGCAACTGGGGCGTGCCTATCCCCAGCTACACCTGTGCCGACTGCGGCGAGAAGGTCATGAACGACGCCACGCTCGACGCCGTCATCAAGCTCTTCCACGAGAAGGGCTCCGACGCCTGGTTCACCGACGCTCCCGAGAGCTACCTGGGCGAGGCCTGCGTCTGCCCCAAGTGCGGCGGCCATCACCTCAAGGCCGATAAGGACATCCTCGACGTGTGGTGGGATTCCGGCGTCTCCTGGAAGGCCGTCTGCGAGTACCGTCCCGAGCTGGAGTATCCGGCGGATGTGTACCTCGAGGGCTCCGACCAGCACCGCGGTTGGTTCCAGAGCTCGCTGCTCACCTCGGTGGGTGCCAACGGCCATGCTCCGTACAAGGCGGTCGTCTCTCAGGGCTTCACGCTCGATGGCCAGGGCCGCAAGATGTCCAAGTCGCTCGGCAACGTCATCGACCCCAACAAAGTCTGCGACGAGATGGGCGCCGACATCATCCGTCTGTGGGTTGCCTCCGTCGACACCAGCTCTGACGTCTCCATCGACCACGAGATCCTTGCTCGTACGTCCGATGCCTACCGTCGTTTCCGCAACACACTGCGTTTCTTGCTCTCCGAGCTCGAAGGTCAGTTTGAGCCCGAGACCGACGGCGTCGCCTTTGCCGACTTGCTGCCGCTCGACAAGCTCATGGTTGCCCGTCTGACCCAGGTCCAGGCCGAGGTCGACGACGCCTACGCCAGCTATGAGTTCCCGCGCGCCTACCGTGCGCTCTACGACTTTGTGGTTACCGAGCTTTCCAACGTGTATCTCGACGCCCTGAAGGACCGTCTGTACTGCGACAAGCCCGGCTCGCTCGAGCGCCGCAGCGCCCAGACCGTGCTGGCCGAGCTCTTCTCGATGCTCATGCGCGACCTGCAGCCGATCCTGTCCTACACGGTCGACGAGGCCATGGCCTATGCGCCCGCAGGCTGCGTCGATCACCAGAAGTACGCCGCGCTGCTCGATTGGTACAAGTCGCCCATCACGGTCGACGAGGCCAATGAGTTCGAGGGCGTGCTCGAGGCTTCACTCGAGCTCCGTAGCGCCGTGACCAAGGCCCTTGAGGATGCCCGCTCCGTCGGCACCTTCACTAAGAGCCAGCAGGTCCGCGTCAAGGCGGTCGTTCCCGCCGAGATGTACGCGCTGCTGACCGGCGACAAGGCGGTCGACCTGGCCGAGTTCTACATCGTTTCCGATGTTGAGCTGACCCAGGGCGAGGAGCTCTCCGTTGCCATCGAGGCTGCCGAGGGCGAGTGCTGCGACCGTTGCTGGAACTATCGCACCACCGTCGGTGAGTACAACGGCCACGCGCATATCTGTAAGCGCTGCGCTGACGCGCTGTAGGTTACGGCGTTCGTAGAACGCCATAACCTACCGACGCTGCAAACGCCCCTAAGCGGCAATCTGACGTTCAATCGTCGGTCGCGTACCAAAGTACGCTTCCCTCCTCTTTCACGTCACCTTGCTCGCTTAGGGACGTTTTCGCTGTTGGTGACGGCATCGCGGCTTTTCCATTGTTGGAACTAGAGCCTTCTTTTTCGACCTGTGCTCTTAGTCGAAAGCTTTTTAGCGACATTTCGTTATTCGGAATGTCGCTTTTGTTTTGTGCTGGTTATTTCGCTTGCGTTGGTGGATATGTCGTGCGCTCTGCGTGTGGCAATATAAGATGGTTACTTGCGTTAAACGTAATTCGATGTTCTTGAGGGTAGGGGATTGCTTTGGGTCGTTCTGCGGATATGACGCCGCCTTTGCGTTGGCGGTTGGGTGTTGCTGGTGGCGTGGCGTTGGCCGTGCTGCTTGTTGACCAGCTGACCAAGCTTGCGGTTCGTGTCGTGGGCGATGCTCTGCATGTGACTGTTATCCCCGGTGTGATCGACTTCCTTTTCGTGCGCAACATCGGTGCTGCCTTTAGCATGGGCGAGGGCCATGGCATAGCGTTTGCCGTACTGGCGCTTGCGGTTATTGTCGCCATCGCCGTGTACCTGGTTCGCGCGCCCCAACTCGCTCGCCTGGAGGTCATAGGTATGGCTATGGTTGCGGGCGGTGCTATCGGCAACGCGATCGATCGCTTAGCTATGGGCTTTGTGACTGATTTTATTGCCACTACCTTCATTGATTTCCCCGTCTTTAACGTTGCGGACATCGGTATTACCGTGGGTGTCGTGCTCGCCCTCGTTGGTTACATGTTCTTGAGTCCCGCCGCTCGCGAGGTCGATGCGACCGCCGAGCTCAACGCCCGTGACGAAGCCCGCGCTAAGCGCAAGGCCCAGCAACGTGGGGAGCGTGCCCGCAAGATTCGCGAAAGGAATGAGCGCTAATGGCCGACATCCATATTCTTGTTGCCGACGATTCTGCTGGTCAGCGGCTTGATGCCTATCTGGGCGCCAACGACGGCTGCCCCACGCGCTCTGCCTGTGCACATCTGATCGAGGGAGGCGCCGTTGCCGTCAACGGCGAGACCTGCCTGTCCAAAAAGTACGCCGTGCGCGCCGGCGATCGCATTTCGGTCGACCTGCCTGAGCCGCACGATCCCACCGATGTGATTCCCGAGGCCATCCCGCTCGACATTCGCTACGAAGACGACTACCTCATTGTGCTCTCCAAGCAGCGCGGTCTTGTGTGTCATCCTGCTCACGGCCACGAGAGCGGTACGCTTGCGAACGCCCTGGTCTACCACTGCGGTATCGACCATCTGGGCACCGTGCAGGGCGAGGACCGTCCCGGTATCGTTCACCGTCTGGATCGCGATACCTCGGGCCTCATGCTCGCGGCAAAGGACGACGACACACAGCGCGCGCTTCAAAATCTCATCCGCACGCGTACGCTCGATCGTCGCTATATCACGCTTGTTCACGGTCACATTGCCATGGACGAGGGAACCATTAACACTGGTATCGCCCGCTCTACGCGCGATCGCGTCAAGATGGCAGTGTCCGACGATCCCTTTGCGCGTCAGGCCATTACGACCTTTAAGGTGCTCGAGCGCTTTGATTCTACGCGCTTTGACGACGGCTATACGCTGGTGGAATGCCACTTGTTTACGGGTCGTACGCATCAGATTCGCGTTCATATGCGCCATATCAATCACGCCTGCGTGGGCGATCCACTCTACGGCAAATGCGATGCTCGTGCCGACCAGGGTCTGACCAGGCAGTTCCTGCATTCCTGGCGCGTGGCGTTCGATCATCCGGTAACGGGGGAGCGCATTGAGTGTCGTGACGAACTGCCCTGGGATCTCGCAGCGGTTCTTGATGACTTAGCCCCGCGCTCGCTTGGCCTTACTGCCGCCGGTGACGAGATTGTTCATCAGCTCGGTCTTCTCGAAGCCTAGTCAGTTTTAGTTGGTTTCTTGAACTCGGTAAGCCTGCGGTAAGATATACGGTTGTCTACGTTACGCGTTCCCGGGAGCCTGTATGCTCGCCTTTTTACAAACCAACACGCCCATCGTGATCTTCAACCAGATTGTCGTCACACTGCTCACGGTCTGCTTTCTGTATCAGGTGGTCTTCTTTGTCATCGGCGCTCTCCGTGGCGAGGTCGCACCTCCTAAGGCCAAAAAGCTCCATCGGTATGCCTTCTTTATCGCGGCGCATAACGAGGAGGCCGTGATTGCCAACCTCGTGCGTTCCATCAAGGACCAGGACTATCCGTCCGATCTTATCGAGGTCTTTGTCGTCGCCGATGCTTGCACCGACAATACGGCACAGCTTGCGCGCGAGGCAGGCGCCATTGTCTATGAGCGCAACGACCTTGCCCGCAAGGGTAAGAGCTGGGTCATGGACTTTGGTTTCGACCGCATTCTCAACGAGTATCCCGACACGTTTGAAGGTTACTTTATCTTCGATGCCGATAACGTCATCTCCCGCGATTACGTCTCCAAGATGAACGATGCCTTTGACCAGGGCTTCCATGTGGTCACCAGCTACCGCAACTCTAAGAACTTCGGCAGTTCGTGGATCTCTGCGGCCTACGCCATTTGGTATCTGCGCGAGGCGCGCTTCCTTAACAATGCGCGTAACATCTGCAAGACTTCCTGCGCTGTCTCGGGTTCGGGCTATCTCATTTCTGCCAGCGTGATCGAAGGCATGCACGGCTGGCAGTTCCATACGCTGACTGAGGACATTCAGTTCACCACGTTCTGTGCCATCCATGGCATTCGCATCGGTTATTCACCGGCGGAGTTCTTTGACGAACAGCCCGTGACGTTTAAGGCTTCCTGGAAGCAGCGTATGCGCTGGACTAAGGGCTTCTACCAGGTGTTCTTTACGTATGGCAAACACTTGGTCAAGTCGACCTTCCGCTACCATCGCTTTGCCGCCTACGACATGTTTATGACGATCGCCCCGGGTATGCTGCTATCGTTGATCTCGATGCTCGCCAATGCCACGTTCCTGATTGTGGGTGGACTCTCGCATGGCTTTTTGGCCACCGAGGTCGAGATGCAGGCCTGTGCCGCGTCGCTTATCATGACCTTCGTGATGCTGTATCAGACGTTCTTTATCCTGGCGCTGCTCACAACCATCTTTGAGTACAAGCACATTCACTGTGCGCAAAAGTGGCGTCTGGTGACCAACCTGTTTACTTTCCCGATCTTTATGTTCAGCTATATCCCCATTACGGTGGCCGCGCTGTTCCTGAAGGTCGACTGGGTGCCGACACAGCACGCCGTGAGTGTTACCCTCGACGAGGTCATGCAAGGCGCCAAATAACCAGCATTAAAACCACTACAAAGGGGACAGGTACCTTTGTGGTGGTTTTTGCGTTTGAGCTGCTGCCCAAGGAGGTGTTCGATGGTCTATTTCCCGTTTTGGATTTGCATCTTTACCGGCGCGGCGATTGATGCCCGTGAGCGACGGTTTCCCAATGAGCTTGCCGGCGCGTGTGCCGTGGCTGCGCTTGCAGGCGTTTGGCTCGACAAGGGCGTTAACACGGCGCTTGACCACGCTGGTCTTGCGGTTATCGTCTACCTTGCCCTTGTGCTTACTGAGTCACTCTGGCGTCGTGTTCGCCACGCCCCTGGCATTGGCATGGGGGACGCCAAGGCGCTCTTTGCCCTTTGCACCCTCGATCCCCTGGGTGGTGTCGTCGCGTTTGCGGTTGCGCTCCTGACCCTTGCCGCCGCTTGTCTCATTGCAAAATCACGCTCCCTGCCTTTGCTGCCGTTTTTGGTGCCGATATTTGCCATAATCGAGGTCGTGGGTAGTACGCTGTAACCGTTTGCGCGCCCTTTTTAAGGAGCATGCCATGGCAATCAATCAACAGACAGCCGCCATCAAGGCGCGTATGGATCGCATTCCCGCGGCGTTGTCGCCCGAGCTGGTCGAGCGTATCGCCGCCGACCGCGCCTCAGGTGTCGTTAATCCCTATCGATGCGGTGACGACCAGGTCATCCGACGTGTCGATCGGGCCGCAGACGAGGGCACGCTCATGCGTCCGGCCTTTATGCGCGATGCTGAAAAGATTCTCCATCTGCCCGCGTACGCCCGATACGCCGGCAAAACGCAGGTTTTCAGCTTCCGCAGCAACGACGACCTGTCGCGCCGCGGCCTGCACGTGCAGCTTGTCTCACGCATCGCTCGCGATATCGGACGTGCTTTGGGGCTCAACTGCGACCTGATCGAGGCAATTGGCTTAGGCCACGACTTGGGTCACACGCCCTTTGGCCATGCCGGCGAGCGATTTCTCAACGATATCTACCACGAGCGCACGGGTCGCTTCTTTTTCCATAACGTGCAGTCGGTCCGCGTGCTCGACGCGCTGTACGGCCGCAACGTGTCGCTCCAGACGCTCGATGGCGTGTTATGCCATAACGGAGAGTACGAGCAACGCGTGTTCGAGCTCTCGGGCATGAGCTCATTTGACCAGTTCGATCAGACGGTCGAGGACTGCATCGCCACGGGCTATAGCGCGATTGAGCACCTGCGACCTATGACGCTTGAGGGCTGCGTGGTGCGTATCTCGGATATCCTTGCCTATGTTGGGCGCGATCGCCAAGACGCCATTGCGGCTGGCCTGCTGTCACCCGGCGCTTTTGACGATGGCCTGGGCGGGGCTTACAACAGCTGGATCCTCACGCATGCCTCCATCGATATCGTTGAGCACAGCTATGGCAAGCCGCGCATCGAGATGAGCGAGGACTTGTTCGAGGAAATCCGTCGGGCCAAGCGCGAGAACTACGAGAAGATCTATAGCAAGGGCGGCATCGAAGGCGATTCCGAAGCGGAGCTGCGTGAGGCGTTCGAAAAGCTCTACGACCGTTGCCTGCAGGATATAAACGAAGGAGACGAGTCCTCCTACATCTTTAAGCACCACATTTCGCGCATTGAGCAGCAGCTTTCTTACTACGACCGTACCTATGCATGGCAGGACGATAAGGACCAAACCGTGGTGGATTACATTGCGAGCATGACGGATGGCTATTTCTGCGAGCTCACAAGCAAGCTGTTCCCCGGTCTGAAGTTTCCGCACCGTACTTATATTAACGAACGGTAGTTCGTATTTATTCGGTATACTGTTCGTGGAAAACGTTTTTGATTGATGCACGGGATGGCTATGGACGACCTTTTTTCTGCTTCGACGCGCGAGCGTTCCTTTCAGAATGCACCGCTTGCGGTGCGCATGCGCCCCAATTCGCTCGATGAGTACGTGGGCCAGCAAAAGGCCGTCGGTAAGGGCTCATGGTTGCGTGCCGCGATTGAGCATGACGTGCTGTCGAGTGTGATTCTGTATGGGCCGGCCGGTACGGGCAAGACGACGCTGGCCCACATTATCGCCAACCATACTAAGAGTGAGTTTGTCGAGGTCAGCGCTGTGACGGGCACCGTAAAGGACTTGCGCCGCGTGATTGACGAGGCCAAGACGCGTCTGAATACCTATGACCGTCGAACCATTCTTTTCATCGACGAGATTCATCGCTTCTCTAAGTCGCAGCAGGATGCCTTGCTGCATGCGGTTGAGAACCGTACCGTCATTATGATTGGCGCCACGACGGAGAACCCGTACTTTGAGGTCAACTCGGCATTGTTGTCGCGCGGTCGCGTCGTGGAGCTTGAGCATCTTAAGGACGAGGATATCGCCACGCTGATCGAGCGTGCACTCGAGGCGCCGCAGGGTTTGAACGGTAAGTTCTCGGCCGATGAGGATACGGTTAAGACCATCTGCACGTTGGCTGCGGGCGATGCTCGCTCGGCGCTTACGACGCTCGAGTTGGCGAGCGAGATTGCCGTTACGCGTCCCGATACCGAGGGAACGCCGGCGCCGGCGGCGGGGGAGCGCTATCCCATCACCGTGGATGACGTAAAGATTGCCAACCCGCGTCGCGGGTTTTCATATGACAAAAACGGCGACATGCACTACGACATCATCAGTGCGTTTATTAAGTCCATGCGCGGTAGCGACCCCGATGCCACGGTCTACTGGCTTGCGCGCATGATTGACGCGGGAGAGGATCCCAAGTTTATTGCACGCCGTATTATGATTCATGCTTCTGAGGACGTTGGCAACGCCGACCCGCAGGCGCTTTTGGTGGCACATGCCGCGTTTAAGTCTGCCGAGGTCATTGGCTATCCCGAGTGCCGCATTAACCTGGCTCAGGCTGCGCTCTATGTGTGCTTGGCGCCAAAATCCAACGCGTGCGAGGCTTCGATCGATGCGGCGCTTGCCGATATCCATAACAGCGGCTTGCGCGAGGTGCCCAGCTATCTTCGCGATCGTCACCGCCCCGGCAGCGACGAGTACGGTGTATACAAGTACCCGCACGATTATCCTGAAGGTTGGGTCGACCAGCGCTATTTGCCTGAGGGGTTGGAGCGCGGCGCGTTCT
Organism: uncultured Collinsella sp.; assembly: GCA_958438125.1. Taxonomy (GTDB): domain Bacteria; phylum Actinomycetota; class Coriobacteriia; order Coriobacteriales; family Coriobacteriaceae; genus Collinsella. The sequence goes on from CAUBQN010000033.1 coordinate 8,731, forward strand.
GGCAGCCTGCGGGCCGCGGCTGGGAAGAGTGGCGTGTGGAGCAAAGCGAACGCGACCGGAGCGGTAACGCGCCCAAGTAGGTCATTGGCACCACCCACATTCCCTTTGGGTATCTTTCCCCTTCTTTGGGGTACCATGAACAGCGTCTGTATTTCGATTTTTCCGGGAGGCTTGTATGAGTCCCATTCAAATCGCCCTGCTGGTGCTTGCCATTGCCGGCGTGTGGGCCATCGTTGAGCTCGCGCTTACCCTGCGCAAGACCCGCAACGTTGTCGACTCGCTCGATAAGACCGTGAACGACCTCAACAACACCATCGCCGAGGCGCAGCCGGTGGTGGCAAAACTCGACGGCGCTGTCGACGAGCTTACGCCGGCACTTGCCCAGATGGAGCCGCTGCTTAAGTCGAGCAAGACGGCAGTTGATGCCCTCACCTCCAACCTCGTCGAGGTTGAGGCGGTTGTCCGCGATATTTCCGAGGTTACGGGTAGTATGGCCGAGGCCAGCAATGCTGTGTCGAGCGTGACCGACTCCGCCGCCGGCGCTGTGCAGAAACTCTTTAACAAGGTGAAGGCTCCCGCGGCCGACGCCGAGCGCAAGCTTTCCGCTGTCGCTGAAGCTGAGCAGCCGACCGAGCGCGTCCTGATTGGCGAAGCCGGGGACGAGGCCGCCGCGGGCGACGATGATGGCCAGGAGACTGTTGGCAAGCCGACTCAGTATTACACCTACACACCCGCCCAGACCTGCGAGGAGTCCTGCGATGAGTAGCGAAGCAACCTGCCCCATTACGCTGACTGTTGCCGGGGATCCGCGTCTGGCACGCCTCGTGCGTATGACGGCGGCTAATGTCGGCGCGCTGTGCTCCATGTCCGTCGATCGCATCGAGGACATCCGTATGGCTGCCGAGGAAGCCTTCATCTTTGGCTGCACGGCGGTTGATTCCGATGACATTACGATCAGGTTCGATGTCGACGAGTCTCACGTTGGCATGACCTTTACCTTTGGTGATCAGGCAACTGTCGACGAAGATGACCAGGCTGCCGTATATGCCGAGCTCATTTTGGCGAGCGTGTGCGATTCCTACGAAAAGACTTCGGCGCCCCTGACGCTTTCCCTCGACCTCAAGGCGGATATCTAATATGACCGAACGTTCCCGGAGCGGTAAGACCGCTTGGGACAAGGAGAAAACCCGCGAGCTGTTTCGTCGCTATAAAGAGACCGGTGATCCGGATGCTCGCGAGCAGCTCGTCATGTCCCATATGAACCTGGTAAGGTTTCTTGCCAACAAATTTAAGAATCGCGGTGAGCCGCTCGACGACCTGATGCAGGTTGGCTATCTGGGCCTGCTCAAGGCGATTGATCGTTTTGACCCCGAGCGTGGTCTCGAGTTCACCACGTTTGCCACGCCCACCATTCTGGGCGAGATTAAGCGCCACTTCCGCGACAAGGGCTGGAGCGTGCGCGTGCCGCGCCGTCTGCAGGAGCTCTCGGCTAAGGTCAACCAGGCCACCGACAAGCTTACCAACGAGTTGCAGCGCTCGCCCAAGGTTGAGGAAATCGCCGAGTACCTGGGCGTGACCGTCGACGAGGTGCTCGAAGCTATGGAATCGTCCTCGGCCTACACCTCGGTGCCCATCGAGGCCCCCGGTGCGTCCGATTCCGACGATGCGCCTTCGATTCTCGACCGCTATGCCGATGATGACAACGAGCTCGACTTTACCGATGACCGCCTGGTGATCGAGGAGGCCATTCGCGATTTCTCGCCGCGCGAGCGTGAGGTTATCGAGCTGCGCTTTGTGAAGGGCATGACCCAGATTGAGATTGCCAAGAAGCTGGGCATCTCGCAGGTGCAGGTCTCGCGCCTGCTTCGTCGTACCCTTAAGAAGATTCAAGACAAGATTGACCCCGACGGAGTGATGATTCGTTCATGAATGAGCACCCCCAACAATCCGACCGCATGCTGCGCGATACCCGCATTCTGACGCTTCGCATTTGGGCCGTCGTCGGTTGCATCGTTATCGCTGCTGTCATCTTTAACCTTATGGGCATCCTGGCGCCGGTTATCGAGTTTCTCGCTGTCGGTTCCATCATTGCTTTTGTGATGTCGCCGATCACTAACTGGCTCGAGCATCACGGCGTCGGTCGTGGCATCGGTTCGCTTGTCGCGCTCATCGTGGTTGTGGCGGTGCTCGTCGGCGTCGTCTGCATCCTGTCGCCGATTCTGTTCGGCCAGATTATGGAAGTCCTGAGCCGTCTGCCCGCGCAGCTTCGCGTTGCGGGCGGCGACCTCAATGAGATGATCTCACACGCCAAGACGCTCAACAACACGCCGCTCAAGGAGTATCTGGACGACAATCTTTCTTCGCTGGTTACCGTGGCGTCGAAGTATGTCTCGCAAATCGCTGCCGAGCTCGGTCGCGGTGTATTTCCGCTCATTACCAACACGGCCTCGCAGCTGTTCGTCATCTTCCTGGGCCTGGTGCTTGCCTATTGGATGGCCTGCGACTACCCTCGCATGCACCACGAAATCTGCACCATTATCGGACAGGAAAAGGAGACCTCGTACCGCTTTATGGTTGCCATTCTGTCGTGCTCGGTGGGCGGGTACATGCGTGGCATGGTCGTGACGTCCATCTGCGGCGGTTTCCTTGCCTTTATCGGTTTTATGATCATCGGCCATCCGTATGCGGCGCTTATGGCCATCTTTACCGGTATCATGCATTTGGTTCCGGTCGTCGGCCCCTGGGTGAGCGCTGCAATCGCCACAGTGCTCGGTTTCATGTTCAGCCCCATGTTGGCGTTATGGACGCTCATCGTGACGATGGTCGCGCAAAACGTCACCGATAACGTGATTTCGCCTAAGGTTATGCAGAGCTCGGTGCAGGTGCATCCCATCATGAGCCTCACGGCGCTCGTTATTGGTTCGGCGCTCATGGGTCCCATTGGCATGATCATTGCCATTCCGCTGTGCGCAGCCCTTAAGGGCATTTTCGTCTATTACTTTGAGAATGAGACCGGCCGCCAGCTTGTGGCATACGACGGCGCCGTGTTTAAGGGCACGCCGTATCGCGATGCCGAGGGCAACCCGGTCGCCGCCTATGACGCGCTTGGAGATGATACATTCATTTACGAGTCCGAGCTCATCGGCAACAAGACTGCGCCCGAGGCCCAGGCAATGCCCAAGCCCGAGCTCGAGAATCCCTGGATTAAGCTGTCGGGTCTTCAGCCCGATGCGACGGGTTTCTTCAAGAACCCCTTCGCCAAGGATGACGATTCCGATACGGACGACGACACCAAAACCGGCATCGACGGCTCTATGGACGATTCGGATTCCAAATAGGCCCTGTTAGTCGAGCTACTTCTTTGCCGGAGTTGTATACGAAACCGCTATACCCGCGGCAATTGCCATCAGGCAGCTCGCGATGAATCCGAACTCATACTTCAAAATGTTTGTTGCGGTCAGGGCGATAATCAACACTGTCGCAATTTGCAGAATTATCATTATTACGAAGAGATTGATTCCTTGTTTGGCCGAAGTCGTTGAATGAGTTTGGCTTTGTAGATTCAGGTTGAAGCAGACAAGAAAAGCGACCAGTTCGCTTGATACGGGGCCGACTACATAGAAAAAGATTGCGTCAATGAAACCTATGGTGTTGTAAGTTGTTTCGCCGGAAAACACAGCGTATAAAGCATATCCAAATCTTGGGTGATTCATGTATAAGTCCGAGAAGACGAAGAGCGTCAATATTGCTGCTGTCAGAAGTGCATTCAGGATAAATCGTTTGGTATTCATCGGTCGCTCCTTCCGGATGATTCTTAAACGGTATTTTACTATAACCATTTTTTCAAAGGATTGCTTAGTCCTAAATAACGTGCACTTTCGCTGGAGGGTCGCTGTTTGGCGGCCCTCTTTTTTGCACAGGCGCGGTGGGATGGTAATATCGTTACGTTTGAACTGTTTCGATGTGAAACCGAGGAGATTCCCTCTATGAGTGCTGACTACCCGTCTATGACTACGGCCGAGATCCGCTCCAAGTTCCTCAACTTCTTTGAGGAGCGCGGTCTTAAGCTTTATCCTTCTTCGTCTCTTGTCCCCGACGATCCCTCGCTGCTGCTTGCCAACGCCGGCATGAACCAGTTTAAGGAGTACTACCAGGGCAAGAAGACCATGAAGGAGATCGGCGCGATTTCCTGCCAGAAGTGCGTCCGCACCAACGACATTGACTGCATCGGCGAGGACGGCCGTCACCTGTCCTTCTTCGAGATGCTCGGCGACTTCTCCTTTGGCGGCGTCTCCAAGCAGCAGGCCTGTGCTTGGGCCTTTGAGCTCATCACCAAGGAGTTCAAGCTGCCGCTCGACCGCCTGTACTTCACCGTCTTTACCGAGGACGACGAGACCCACGACGTATGGCGCTCCCTGGGCGTTGCCGAGGACCACATCTCCCGTCTGGGCGAGGACGACAACTTCTGGGCCGCTGGCCCCACCGGCCCCTGCGGTCCGTGCTCCGAGATCTACTTTGACATGGGCGAGGAGGTCGGTTGCGGCAGCCCCGACTGCAAGCCCGGCTGCGACTGCGACCGCTTCCTGGAGTTCTGGAACCTCGTGTTTACTCAGTACGACCGCCAGGAGGACGGCTCCATGCCGGAGCTGCCGCACCGCAACCTCGATACGGGTATGGGTCTGGAGCGCATGGCCGCTATCATGCAGCACAAGACCGCTAACTACGACGGCGATCTGATGCAGCATCTCATCAAGCTCGGTGAGGAGATTAGCGGCAAGACCTATGACGCCGACGATTATTCTGGTGCCAGCCGCTCCCTGCGCATCATCGCCGACCACTCCCGTGCCGTCGACTTTATGATTTCTGACGGCATCCTTCCCGGTAACGAGGGCCGCGAGTACGTTTTGCGCCGCCTGCTCCGTCGTGCCGTGTTCCACGGCCGCCTGCTGGGCATCGAGGGTGCCTTCCTGACCAAGTTTATCGACGAGGTCAACGCCCAGATGGGCGAGGCCTATCCCGAGCTGCTCAAGAACGTCGCGCTCGTCAAGGGCATCGTCGCTTCCGAGGAGGAGCGTTTCTCCACGACGCTCGACAACGGCCGCGTTTACCTAGACGAGGCCCTGGCCGCGGTCGCCGAGGGTGCTGTCCTTCCGGGCGACGTTGCCTTTAAGCTGCACGACACCTTTGGTTTCCCCATTGACCTTACTGTCGAGATTGCCGGCGCTGCTGGCCATGACGTCGACATGGACGGCTTCACCGCCTGCATGGAGGACCAGAAGGCCCG
>CAUBQN010000034.1 GCA_958438125.1 uncultured Collinsella sp.
TCAACGACGACGAGCCCAAGTACGGCCTGTCCGTGAGCGGCTTTGTCGCGCTCGACCGCATGCTCGCTAACAGCGGTGCATGCGTGGGCGATGTCCTGCTGCTGACCAAGGCGGTTGGCTCGGGTATCATCACCACAGCCATCAAGGGCGAGCTCATCGAGCAGGACGAGGCCGCAGCCATGTTTGACTCGATGCGCACCCTCAACGAGGCACCGATTCGTCTGGCCGAGGGACTCGAGCTTCATGGCTGCACCGACATTACGGGCTTTGGCCTGATCGGGCACGCGTGCGAGATGGCCGAGGGCTCGGGCGTGCAGGTTGAACTTGCGTCGGGGGCGGTGCCGCTCTTTGACCAGGTGCTCGATATGGCGCGTCTGGGCATTATCCCCGCGGGCTCCTACCGCAACCAGGACTTCTTTGGCCCGCGTGTGGCTGCCGACGAGGACCTGGAGCCGGGTATGTTGGATGCGCTGTACGATCCGCAGACCTCGGGTGGTCTACTCATCGCGGCGCCTGCTGCCGATGTGGATGAGCTTGCGCGCCGCCTGGATGCCGAGGGACGTATCGCCGCCGTCGTCGGTCGCGTGTACGAGGCGGAGCCGGGCGGTCCTGCTGTCCACGTTGTCCGTTAACGACACGTTTATTGAGCCATGTGCCGTTCTAAAACGATTTATTCGAAAGGAAAAACTATGTCTACCAAGATTGAAGTCAATGCCATGGGCGATGCCTGCCCGCTGCCCGTCGTCAAGACGCTCAAAGCCCTGAAGCAGCTCGATGGCGAGGGCACCGTCGTGACCTCGGTCGATAACGAGACCGCCGTCAAGAACATCTCCAAGATGGCGCAGGAGAAGGGTTGCACGGCCTCGGTCGAGAAGGTTTCTGACGCCGAGTGGCACGTGACCGTCGCGACCGCCGGTGCCGTGGCCGTTGCGGACCCCGAGCAGGACGGTGCCGTTTTCTGCGACGCCAGCGCCGGCAAGGGCAAGCTCGTCATTTCCGTCTACACCGACTGCATGGGCCGCGGCGACGACGAACTGGGCCACAAGCTCATGAAGGCGTTTATCTTTGCCGTGACGCAGCAGGAGGAGCTGCCCGCGACCATGTTGTTCTACAACGGCGGCGCCAAGCTCACCGTCGAGGGCTCGCCGGTGCTCGACGACCTGAAGGGACTGGCCGAGCAGGGCGTCGAGATTCTCACCTGCGGTACCTGCCTCGATCACTATGGCATTAAAGACCAGCTTGCGGTGGGCGAGGTCACCAACATGTACGTGATCGTGGAGAAGATGGAGCAGGCCGTGCGCGTCGTGCGCCCGTAGCGTTTGGGCGGGATTGCCATGAGAGAAAAGCGCCCGGCGCTTGTCATCACGTTTCCTACCACGGCGGCCGCCATGGGGTGCGAGACCCTATGCGTCGAGCGCGGCCTTCCCGGGCGCACGATTCCCGTGCCCGGGGAGGTCGCTGCCGGCTGCGGCTTGGCGTGGAAGGCGCTGCCTTCGGATGAGGACCTGCTGCGCGGCGAGCTTGCCGCGGCGGGCGTCCCCACCGAGGGCTTTACGGTAATCGACATGTGGGAGGTCGTGCGATGATCTACCTGGATAACGCGGCGACGACCATGCATAAGCCGCAGACGGTGATCGATGCCGTGACGCAGGCGATGTGTTCGCTCGGTAATGCCGGGCGCGGGGCCACGTCGGGTGCCCTCGATGCCGCTCGTACGATTCATGCTTGCCGTGCCAAGCTTGCGCGCTTGCTGGGCTGCCCGAGGGCGGACCATGTTTGTTTTACGCCCAACTCTACGGCGGCGCTCAACACGGCGATTAACGGCGTGGTGCGTCCCGGCGACCGCGTGGTCACAACGGTGCTTGAGCACAACTCCGTGCTGCGCCCGCTCAACCGCCTGACGGCAGAGCGGGGCGTGACCGTTGAGCGTGCGGGCTGCGACGCGAACGGCGTGCTCGACTACGACGAGCTCGAGCAGCTGGTCACGCCGGGCACGCGTGCCGTGGTGGTAACGCATGCCTCCAACGTGACCGGCAACGCCGTTGATGTTGCACGTGTGGCGGCTGTGGCTCATGCGGCCGGCGCACTTGTGATTGTCGATGCCTCGCAGTCTGCCGGCACGGAGCATATCGATATGCAGGCCATGGGGCTCGACGTGGTGTGCTTTACCGGCCACAAGGGACTGATGGGCCCGCAGGGCACCGGCGGTCTGGCCGTGGCGGAGGGCGTCGACGTGGCGCCCTGGGCCATGGGCGGCACCGGTGTACACAGCTTCGATGAGCTGCAGCCACTGGAGTGGCCCACGCGCCTGGAGGCCGGTACGCTCAACGGCCATGGCATCGCGGGCCTTTCCGCTGGTCTCGACTTTATCGAGGCCCAGGGTGGGGTCGAGGCGATTGCTGCCCACGAGCGTGCGCTCGCTGATCGCTTCCTTGCCGGGGTGCGCAAGATTCCGGGGATTAAGCTCTACGGTGCGTTTGACCAGCCGATGCGCTCTGCGATTGTGTCGCTCAACGTGGGCGATATCGATTCGGCCGAGATTTCGGACGCGCTCATGCAAGGGTGGGGGATTGCGACGCGCCCCGGCGCCCATTGCGCCCCGCTCATGCACCGTGCGCTGGGAACCGAGCGCCAGGGCGTCGTCCGCTTCTCATTTGGGTATTTCAACACGACCGAAGAAGTTGACACGGCTATCGATGCTCTGTGCGATTTAGCCTGCTAAAGCTGCTAGAGCGTATATACTTGCGGGACGGGTGTTTTTGCCCGTCCCGTTTTTGTTTCGACCCGAAAGGTGTGTCCATGGCCTCATCCGCGCCGCGCGGTCTGCGCTCCGACCATGTCGTCACCGTCGGCATCGCCCTATTCTCGATGCTCTTTGGCGCCGGCAACCTCATTATTCCGCCACTGCTGGCGCTGCAGGCAGGTTCTGCCACGCCGGTCGCCATGCTCGGCTTTCTCATCGCCGCCATCGGCCTGCCCGTCATTGGCTTTATCGCTGTGGCGCTTGCTGGAACGGCGCGCGAGCTTGCCGGCCGCGTGCACCCCAAGTTCGGTGAGTTCTTTGTTGCGGCGGTGTATCTGGCTATCGGCCCGTGCCTGGCCATTCCGCGTACGAGCTCCACGGCCTTCGAGATGCTGGTGCCCTTGCTGCCTCAGGGCGTCTCGCTTGGCACGGCTCGCCTGGTGTTTGCCGTCGGTTTCTTTGTCGTCGCGTTTGCACTCACGCTGCGCCCGGGCGTTATCACACGCGTGCTCGGTCGTATTACGGGCCCCGCGCTCATCGCGCTCATCGTGCTGGTCGTGGGCGCTGCCGTGATCTCGCCGCTGGGTCCCGCTGCCGCGCCGCAGGCTCCCTACAATGCCGGTGCTGCCGTGCAGGGCTTTTTGACCGGCTACCAGACCATGGACTTGCTCGCGTCGCTCGCCTTTGGCATTATCATCGCCGAGACCATCCATGAGCTGGGCGTTACCGACGATAAGCGCGTGGCCTTTGAGATCTCGCGCTCCGGTGTGATCGCCGGCGTGCTCATGGCCATCATCTACTGTGGCCTGGCGCTTGCCGGCATGCAGCTCGGCACGGTTATGCCCGATGCCACCAATGGCGCCGCCATCCTTGCCCGCTCTACCTCCATGCACTTTGGCCTTGTCGGCACGGTCGTGGTCTTTGCGATCTTTTTCCTCGCCTGCATGAACGTGTGCATCGGTCTTATTAGCTGCTGCTCGCGGTACTTCTGCGAGACGTATGTGGTTGAAGGGGGAGCGGAGGCTTCCGAGGAGTCCATGCGCCGCCCCTTTGCGATGCTTGCCTTTGTGTTCGCGGCGTTTTCGTGCGTGCTCTCCAACGTGGGCCTCGACGTGATCCTTATGTTCTCGGTGCCTATGCTCAATGCCCTGTATCCCGTTGCCATTGTGCTGGTGCTTATGGGCCTGATGCACGGCTTTTGCGACGCGCATCCGCAGGTTTGGGTTTGGGTCGGCGGCGTGGTCGCGGTGCAGAGCGTGATCACCTCGGTCCGCGACGCGTTCTTTACTGGTGCGTGGCTGCCGTTCGATGCGTTGCCGCTGGCAGATATCGGTGCTGCGTGGGCACCGGTTGCTGTGGCGGCGTTTGTGATCGGTCTGGTTCATAGCCAGTTTGTCACACATTCGAGGAGCTAGGGTTTCGTCGCTTGCACAGGCGGGAAGTCTCCCCTATAATTTCCTTCGCTTTGGGACACGCAAGGTTTATGCCTTAGCTGCTCAACACCTTCGGGACGTGGCGCAGTTTGGTAGCGCGCCTGCTTTGGGAGCAGGATGTCGCAGGTTCAAATCCTGTCGTCCCGACCATATCTTGCGGGCGTAGTTCAATGGTAGAACCCCAGCCTTCCAAGCTGATGACGCGGGTTCGATTCCCGTCGCCCGCTCCATAAGATAGTTTTAACGGCTTTGGCTCCATTTGGTGCCAGAGCCGTTTTCATAAGCGTGCCGGGCGACGGGAATCGAACCCGGCAGGGTGCGAAGCTGAGAAAATGCGTGAGCATTTTCCAGCGCAGCACGCAAGGGCCAATGGCCCGCAGCGAAACAAGGGTTTGCGAAGCAAACCCTTGGACTTCCCGTCGCCCGCTCCATAAGATAGATAAATGGCTCTGGTTCCTTTTGGGACCAGAGCCATTTTCGTAGATGTACGGGGTGACGGGAGTCGATGCCGCCCCACGCCCCTCCTAAGTTGCGGTGAAATACGGACTGTTTTTCGGTTTTTATGGCCCATGTAGTCCGTATTTCACCGCAACTATTTGTAAGGTTGGATTTTGATGCCGTTGGGAGTGTCGTAGCGACCGTCTACCGAGAGTGGAAATATTTTTTGAAGCCTTGACCTGGGACGTCAAGCTTTTGGTCAGCTTTTGGCAAGGCCTGCGGACGGAAGCATGCGATAGCGTAATGGTATTCTCTCCGCCGTGATGGTTATGGGGTTGGCCATGCTCGATAAAGGCAAACATTTTCCGCAGTCATATGCAAGGATGCTATTCTCGGCCCTTGGAATTCATCAAGATGGACAGCTGCTTATAACAATTGATCCTTGGGATGAACGCCGTGCGCGCGAGCTTATGCAGGAAGAGCTCATGCTTCGTCTTTACAACCATGTTTATGCGGATCCGGTCTATTGGAACAATCTTGGGGTTGAAGATCGCATCTTTCAGCTGGCATCCGCTATTGCGGTCGTTGAACCGGATGCTGTGTTTTGTGGATCGACGGCGGCGCTGCTCTACGGCATCGGCTCGGCGTATACGCTTCTGGATAAAGTACAAGTGCTGCTGCCACGGTCTACAAGGCGTGATACGTATGAGTTCGTTGAATACAAGCGCTGGCGGGCGGGCGAGGTGTGGCGGCTCGGTATGTTCACGCTGACGGATCCGTATCGAACGGTTGTTGATATCGCCCGAACGAGCGCCTTTCGCTATGCGCTGGGCTATGTTGATGGCTTGGCCCGTGAGTACGATGTCGAACTCGAAGAGCTGCGAGCATATGCGCAGGCAAATTGCCGAGGGTTGCATGGCATCGCGCGTGCTTTTGACGTTTTGGAGCATATGGACGGCAGGTCAGACAATGGCGGCGAGTCCGAGGCGAGAGCAGCGATGATTCTCGCTGGGGTTGCCGCGCCTGAGCTTCAAGTTGAGATACCGCGACCGGGAAACGCTGGCTATTATCTAGCAGATTATGGCTGGCAGTTGCCAGATGGCTTATGGACGCTGGCAGAGCTGCATGGGCTGGGTAAGTTTGAAGACGAAGCTCAAAATGATCCAGAGCAAGCGGCGGCAAAAACCTATCGAGCGGCCCTCATGCGCGACGCGAACCTTCGCGCCATGGGCCACAATGTCATTCATTTCAAACTCTCGGACACCTACGATGTAGAATCGTTCGGCGCCATGATGCGCGGTTACGGTATTCCGACAACAAAACCCTACGCCGGCCCCCGATAGCGAAATCGTTCGCAGTCAACCTTCAATAAGTTGCGGTGAAATACGGACTGTTTCATGCCTTTAAAGGCCTCAACAGTCCGTATTTCACCGCAACTTATTAAAGGGATGGGGCTGAGGGGCGGGCGATGCCGTTGCCTGTCGGTTAGTGGCGACCGTGGTGGCGGAGCTTGTCGATGGTGGAGTCGGTGCTGCGGCTGCGGGCGTCGGTGCTGCGGCTGCGGGCGTCGGTGCTGCGGCTGCGAGCTTCGGCTGTGGTTTGGCGCTGGCGGCGGTAATCGGTCATGCCTTGGATGATGGGCTTGCCAAAGCTCACGACATCATCGTTGTAGATGGCGGTTCGGGCTGCGAGGAGGCAGTCGGTAAAGTCCATATGGGTCTTGCCAAAGAGTTTGATGGCAAGGGCGACAACGGTGGGCTCGTCGACCATGACGTCATCGAGCAGCCTTCTCATGGCCGTAGCAATCTCAACGCGGGGAACCTTATAGACGTCGCGCAGCGTGACCACGACACGCGTGATGATTTCGGGGTAGACGCGAGCGGTGCGCGTGGCGATGACCTTGGCGGCGCGCGGGGACAGAACTTCGTCGTCGTCAAGCAGGTAGCGCAGGATGACGGTCTCGTCGATGATGGTGCTACTCATGGATATCTACTTCCTCGGGACCCAAAATCGAATCGTCGCTTTCTGTGGCAAGATACTCAATCCAGGCATTGCGCTCCTCGGAGCGGCGATTGGGGTCCCCATAGGCTTTGAGCGATCCATAGGCGGAGGTGCCGTCCTTTGAGCGCACAGCGACCGGCTGAAAGGGGAGCTTGCGCATCAAAATGCTCTGCGCGACAAAAAGGCGCACGGCCTCGGCGAGCGATGCGCCCATGGCGTCGTAGAGGCGCTCGGCATGCTGCTTGTCCTCTTCGCGAATGCGCACCTGCAGGATGGCTCGTTTTTGCGTCGATGACATCACTGGCCCCCTTAATGAGCATGCAATATGAATGGTCAAATACAGCATTAGCTGATAATAACCAATCTTATAACCACTACTTTATTGTACTCAAGTTAATGAGCGCGAAATTTATCACAAACGTATTACGTCCTTTATAAACGAGCGTGAAATCTCCCTTGGATGTACGCATGTAATACACTCACCTTTATAGCTTCTAGAGAATAATTCCAACCTGCCAAAACCCCTGCAATACACCCGTATTGCAGGGCCTATGCTCAAGTTTGCCCCCTGCAACTGCGTATATTCAACCTGTATACCGTTGGAGAAATTCTACCGAGTGCCTGTTTCGCCGCATGCATTCGATACGCCGACGCCAGGCCACGGGCGGCTTGGGGCAACGTCGACAGGGTCTCTCCGGCATGGGATTCAGGAGGGAGTGAACAACATGGGCAATAAACGAGTCGTAGCCGATTCCTCGCGCTGCATTGGGTGCCAAACCTGTATGGCGGCGTGCATCGAGGCACACGATATCCCCGGCAACATCGCCGCGCCGCGCCTGCGCGTGACGCGTACGTATGAGATCTCCGCACCGGTGGCTTGCCATCACTGCGAGGATGCCCCGTGCGCCAAGGCCTGCCCTACGGGCGCCTTGTTCTTTGATCCAAAGAACCATCGCATCGGCGTCAACGAGGACAACTGCATCGGCTGTAAGAGCTGCGTCATGGCCTGCCCCTTTGGCGCCGTGAGCGTGGCGACTACGCAGGTCCCCGTCTTGATGGGCGACGTGCGCGTGGGTTCGCAGACAAAGAGCTTCGTGCTCAAGTGCGACCTGTGCGTGGACCGTCCCGGCGGCCCGGCGTGTGCCGAGGCTTGTCCGACCAAGGGCCTCACCCTGGTAGACGAGGAGCGCCTGGCGGAGCTGACTGCCGAGCGTGCCCGCGCCACCATCGAAAACGAGGCGTAAGCGGACGGCCAAACAGGCCCAATGATTGTCAAATAAGAACCGAGTATTCGGTAGCAGAAAAAGGAAGGAGGGTGTCATGGAGAAGCATAAAGTGATCTGCCCGTACTGCGGCGCCGGTTGCCAGTTTAACCTCCTGGTCCAAAACGGCCAGGTCGTGGGTACCGAACCGCTCAACGGCATCACCAACCAGAGCGAGCTGTGCCTTAAGGGCATGAGCGGCTACGACTTCATCAACGACACCAAGATCTTGACTCCTCGCGTACTGCACCCGATGATCCGCCGCACCAAGGGCGCGGATCTTGAGCGCGTAAGCTGGGACGAGGCACTGGATTTCACCGCATCTAAGATGCAGGCCATAATTGACGAATATGGTCCTAACGCTGTCATGACCACTGGCTCTTCGCGAGGCGGCGGCAATGAGGCGAACTACGTCATGCAGAAGTTTACGCGTGCGTGCATCGGCACCCACAGCGTGGACAACTGCGCCCGTACTTGACACGGCCCTACTGTCCTCGGTCTGATGGACACGGTTGGTTCAGGTTGCATGTCATGCTCCATCCCCGGTATGGAGGATGCGGGCTGCATTTTCCTCTTCGGCTATAACCCTGCCGATTCGCACCCCATCGTCGCAAGGCGTATCGTGCGAGCCAAAGAAAAGGGTTGCAAGATCATCGTCGCCGACCCGCGCCATATCGAAACCGCGCGTATCGCCGATCTCTACCTTCCGATCAAGAACGGTTGCAACGTTGCGTTCCTCAACGCCTTTGCCAACTGTCTGGTCAACGATGGCCTCTACGACAAGGAATTCGTCGCCGAGCACACGAACGGCTTTGACGAGTGGTGGGAGACCATCAAGAACTACACTCCCGAATCTGTACAGGACATCACGGGTGTCGAGCCCGCGTTGATCCACCAAGCTGCCGAGATGTACGCCACGGCGAAGCCCTCTGCCATCATTGGCTGGGGCATGGGCGTATGCCAGCAGAAGCAGAACCTGAAGACGGTGCACACCATCGCCTCCATCGCCTGCGTTGCCGGCCAGATCGGCAAACCCAATTCCGGCCTCGCGCCCGTGCGCGGTCAGAACAACGTCCAGGGCTCCTGCGATATGGGCATGCTGCCCAACCTGTACCCTGGCTACCAGAAAGTCACCGACCCGGCTGTGCGTGCCAAGTTTGCCAAGGCTTGGGGCGTGCCCGAGGAAAAGCTCCCGCTCGAGGAGGGCTACAAGCTCACCGACCTGGGCCACCTGGTCGACGAGGGCAAGGTGCACTGCTTCTACAACTACGGTGAGGACCCGGTGCAGACCGAGCCCGATTCGGCCGGTATGCGCAAGACGCTCTCCGAGCTGGATCTGTTCATCTGCCAGGACATCTTTATGACGCAGACGACTATGCTCGCCGACGTCATCCTGCCTGCCACCTCTTGGGGCGAGCACGAGGGTGTCTTTACCGCGTCTGACCGTAGCTTCCAGCACTTTGACGCGGCCGTTCCGCCCAAGGGCGAGTGCCGCCACGACTGGGAGATCTTCGCGGACCTGTCTACGCGTATGGGCTACCCCATGCACTATGACAACACCGAGCAGATCTGGAACGAGTGCATTAGCCTGTGCCCCAACTTTGTGGGCGCGACTTACGAGAAGATGGCTCCCGAGGGCGGTTACGCCCAGTGGCCGGTCAAGAGCACTGATGTGAACGACCACGGTACGCCCGACATGTTCGCTGGTGGCAAGTTCACCACCAAGGACGGCCGCGCCAACCTGATGGCGCACGACTGGGAGGCGCCCTCCGAGCTTCCCGATGATGAGTACCCGCTCATCCTGTGCACCGTCCGCGAGGTCGGCCACTACAGCTGCCGCTCGATGACCGGTAACTGCAAGACGCTGGCGCTGCTCGCCGACGAGCCCGGTTTTGTCCGTATGAATCCCGCGGACGCCCAGGCGCGCGGCATCAAGAACGGCGACATCGTCTCGATCCACAGCCGCCGCGGCCAGGTATACAGCCGCGCCGACGTGAGCGACCGTATCAACAAGGGCACGGTCTACATGACCTACCAGTGGTGGATCGGCAAGTGCAACGAGCTGACCATGCACAAGGTCGACCCGGTCTCGCATACGCCCGAGGACAAGTTCTCCGCCTGCCAGGTCGACGCTATCGCCGACCAGGTCTGGGCCGAGGGCGAGGTGGAGCGTCAGTACACCGAGCTCAAGCAGGCTCTGGTTGACGCCGCCGCTCCTCAGGACGTTGAGCCCGGCGCCGCCAAGTTCGACGACGAGGCACACGTGAATCAAATCGTGTAGTCCCGTTCTCGTTGGCTTTTTGGGCCGGGCGTCCCGTACGTTCGGGAGCCCGGCCCGTTATTTTGAAAGGAAGTGGGGATGAACCGCTTCATCGACATCAACCCGGAGAGGTGCATCGGCTGCGGAACATGCCAGTCCGCCTGTGCCGACGCCCACCGGATGCAGGGTCTTCAGGATACGCCGCGCCTGGCGCTCGTGAAGACCGGCGGTATTTCGGCCGCCCTTGCCTGCCACCATTGCGAGGGTGCCCCCTGCGCCGAGGTTTGCCCGGTGAATGCCATCGAGCACGATGGCGATCGCATCCACGTCAAGGAGCAGGAGTGCATCGGGTGCAGGCTGTGCGCCATCGCGTGCCCCTTCGGAGCCATCCATCCCGATGGCACGTCTATCGCCGGTGTCGCAGGCATGTGCGACCCGACGCCTTCGTATCCTAAGTCCCTGAGCAGCCTGCTTACGTGGGCTCCCGGCCAGTACACCTGCGCTGTCAAGTGCGACCTGTGCGCCTTCGATCCGGACGGCCCGCATTGTGTGGCGGCGTGCCCCACCAAGGCGCTGACCGTCATGGGCGGCGCGGCCGATCGCGAGCTCGACGAGGCCAAGCGCCTGCGCTCGATCGAAAACGGTCCGGTCGTCGACGTTACCGCTGTGGCCCAGGGCCTGTCCGAGAAAGCAGAAGGGAGCGTAAACAATGGATAGCATGACGCTGCTTATCGCATCGCTTGCCGTCTCGTGCATCGGTGCGCTCGCCTCGGTTCTGCTGATCAAGGCCGATAACGCCGCCAAGACCGCCGGCTGCCTTATCGGCGCCGTCGCCGCGGTGCTTTCGTTTGTGGCCGGTATCCAGGCCGTGCTGGGCGATGTCACGTCGGTCGACACCATCGTGTTTTTCCCGTTTGCCCATTTCCAGCTGCTGCTCAATCAGCTGTCCGGCCTGTTCGTGGCACTCATCTCGGTGCTCGCGTTTGCCGGTTCGATCTACGGCCTCAACTACTTTGATGAGTACCCGGGCAAAAAGGGCCGCGCCGGCTTCTTCTTTAACACCTTCGTGGCGTCCATGATGCTCGTCATCACCGCCGACAACGTGTTTTGGTTCCTGGTCGCCTTTGAGCTCATGTCGCTGACCTCGTACTTCCTGGTCGTGATCGAGGAGAACGAGAACTCCATCCACGGCGGTTGGCTCTACTTTGTGATCGCGCATGTGGGCTTTGTGCTCATCATGGCGAGCTTCCTCACCATGACCAACTTCGCCGGTGGCTCGTTTGCCTTTGCGGATTTCCGCGCCACGCAGTTTAGCCCCGCGGTCGCATCCGTGTGCTTCGTGCTCGCCTTCTTTGGCTTTGGCGCCAAGGCCGGTATCATCCCGCTGCACGGCTGGCTGCCCAAGGCACATCCCGAGGCGCCGTCCAACGTGTCGGCCCTCATGTCCGGCGGCATGATCAAGATCGGTATCTTCGGTATCCTCAAGGTTGGCCTCGATCTGCTCTCCGCCTCGGGCGTTCAGGTCTGGTGGGGCCTTATGGTCATGGTCTTCGGTGCGATCTCGTCTGTCCTCGGCGTGGCCTTCGCCCTGCAGGAGCATGACATCAAGCGCCTGCTGGCCTATCACTCCGTCGAGAACATCGGCATCATTCTGCTCGGCGTCGGCGCTTCCATGGCCGCCATGGCGCTCAACTCTGTCGGCATCGCCGTCCTGGCTCTGATGGCCGCCCTCTACCACACGTTTAACCACGCGATGTTTAAGGGCGAGCTGTTCTTGGGCGCCGGTGCGCTGCTGTACTCCACGGGTACGCGCAATATGGAGAAGATGGGCGGCCTGTTCCGTCGTATGCCGGCAACGGCCATCTGCTTCCTCGTTGGCGCGCTTGCCATCTCGGCCATCCCGCCCTTCAACGGCTTTGTGTCCGAGTGGTTTACCTACCAGTCGCTGTTTAACGCCGCCATGCAGGGCGACAAGGCCGTTATGATCGTGGCCGTGTTCGCTGCCGTCGCGCTTGCCATTACCGGCGCGCTGGCTGTCACGTGCTTCGTCAAGGCCTATGGCGTCTCCTTTGCCTCCGCGCCCCGCTCCGAGGCCGCGGCCAATGCCAAGGAGGTTCCCGCCCCCATGGTGTTTGCGCAGGGCCTGCTCGCGGCCATCTGCGTCGTGCTGGGCATTGGCGCTCCCGTGATCGCTCCCGTGCTGGTCGATGTCGCCGCGTCCGTGCTGCATCCGTACGGTGGCGTGTTTGCCGCCGAGGGCATGGAGCTCATGAACCAGTACTCCGGCGCTGCCACCTCCACGCCCGCGATCGCCATTGCGCTCGTGGTGCTCGTCGGCCTTGCCTGCGGTTATCGCAAGCTCAAGACCGTCGGCAAGGTGCAGAAGTCCCAGCCGTGGGCATGCGGCTATGCTCCCAACGAGCATATGCCCGTCGTGGCCACGACCTTTGCCTCCGAGGTGTCCTGGTTTATGCAGCCGCTCTACACGCTGCGCGACCGCTGCACGGCCGTCTGCTGGTCCATCGCGCACTTCTTCCAGAAGCTCACCGGTGTGGCCGAGGCTGTGGAGCCCGTACCCGACAAGGTTCTCGTCGATGCCCCGCATAAGGGTGTCGAGAAGCTCGCCGACCTCGCGACTAAGCTCGAGGGCGGCAACTACAGCATCTATATCTGCTACATCGTCGCGGCACTCGTGGTGTTCCTCGTGCTCGCCGTGCAAATGGGTTAAGGAGGGGAGAGCATGAACAACATCGTACTTGCCGTTCTGCAGGGCGTGGTCGTCATGGCCGTCGCACCGTTCTTCTCCGGTCTCGGCCGCGTGATCCGCGCCAAGATGCACAACCGTCGCGGCCCCAGCATCATGCAGGACTACCGCGACCTGGCCAAGCTCTTTGCGCGCCCCGAGTCCCAGAGCGAGGATGCGAGCTTTGCGCTGCGCATCATGCCGCCGCTGTTCTTCGCCGTCGCCTTTATGCTCGCGATGGGTTTGCCGCTCTTTACGGCACAAAGCCCCATCCCGGTCTTTGGTGACGCCATCACCATCATGTACAGCCTGGCGCTCGCCCGCTTCTTCTTCGCCCTCTGCGGTGTGGATTCGTCCAACGCCTACGCCGGTATCGGCGGCGTCCGCGAGCTGCTCATGAGCGTGCTCATCGAGCCGTCCATGCTGCTGGCCTTGTTTGCCGCCGCCCTGGTTTGCGGCTCCACCGACATCGCCACCATGGGTCAGCACATCATGACGGGCGCCATCGACGCGCCGGTCGCCGTGATCCTCGCCGGCATCGCCTTTGCGATTGCCTGCTACATGGAACTCGGCAAGCTGCCCTTTGATCAGGCCGAGGCCGAGCAGGAGCTTCAGGAAGGTCCGCTCGCCGAGCTTTCCGGCCCGTCGCTTGCCATGGCCAAGCTTGCCATGTCCATGAAACAGGTCCTGGTCGTCGCTTGGTTCTGCGCGATCTTCGTCCCCTGGGGCGAGCCCGCGACCGTGGGGGCCGCCGCCGTTCTGGGCGCCGTCATCTTCCTGGTGAAGTGCCTGGTCGACTTTGTCGTATGCGGCGTGATCGAGAACTCCTGCTCGCGCTCGCGTTTTAAGGTACTCGGTAATCAGACCTGGGCCGTCGTTGGCATCGCCGTTCTGGCGTTTGTCTTCGTGGTCGTCGGCGTGTAGGAGAAGGGAG
>CAUBQN010000035.1 GCA_958438125.1 uncultured Collinsella sp.
ATTTAAAGTTGTAGCCAAACGCCGCGCCCGCCGAGACACCCACCATATGGTCGCAAGTTAAGCCGTGCTCCATCCAAACGTCGAGCACGCCCGCCGTATACATACCGCGGTAGCCGCCTCCCTCGAGTGCCAGCCCCACCGTGCGCGTCGTATTTGACTGTGCCATGCGACCATCTCCGTCCCCACAAATTCAAACGGGACAAGTATACCCGTCAACATATATCGTCCCAGTCGCATTTTTATCGAACATCGCATCGTCGCGCTACCGCCTGTCGAACAATAGCCGCCCACAGCATGTGCACCCATATATAATTGTGCACTATTGTTTACACTACTCAGCTGTTATCAACAGCGAACATTAGCCGGCAAATTAACTCAACAACGCGGCAAGGCGGGGGCCTGGATACATGCAAAGCGCTGAGCAACGACGCGTGTACACAACGAGCTCGCCCGACGCAATCCGCCCCGACCTCAGAAAGCCACTTAGAACATGGAAACTGTCAGCAATTACACCGAAACGCTCGAAAAGACCGTCCGCGACCTTCTCGAACGTCAAGACGATCTGATCAGGACCGCCTTTACCGACCAGCTTACCGGGCTTGGTAACCGCGGCGGCTTTGCCCGCTCCCTCGAAGAACTCTGGGAGCAGGACGCCCCCGTTACCATGGCGTTCATCGATATCGACAATCTCAAGCACTGCAACGACGTCTTTGGCCATGACGAGGGCAACCGCTATATCTTGCAGGTAAGTCTCTATCTTAATCTGTATATGAAGGTGGGCGAAGCGGCGTTTCGCATAGGCGGCGACGAGTTTGCCATCCTATCTACGATTGCAACCGAGGACGACCTCGCCGAACGTCTGAAACACTGCCGAACGGTTCTGCTCAAAAACAACGATTCCGAGATGCCCCACTCGTTTAGCTACGGAGTGTCACATGCCGACCCCGCCCTGGGCGAAGCTTCCAATCGCATGACGCTCGATGCCGACCATCGCATGTACGACTACAAGCTACGTCATGCCATGCACCTCGATCGACGCAATATCACGCAAGTTCACGCCGACGACTTCGAAATAAGCGATCGAATTTTTGACGCCTTTTCGATGCTCAATGAGGGCCGATATTTCTTTATCGAGAACTTGGACAAACATCGCACCCTTTGGTCACAAGGTGCCTTGCGCGATCTTGGCCTTCCCTCGGAGCACATAGACAACTGTCGCGATTACTGGAAAACGCGCGTCCATCCCGACGACCTTGAGGCCTGCATCAACGACATCGACCAAGTCTACAACGGCACCAAGCACCGTCGCGTCATGCAGTATCGTGTGCGCAACGCCGTCGGCGACTACGTCCTTTGCCGTGCTCGCGGGTTTCGTATCGACGGCGACGGAAATGTCCCCTCGCTCTATGTCGGCGAGCTCGTCAACCACTCACTTGCCGAAACCGTCGACGCCGCCACAGGCCTCGGAACGCAGCGCATGCTGGCCAACGCCATCGACGCCTGCCGCCGCGATCGTTGCGAGACAGGGCTTATAGCGGTGCGCGTTCGTGGCACGACAAAGCTCAACGAGCTCTACGGGGCCGAGGCCGTCGACAACATGCTTGCCGAATACGCAGGCCGTATGCTGTCGATCACTCGCGGCAGGAGCCGGGTCTACCGTTCACGAAGCGTTCAGTTCGTCGTGCTCAGCAACGACCTAGACCACGAGGCATTCGAGCAACTGACCCGCCACCTTAAAGAGGCCGTTTTCGCTCCTGTTCGAATCGCAGGCGACACCATTACTCCCGTCTGCCTTGTCGTCCCGGCCTTTTACGAGCACTTAACCCATCAGGCGACCGCCGTTTTAGGCGAACTCGACCGTCGCCTTCGCACGGCCGGCGGGCTTGTTCCCAACGACAGCCTCCCCATACCCGAGGCTGAGCGCAAAAGCGCCATCGCCGAACGTATCGACTCGCTCACGGGTCTCTATCGACCCAGCGAGTTTATGCGGCGCGCCAACGCTTTTCTCGAGGCAAGACGCGACGGCGCCTGGTGCATCGCCACGGTCGACATGGGCCACATGCGCCTGTTTAACGAATGGTATGGACAGGCCGAAGGCGACCGCCTGCTTGCCGATGTGGGCACGGTCCTCAAGGACATCGAGAATGCCGACATGGGCGTCGCAGGGTACTGGGGCCAAGATGACTTTTGCGTACTCATCCCCTTTAAGCACATCACCGTCCATCAAATCTACAACCGCGTTCGCGAGGCAGTAGCCAGGTATGATGGCGGCGTAGGTTTTTGGCCGTCCATGGGCGTTTACCCCATCGATTCCAATGAGGAGATCACCATCGATGCGCAGGCAAAGGCCATGTTTACCAATCGGCGCGCAAAAAACGACTTTAAGGAGCGCATTGCCATTTTTTGCCCCGAGGAGTACAAGCGCGAAATCGTGTTCAACCGCACGCTGACCGAATTCCAGTACGCGCTGTCAAATGGTCGCATCACGTACTATCTTCAGCCCCAGGTCGATATGGAAACCGGCGAGATTATTGGCGCCGAAGCACTCACCCGCTGGATTAACAAGGACGGCTCTCTCATTTCGCCCGCAACGTTTATCCCCGCACTCGAGGAAAGCGGCTTTGTAGTGACGCTCGACAAATATGTTTGGCAGGGCGTCGCCATGTGGCTCCGCGAGCGCCTCAATCGAGGACTTCGCGTGGTTCCGATTTCCCTCAATGTGTCGCGCGTAGACATTCTTGCCTGCGATGTCGCCGAGCATATGGGGTCGCTCGCCGCCCAGTACAACCTGCCGCCCGAACTCATGCACATCGAGATCACCGAGACCGCCTATACCGGAGAGTCCGAGGCCGTGGATAAGCTGACCGCGGATCTGCACACCCGTGGCTTCTCGACCTACATGGACGATTTTGGCACCGGCCAGTCCACGCTCGCGATGCTCAAGAACGTCAACGTCGACGTCATCAAGCTCGACCGCACCTTTGTGCCCACCGACCGCGATCAAGGCCGCAGCACGCAAATCATTTCATCGATGCTCGAAATGGCGCAGTCGCTCCATCTGCCCGTCGTGGTCGAAGGCGTCGAGACAAATGGGCAGGCGAACATGCTACGACAAATGGGCGCCCGCTACGCTCAGGGCTTCCTCTACTACCGCCCCATGCAGGCGAAGGATTTTGAGGCATTGCTCGATGGTGGCAATAGCAACTGATACGCTCGCGCGCAAAACGCCACCGTCGAAGGGGATATTTGTCTCCATTAGCTAACTTATATCCCCAATTCAAACCGAATTGGGGATATGATACAAACCGTTGTTCCGCCCAAGGAGGTTATCCATCATGAACGAGTCGTATCGCCTGGGCGAGCAATCGATTATTGCCTATCTTCAGCGACTTGCGAACGGCGTCTCGACCGCCGAACTCGATGTTGCCGCGCTGCCTGCTGGGCTACGCGCCGTTGGCGAGCAACTGCAAAAGACGCATGCCATCCTGCAACAAGAGCGCCGGCTGCTTGAGCGCAACGCCTATATCGATCCGCTCACCAACTTGGGCAACCGCAACGGATTCGACCGTCACGTCGAGCAACTCTGGCGCAAAGGCGACCCCTTCACCTGCGCCTATATTGACATCGACCATCTCAAGCATTGCAATGATAGGTTTGGCCACGCCGAAGGCAATCGCTATATTCTGAGCATCTGCCGCACGCTCTCCGAAACCATGGAGCACGATGAGATGCTGTTCCGTATCGGTGGAGACGAGTTTGTGCTCATCTCGCTCTCCGCAAACGAGATTGAACTCGAGCAGCGCTTGGAGCAGGTACGTGCCGGGCTGATCGAGGCGAGCTCAGGTGGCAAGGCGCCCATGATCGGCAGCTTTAGCTTTGGCTGCTCGCGCGTCGATCCACTTGCTGGCGACACGCGTCGCCAGATGACGATGGATGCCGATCGCAAGATGTATCGCTATAAGCTTATGCATCGTGTGCAGCAACCGAAAGACGATGACGCGCCGCAACGCCCAATCGTCGATCAGCTTCCCTGCAACGACCGGGTGTTCCAAGCGATCTCCATGAGCTCCGAGACGCGCTATCCGTTTATCCTCAATCTCGATACGGGAGAATCGCAATGGTCGGTTAACGCCGTGCGCGATTTTGACCTGCCCTCCCAGCACCCTTTTAACTCACTCGACATGTGGCTCGCCCGCGTTCATCCCGAGGACCGCGACAACGTACGTGTCGAGCTCGACATGGTGATAAACGGCACGTGGCACTTCCACTACATGCAGTATCGCGTGATGGATGCCACCGGAAAATACGTGCTTTGCGACTGCACGGGCTACCGCTTGGACGGCACCGATACCGAGCCCGGCATGTATGTGGGCATTATCGTCAACCGAAGCTTGGCAGATACGACCGATTCCGTGACCGGCTTGGGCGATATTCACGCCCTGGTCAACGCCATTGGCGAAATGCGTCGCGTGGCGCGCAAGGCTGGTTTGATCGCCATCAAAATCGACGATATCGCTCAGGTCAATGCCCGCTTTGGCTTTGATGCGGGCGACCGCGTTTTGGCAGAATGTGCCGCCTGTCTGGTGGAATGCTCGCGCGGTAAGGGTCGTATGTTCCGCTCGACGGGGCCGATGTTCGTGGCTCTTTTCGACGACTTTGATCCCGAAGAAACCGATGCGATTGCAGAGGAAATCGAGCGGTTCCTGGGTTCGCCCGTGCTCTTTGGCCCATTTGAATATCAGCCGCCCATTCGCGTGGCCACGCTCCATCTGGACGGCGTCGACCGTCAGCCCGTTTCGATTTTGAACGAGCTCAAAGCGTTGCTCGGGAAAGCCGTGCAGGTGCCAGGTACCAAACTGGATTAGCACCGCGCCCACACCGCCTCCCCCATCGTGCGATAATCCTCTACAGAAGTCACCGACAGCAGAGGGAGTTTGTGATGAAGGTTCTTTTGGTCAATGGCAGCCCCAAGGCAAACGGCAACACCGCCCGCGCACTCGCCGAGGTCGCCGAGCAACTCAATGCCGAAGGCATTGATACCGAGGTGTTTCAGCTGGGCGCCAAGCCCATTCGCGATTGCATCGGTTGCGGCCAGTGCGGCAAGCTCGGCGGTCGCTGCACCTTTGACGATGACGTGGTGAGCGAGCTGATCGCTGCCGCCGAGCAGGCAGATGGCTTTGTCTTTGGCTCACCTGTCTACTATGCGCACCCCAGCGGGCGCATCCTCTCGGCTCTCGATCGCGCCTTCTATGCAGGCGGGCATGCCTTTGAGCACAAACCCGGCGCTGCCGTCGCCGTTGCCCGTCGCGGCGGCACGTCGACCACCTTCGACGTGCTCAATAAGTACTTCACCATCAACCAGATGCCCGTGGTTGCTTCCACGTACTGGAACAACGTGTTTGGCGCCATGCCGGGCGAGGCCGCCCAGGACGCCGAGGGCCTGGCCACCATGCGCAACATCGGCAAGAACATGGCCTGGCTCCTGCATTGTATCGAGGCAGGACAGGCCGCCGGTATCGAAGCCCCCGAAGCCGATCGCGAGCGCACCAACTTCATCAGGTAGAACGGCGGAACAAATACATGAACGTGCAAATTTTTGGCACCAAAAAGTCTTTCGATACCAAGAAAGCACAGCGCTTCTTCAAAGAGCGCCGCATTAAGGTGCAGTTTATCGACCTTAAGGAAAAGGAGATGAGCAAGGGCGAACTCACGAGCGTGATGCAGGCGGTCGGCGGTATCGACAAGCTGCTCAACCCCAAGGCCAAGGACGAGGAGACGCTCGCGCTCATCCAGCACCTCACCCCCAGCCAGCGCTTCGACAAGTTGCTCGAGAACCAGCAGGTTCTAGCCGAGCCCATCGTGCGTAACGGCAAAAAGGCCACCGTCGGTTATTGCCCCGATGTATGGGGAGCCTGGGAGTAGCCTGTGTTATTTGCCAGCGCGTGGGTATAAGAGCAGGCGTTTGGCATATGATTCAACTGTAAGCCATGTCTAACAAAGGAGGGCACATGCCCAACAAACCCGTGAAAATCATCATGCTTACCGGATACCTCGGTGCCGGCAAGACCACGCTGCTCAACCACATCCTCGCTAACGACGGCGGTATCCGCGCCGCCGTAATCGTCAACGATATCGGCGAGATCAATGTGGACGCCAGCCTCATCGCCGACGGCGGCCTTTCCGAGACCGACGACCTCATCCCGCTCACCAACGGCTGCATCTGCTGCACGCTTTCGGATGACCTGGCCAACCAGCTGCAGGGCATCGCCGATTCGGGCAACTTCGATTACATCATCATCGAGGCCTCGGGCATTTGCGAGCCCATCCCCATCGCCTACACCATCTCGAGCTTCTGCGACGAGGCCAAGGTGGGCGGCGAGCCTAAGCTCGCGCTCGACAACATCGTGGCCGTGGTCGACTGTGCCCGCATGTACGACGAGTTCAACGGCGGTCGCGACCTGCTGGCTGAGGATATCGACGAGGACGACATCGAGAGCCTGCTCATCCAGCAGATCGAGTTCTGCTCCACGCTGATCCTCAACAAGACCGATACCGTGAGCCCTGAGCAGATCGCCGAGCTCAAGGCCATCGTGCGCAGCCTGCAGAAGGACGCCGTGATCGTCGAGGCCCAAAACGGAGAGGTTCCTATGGAGGAGCTGCTCGACACCGACCGCTTTGACTTTATGCGCGCCTACAACTCCGCCGCCTGGATCGATGCCATGGAGCATCCCGAGGAGCACGATGACCCCGAGGTGCTCGAGTACGACATCGAGACCTTTGTTTACTCGCGCCGCAAGCCGTTTGACCTGCAGAAGTTCACCGATTTTGTTGAGCAGGAGTGGCCCGACGAGGTCATTCGCGTCAAGGGTCCGCTGTGGCAGACCGGCGATCCGGACATGTGCTACATGTTTGAGCAGGCCGGCCACCAGATGCGCCTGATGGAGAACGGTCTGTTCGTTGACTCCGCGCCCGAGGGCGAGAAGCAGAAGATCATCGACGAGAACCCCGAGATCATGCAGATTTGGGACGACGAGACGGGCGACCGTATGACGAGCCTGTGCATCATCGGCCGTCACATGGACAAGGATGCGCTCATCGCCTCCCTCGATGCCTGCCTGACCGACTGGCACCGCGCCTAGGTTTATCCAAGCGGGCATTTTTCCGCCTACGCAACCGCCAAACCACCACGAAGGTGCCCTTCGTGGTGGTTTTTCGTTCTGAGCCAAGGAGATTCATGTTCAACATTGTGCTGCATGCGCCCGAGATTCCGGCCAATACGGGCAATATCGGCCGCACCTGCGTGGTTACCAGCGCCCGCCTGCATCTGGTGGAGCCGCTGGGGTTTTCGCTCGACGACAAGACGGTGCGTCGCGCCGGACTGGGCTACTGGCAAAACTTGGACGTGACGACCTATGCCAGCTGGGAGGATTTCCTTGCGCGCAACGGCCTCTCCCCCGCCGATGGTCGCCTGCACCTGCTGACCAAAAAGGCACGCCGCACCTATGCGCAAAGCACCTACCGTGACGGTGACTATTTGGTCTTTGGCAGCGAGAGCTCGGGCATTCCCGAGCCACTGCTTGCCGCGGCGCCCGAGCGTTGCGAGCGCATCCCCATGCTGCGCGATTGCGACTCACTCGATAACGCCGAGGCATGGGAAGCTCACGAGGAATCGCTGGGGCATACCGAGGACAGCCACGAGGCCATCCTTCAACAGGACATCTGCGGTAACTTCGTCGACCCGGACGACTACCGCATCAGCGCACTCAACCTCTCCAACAGCGCCGCCATCGTCCTCTACGAGGCCCTGCGCCAAACAGGCTTTCCGGGAATGTGACAAAGGAACTGTCCCTTTGTCACATTCGAGCGCCACGTCGATGGCACACACGCCTAATTGATGCTCTAGATATAGGCCCTCACTTTTAATCAGAATTAACTAAAGTAAAATGAAGTTAAACGGCGGTGTGAAAGGAGAGCCGTGTGAAATATCTCGAGAACCCGTTTACCCCCAGTTTTGGTGAGGTTCCTGCCCATCTCGCTGGCAGACAACAGATTATTCGGGATTTGGACCGCGCCTTCTTGAGCCAGCGCAGGCGCCCAGAATTGACCTCGATCTTCTCAGGCGCGCGTGGAACCGGTAAAACCGCTCTCATGTCGTCGCTCGCGACAATGGCGGAATCCCACGGCTGGATAGCCGTAAAGACGACCGCGCTCCCGGGAATGCTTGAGGAAATCGAGTTCGGGGCGAAACGTGCTGCCGGCCATCTTATCGACCCGTCTCACAACTTCGAAGTCACCGGTCTCGGAATTGCACCGCTCGGCAGCATCGAGGTCAATCGCGTTCACGATGCCTCAACCTGGCGTTATCGCATGAGCGACATTATCGACCAGCTCAACGAAGCGGGCACCGGTCTGCTCGTCACGGTTGACGAGGTGGACCCGACACTCGACGAAATGATTCAGCTCGCAGCGACGTATCAGCACTTTGTGACCGATGGGAAACGCGTCGCTCTGCTCATGGCGGGACTTCCCAACAACGTATCGACGCTACTGAACCACAAGACGGTCTCGTTCCTTCGCCGCGCCCAACAATATCATCTGGGCCGCATTGCCGACTATGACGTGCGCGAGGCCTTGATTCGCACAATCCAGGAAAACGATCGCCTGGCAGATGCTGAGGGAATCGATCGAGCCGTTCGCTCGATCTCTGGTTTTCCCTTCCTATTGCAACTCGTAGGCTACCGTGCCTGGGACCTCACAAGCGATTCGAAGGAAATCTCGTCACGCGACTTTGACCTGGGAATCAAAATCGCGCGCGACGAGATGGACGACCGAATCCTCGCGGCAACCTATCGGGAACTCACGGCAGAGGACAAGCGATTCCTCATCGCCATGCTCGATGACGAGGAAGAGTCCACCACCGCCGACCTTATCGAGCGCCTTAAGCGTTCGCCGCAGCAGGTCTCCCGCTACCGACGCCGCATGATAGATGCCGGCATCATCGGAGAACGAGGACGAGGGCTCGTCGCATTTGAATTGCCATTCTTCCGCGACTATCTCGCGGCTCAATGCGTGAAATAGAAATCAATGTGACAAAGAGGCAGTCCCTTTGTCACATTGCCTATAGGTAGCGACCGGTAATGCTCTTGGAGCAGGCCGCG
Organism: uncultured Collinsella sp.; assembly: GCA_958438125.1. GTDB lineage: Bacteria > Actinomycetota > Coriobacteriia > Coriobacteriales > Coriobacteriaceae > Collinsella. Next base: position 9,159 of record CAUBQN010000035.1, read on the forward strand.
ATGTCGCCCGGCGTGCCGGCGCAGACGATTTGCCCGCCGGCGTCGCCACCGCCTGGGCCCATGTCGATTACGTAATCGGCGTTACGGATAAGGTCGAGATCGTGTTCGATCACGATAACTGTGGCGCCCTTGGCAACGAGGCCGTCAAACACGTTCAACAGCACCTGAACATCGAGCGGATGCAGGCCGATCGTGGGCTCGTCAAATACGAATACGGCATCATCCTGCACGCGGCCCATCTCGCTCGCGAGCTTAAGGCGCTGTGCCTCACCGCCCGAAAGCGCCGGTGTGGGCTCGCCAAGCGTGAGATAACCCAGGCCCAGGTCGTGCAAGGTCTGCAAACGCGTCTGAACCTTCTTGAGTCCCAGCGTGGCGTCGATGGCCTCGTCCACACTCATGTCCATGAGCTGCGGCAACGTAAGTAGGCTCCCGTCCTTGCCCTCGCGATGGATATGCGAAGCAGCGTCTGCATAACGCGAGCCGCGACATGCCGGGCAGACGATCTCGACGTCGGGCAAAAACTGCACGTCGAGCGATATCGAGCCCGTGCCGTCGCACGTAGGGCAGCGCAACGCGCCGGTGTTATAGCTAAAGGCACCCGCCTTGTAGCCAGCTGCCTTGGCCTCGGGCGTACGGGCAAAGGCACGACGCAGCTCGTCATGGATGTCGGCATAAGTCGCCACCGTCGAGCGCACGTTGGCGCCGATAGGCGTGGCGTCAATCAGGTTTGCGCGGGCAATGCCTTCGGCATCGACCCAACGCACGTGCCCCGGCAGGCGCTCGCCGGCTGCCTGCGCCTTAAGCGCCGGGATGAGCGTCTCGAGCACCAACGTCGTCTTACCCGAACCCGAAACGCCCGTCACCGCAACAAGGCGGCCGCGCGGGATATCGACTTCGAGCGGTTTGACAGTATGGATGGTATCGGTTGCCATACGGATGTGGCCCTGGTCGAACATTTCGTCGTCAGTCACCTGTGGACGCAAGCGCTTGGGCTCTGCGCGCAGAAACGGAGCGATGCGGCTGCCCCGCGATTGCTCGACCTCGTCTACTGTACCGGCAGCGATCACGTTACCGCCGCCTGCTCCGGCGACGGGGCCCATCTCGACCAGATAATCAGCCTCCGCCAGTACGCGCGTATCGTGGTCGACAACGACCACGGTGTTGCCGTCGCCTACCAGGTCGCGCATCACACCAACCAGGCCGTCGACATTTGCCGGATGCAGGCCAATCGAGGGCTCGTCCAGTACATAGAGCACGCCCGTCGATCGGTTGCGCACCACACGGGCGAGCTGGACGCGCTGGCGCTCACCCGTGGAGAGCGTGGCACCGGCGCGGTCGAGTGAAAGGTAATCGAGGCCCAGGTCAACCAGACGGCGGGCCGTGCTCAAAAATGAATCGCAGATATCCGTCGCCATGGGCTGCATCTCGGCCGGCAAGGATGCGGGCACCCCGCGCACCCACTCAATCGCCTCGCCTAGCGTCATGGCCGCGGCCTGCGCCAAATTGATACCGCGCACCTGAGGCAGGCGCGCAGCCTCGGAGAGACGCGTGCCGCCGCAATCGCGGCATGGCCCCTCGCGCAAAAAGCGCGCAACGCGTTTTAAACCCTTATCGTCCTTAACCTTGGCGAGCGCATTCTCGACGGTATAGACGGCGTTGTAATAGGTAAAGTCGAGCGGCGTGGCGCCCTCGCCGTTTTTGGGAACGTAGAGAATGTGCTTCTTAACCGCCGGGCCGTGGAACACGATATCGCGCTCTTGAGGCGTGAGCTGGTTAAACGGCACGTCGGTACGCACGCCCATCTCGCCGGCCACCTGCTTCATCAGATCCCACATGAGCGTACCCCAGGGAAGCACTGCGCCCTCGTTGATAGTCTTTGACTCGTCGGGCACCAGGCTCGCCTCGTCCACCTCACGCATGACACCGGTGCCGCCACAGGTAGGGCACGCGCCGCCGCTGTTAAAGGCAAGGTCCTCGGCACTCGGCGCGTAGAACTCGCGGCCGCATGCGGGGCACGTGAGCGACAGGCCCGCAGCCACGTTAAGGCTCGGCTCCACACGCGCCCCGCAATGCGGGCACACGTGATGGGCACAGCGGCTAAAGAGCAGACGCAGGCTGTTGTTGAGCTCGGTCATGGTGCCAAAGGTGGAACGCACGCCCGGCACGCTGGGGCGCTGATGCAATGCGAGCGCCGCCGGCACGTGCAGCACCTCGTCCACCTGGGCGTGTTCGGCCTGCGTTAGGCGACGTCGAGTATAGGTGCTGAGTGCTTCCAAGTAGCGACGCGAGCCCTCAGCATAAAGAACCCCCAGCGCCAGCGAACTCTTGCCCGAACCCGATACGCCGGCAATACCCACGAGCTTTCCCAGCGGAATGTCGATATCGATGTCCTTAAGGTTATGGACGCGCGCGCCACGTACCTCGATAGCCTGCGGGCTCATCTTCTGTTCCGTCACCTTTATCACCCTACTCATGCCATAAAACTCGATCGCGAATATACGCGCCCAGCATGGGCACGGTAAACCGGACGAGGCCGTATCCGGCAGCTTCGATGACGCGCTCGCGAATCAGGCTTGCGCGATATTTACTCGCCCAGCTCTGGGTACGCTCGCAGCGCTCAATGATATCCGCCATGCGCGTCGGTTTGCCCTCGTCAACCGCCATGGCCTCGATAAAGAGGCGCTGTGGACTGCGCAGCCCGTAATACAGAGGCGCGTCGACCGCTTCGTAGAACTCGGAGACGGCATCCGCATGGCCATCCTCGACATCGCGCCTTTCGATGACCTGCGAGCTACGCCGGACAGCAGACCGCCACATGTAATATCCCACCAGCTGAACCATATAGGGATGCCCCATGCTCTTGCGCGCCGCAAGGTCCGCCGTCTCCGCGTCAACGTAAAGACCAGCATCTTTGACCGTCTGGATATATGAATCACGCACCCTGGGCAAAGATATCGCCCCCAGCGTACGCTGCTGGGCACGCCGCAAAAACGTCACGCTCGGCTCTTCGAGCAGGTCGTCAACCATACTGGGTAAGCCGGCGAACACCAGCGCAAGACCGCGCTGCTCGCTATCGGGCAAGCCCGTGGCATCCTGGTCTCCGAGCACCTGCTGATAGAGAACGGCAAGGGCCGCCAGCTCCTCGATAGACGCCGATTGCGCCTCGTCAATCGCAAACAGTATGCCTTTGCCTTGACCGAGCTTCTTAAGGCGCTCGTTGACCAGCCCTCGCAACATCTCGCCCTTTGCCCGCGCCGCCTCGACTGACATCCGACCAAACGACGGACCGAACTCCATTGACGTCACAACGGGTTTATTCGAGCGAAGCGCGTCGGCCAAGCGGTCGCATAAGCCAAGCGAAGCGGAATCGGAGACAACCGCCCATCCGCGCTCGCTAGCTAAACGCTGCAGCTCCCGCAGGAGAACCGTCTTGCCGCAGCCGCGGTTTCCCGTAATGAGCATGAGCCTACCCGGCGCTCCGGCGCCGTTATCGAGCCCTTCCTCAAAATCTTCGATGACCGACTCGCGACCGATGAGTATCGGAGGCCGCTTGCCAGCCGTGGGCTTAAAGGGATTTGGATTCATGTCGGCCTCCTCGGATTGGCAAACCCTGGTAATAGTTATACCAACTTATACCGAGTTATACCAATAGCATGTGACAAAGAAACTGTCCCTTTGTCACATGTGGCCGAAAAACTCGGCGTCTGCTGCTCGCCAGGGGCGGAAGGTGGCGGGATCGATCTTTACGTGGGCTGCCTCGGGGACGTCGTACCATTTGACCGTGTAACCAGCGCCGTGAGAGCAAAAGACCGAGTCGGGCGTGTTGGGCAGATCGGCTTCTGGCTCATAGGCGGCCGTCTCGATTACGCGCTCGGCATCATGGCAAGCCGAATAGCCGGCGAACTCCAGGTACAGATGCCCGCGACCGCTCGTGTAGGCAGCCACCTCCAGCGCGTAATCCTGCACCTCGGATGCCGGCACGCGACCCACAAGCTTCGCCCGGTCTCCCGCCATCGTCGGCGGCTCGTACTCGGCACCCATGCGCGTGGCATCCGAGAGCGCCCGACCCACGCACTCCCCCGGCACCTCGAGCTCAAAGCGATACCACGGCTCCAACAGCACCGCCGCGCCGGCCTCACGCGCCTGCATCAAGCCCTGGCGAATCGCGCGGTACGTGGCCTGGCGAAAATCGCCGCCCTCGGTGTGCTTGGCATGCGCACGACCGCCCGTGAGCGTAATGCGAATATCGGTGATGGGAGAGCCGGTCAGCACGCCCAGGTGATCGCGCTCCATGGCGTTGGTGAGCGCCAAACGCTGCCAGTTAAGATCGAGCTCGTCGGTCGAGGCCACGGTGCCAAACTGCACGCCCGAACCCGCTGGCAACGGCTCCAGGCTCAGATGCACCTCGGCATAGTGGCGCAGTGGCTCAAAGTGACCCACGCCCTCGACCGGCTGCGAAATAGTCTCCTTATAGAGGATGCCGCTAGACTCAAACGAAACCGAAAGGCCAAAGCGATCGGCCAACACCCGCTGCACGACCTCGAGCTGCACGGCGCCCATCAACTGCAAATGAATCTGCTCAAGATGCGTATTCCAGCTTA
>CAUBQN010000036.1 GCA_958438125.1 uncultured Collinsella sp.
ACGCCAAGGACATGGGCTACGACGTCAAGATGATGGGCTGCGACGGTATGGACGGTATCCTGGGCGTGGAAGGTTTCGACACCTCTCTGGCCGAGGGTCTGCTGCTCATGACCCCATTCTCCGCCGATGACGAGAAGAATGCCGACTTCGTCAACGCCTACAAGGATAAGTATGGCGAGACTCCGGACCAGTTTGCCGCCGACGCCTACGACGGCGTGCATGCGGTGGTCGAGGCCCTCAAGGAAGCCGGCCTGGGTGCCGACGCCGACCCGACCGAGGTTGCCGAGAAGCTTCCCGAGGCTATGCGCAACATTACCGTTGACGGTCTGACTGGCAGGCTCTCCTGGAACGACAAGGGCCAGGTCCAGAAGGACCCGACGGCGTACGTCATTACCGACGGCAAGTACGTACAGGCCTAATTGGCCGCCTTACATAGAGCGGTTTTGATCCCAAGCAGGGGAGGTTTTGGCCTTCCCTGCTTGCTTGGTATCTAGGGACGATGTAACGTCCCTGTTTCATACATTAACTGGAAACCTATTCGAAAGGGGGATGTGGAACATGACGGTCTTTATCCAATACCTGGTCAACGGCCTGTCCATGGGCAGCGTCTACGCCATCATCGCGTTGGGCTACACCATGGTCTACGGTATCGCCAAGATGCTGAACTTCGCTCACGGCGATGTCATCATGGTCGGTGCCTATGTCTCGTTCTGCGCCACGTCGTATCTCGGCCTCCCGGGCTGGGCATCTGTAGTTCTCTCTTGCGTGGCCTGCACGGTTCTCGGTGTTCTCATTGAGGGCCTGGCCTATAAGCCGCTGCGCCAAGCAGGCCCGCTGGCCGTTCTGATCACGGCTATCGGCGTGTCCTACTTCCTGCAGAACGCCGCGCAGCTTCTGTGGGGCGCCACGCCCAAGAACTTCACTTCGCTCGTCACCTTCCAGGTGCCGGAGTTCTTGGCCAAGTTCAACGTAAGCGCCGTCTCGCTCGTCACCATCGTCGCCTGCCTGGTTATCATGGCCGGCCTGATGTTCTTTACAGGTAAGACCAAGATGGGCAAGGCCATGCGCGCCGTGTCCGAGGACAAGGCTGCCGCTCAGCTCATGGGCATCAACGTCAACCGCACCATTTCGATGACGTTTGCCATCGGCTCTGCCCTTGCCGCCATCGCCGGCGTGCTGCTGTGCTCCTACTCGCCGGTGCTGCAGCCCACCACGGGCGCCATGCCTGGCATCAAGGCCTTCGACGCCGCTGTCTTCGGTGGCATCGGCTCCATCCCCGGCGCTTTTGTCGGTGGCATTCTCATCGGCATCATCGAAGCGATGGCGCAGGCTTACATTTCCACGAGCCTTGCCAACTCCATCGTCTTTGGTGTTCTGATCATCGTCCTGCTCGTCAAGCCTGCCGGCCTCTTGGGCAAGTACGTCCCCGAGAAGGTGTAGGTGAGCGTTATGAAGTTTCTTAAAGACAAGCAGACGCGTCACGACTTTGTCACGTACGCCATGTGCCTTGTGGCGTTTGCCATCGTGTTCTTTATGCAGTCCAACCACATGATTCCGCGCATGATCGCCGGTCAGCTGGTTCCCATCACGGCCTATATCGTCATGGCCATTTCCCTTAACCTCGTCGTCGGCATCGCGGGCGACTTGTCGCTGGGCCACGCGGGCTTTATGAGTGTCGGTGCCTATACGGGAATCGTCACCGCCGTCGCGCTGGAGAGCGCCGTTCCCTCCGATCCGGTGCGCCTTATCATCAGTATCGTGGTCGGCGCCATCGCTGCCGCCATCCTGGGCTTCTTGATTGGCATCCCGGTCCTTCGTCTGAGCGGCGATTACCTGGCTATCGTGACGCTGGCCTTTGGCGAGATTATCAAGGAGATCGTCACCTGCCTCATTGTGGGCGTCGATTCCCGCGGCCTGCATGTGATCTTTAACATCACGGGTAACTCCACGATCGATGACCTGCACCTGCTCGAGGACGGCACCGCCATCATCAAGGGCGCGCAGGGCGCCTCGGGCGTGTCGACGTACTCGACCTTCCTCGCCGGTGCCATCCTGGTCATGGTCGCACTCGTGATCGTGCTCAACCTGGTTCGCAGCCGTACCGGCCGTGCCATTATGGCCGTGCGCGACAACAAGATCGCTGCCGAGTCTGTGGGCATCTCCGTCACCGAGTACCGCATGATCGCCTTCGTGGTTTCCGCTGCCCTCGCCGGTGCTGCCGGAGCTCTCTTCGGCGGTAACTTCTCGCAGCTCTCCGCCACCAAGTTCGACTTCAACACGTCCATCCTCATCCTGGTGTTCGTGGTCCTGGGCGGTCTGGGCAATATGCGCGGCTCCGTCATCGCGGCGGCATTGCTCACGGTGCTTCCCGAGCTGCTCCGTCAGTTCTCGGACTACCGCATGCTCATCTACGCCATCGTGCTGATCCTGGTCATGATCTTTACCAACAACCCGCAGCTCAAGGCGTTCTTCGGTCGCGTCAAGGACCGCTTTGCTTCCAAGAAGGAGGTGGCAGCCGATGTCCAGTAAATTTGAGTTCAACAAGGGCAAGATGGTCCCGTATCCTTCTGGCGCCATCGTTCCCGACCGCGACCTGGGCGAGCGCCCGGCGCTCGAGTGCATCCACCTGGGCATCGAGTTCGGTGGCCTTAAGGCAGTCGACGACTTTAGCCTGACTATCGGCAAGACCGAGATCGCCGGTCTGATTGGCCCCAACGGTGCCGGTAAGACCACGGTCTTCAACCTGCTCACCAAGGTGTACCAGCCCACGCACGGCACCATCCTGCTCGACGGTGAGGACACCTCGGGCAAGTCGGTCTATCAGGTCAACCGCATGGGTATTGCCCGTACCTTCCAGAACATTCGTCTGTTCAACACCATGACGGTGGAGGATAACGTCAAGGTCGGCCTGCATAACCAGGAGCGCTACTCCGGCTTTGAGGGCGTGCTGCGCCTGCCGGCGTATTGGAAGCACGAGAAGGCTGCTCACGAGCGCGCCATGGAGCTGCTGTCCATCTTTGATATGGAGCATCTGGCAAACGAGCAGGCCGGATCGTTGCCTTACGGCGCTCAGCGCCGTCTGGAGATCGTCCGCGCGCTTGCCACCAACCCCAAGCTACTGCTGCTCGACGAGCCTGCCGCCGGCATGAATCCGTCCGAGACCGCGGAGCTCATGGAGAACATCGTCAAGATTCGCGACACCTTCGGCATTGCCATCATGCTTATCGAGCACGACATGTCGCTCGTTATGAACATCTGCGAGGGCATCTGCGTGCTCAACTTTGGTAAGGTCATCGCCAAAGGCACGGCAGAGGAAATCCAGAATAACGATGCCGTTATCGAGGCGTATCTGGGCAAGCAGGATAAGGGGGAGAACTAAATGGCAGAGCCGATGCTTTCCGTCTACAACATCAACGTCTGGTACGGCGCCATCCACGCCATCAAGGACATCTCCTTTAACGTTAACGAGGGCGAGATCGTGGCCCTGATCGGCGCGAACGGTGCCGGTAAGTCCACGACGCTCAAGACCGTCTCGGGCCTCCTGCGCTCTAAGACCGGCTCCATCAAGTTTATGGGCGAGGACATTACCCATACGCCCGCCGACAAGCTGGTTGGTAAGGGCCTGGCTCAGGTTCCCGAGGGTCGTCGCGCCTTTTTGCAGATGACGGTTGAGGAGAACCTGGAGATGGGCGCCTATACGCAGCCCAAGTCCACGGTGGTCCCGGGCCTCGAGCGCGTCTACGAGCAGTTTCCGCGCCTGAAGGAGCGCCGTCGCCAGGTCGCCGGCACCCTTTCGGGCGGCGAGCAGCAGATGCTCGTTATGGGGCGCGCCCTTATGAGTAACCCCAAGCTGCTCATGCTCGACGAGCCTTCCATGGGCCTGGCGCCGATTCTGATTGAGCAGATCTTCCAGATTGTCGAGGACCTGCACAAGGCCGGCACCACGGTGCTTCTGGTCGAGCAAAACGCACAGATGGCGCTTTCGATTGCTACGCGCGGCTACGTGCTCGAGACCGGCAAGATCACCATGACCGGCACGGGCCAAGAACTCCTGCATGACGACAACGTCCGCAAAGCTTACCTGGGTGGTTAATCCATTCAACAAAGGGGGCGCTGACCAACCCGGTCAGCGCCCCCTTTTAAGTTGCGGTGAAATAGGGACTAAATGGGGGCGCTAGACGCCAAAACAGTCCCTATTCCACCGCAACTTCATGGGGATGTGTGACAATGCCCGTCGGAAAACATCTGCTGTCTTTGGGGGTCTATCTATGGTGTACGAGTTTTGTGCCGAGAACTTTGAGCGGGTGCCGGCGGCTATCGAGGCCGGTGCAAGGCGCATCGAGCTGTGCGATAACCTTGCCGTCGGTGGTACCACGCCCTCGGCCGGCGTTATCAGCGCTACAGTCAGCTATGCTCACGAGCATGACGCGCGAGTGATGTGCATGATTCGCCCGCGCGGCGGTGACTTTCATTACAACCAAGACGAGCTGCGCATGATGGAGATGGACCTGGGCCTTGCCGTAAGCGCCGGCGTTGACGGCTTGGTCTTTGGCAGCTGCAAGCCCTGCGCTGGCGGATGGGCGCTCGACGAGCTTACGTTGGGCGCCCTCGTGATGGCCGCGGGCTGCGCGACCGAGGAATGTAAGCGTGAGCCCATCGACATCACCTTCCACATGGCGTTTGATCAGCTCTCGCCCGAGGCTCAGCTCGACGCGATTGATACACTTGCCGACTGCGGCGTTACGCGCATCCTCACGCATGGCGGCGCTGCCGGTACGTCGATCGAGGATAATTTCGATCACCTGACTCGTTTAATCGAGTATGCGGGCGATCGTTTGACCATCCTTCCCGGCGGCGGCATCACTACGGCAAATCGCGACGCGGTCGCGGCGGCGCTAGGCGTTTCCGAGCTCCATGGCACCAAGATCGTGCCGCTGGAGGTATAACCCGTGGCGCTGGTATTTGACGTTCAGCAGGCGAACGGTAAGCCCGACGACAATCGTCGTCCCGGCACCGCGTGCCCCTTTTGCGATACCGAGGAACTCGCCAATATCATCCGGCGCGACGGTGACTGCATCTGGCTCGAGAATAAGTTTAAGACCTTGCGGGCCACACGTCAGACCGTATTGATCGAGTCTGCCAATCACGACGCCGACCTGGTGACCTATGAACCGGATGAGCTGCATCATGTGGTGCGGTTTGCCCTGGGCTGTTGGCAGCAGATGATCGATTCCCAACAGTACCGCAGTGTGCTCATGTACAAGAACAAAGGCCCACTTTCGGGCGGCAGCCTCGTCCATCCACACATGCAGATTGTGGGCCTGGAACAGGAGGACGGCTATGCGGCGCTGACCTCAGCCAACTTTGAAGGCATCAGTGTCTGGCAACAGGGGAGAATCTCGGTCGACATCTCAACCGAACCGATCATGGGGTTCTTTGAGGTCAACGTTTCAGCCCCGCAGGGAATCGCCGCCAGCGATGACACGAGAGACCAAGCCGAGACGGACCTCTTCGCCGATGCGATTCAGGTAGCTCTGCGCTATATCCTGAACGAGCACCATGGTGGTCGCGCAGAGTCGTACAACTTGTTCTTCTACCACATGGACGGTCGGACCATTGCCAAGGCGCTGCCGCGTTGGGTGGTTTCGCCCTACTTTGTCGGGTATCGGCTGGCTCAGGTCAATGCTGAGACCACGCTCGATGTCGATGCGGAGCGACTCCGCGCACATCTGGAGGCGCTCACATCGTAAAGTGAGCGCCCGCACACTGCGGACGGTTTAGCGCGCCATTGCATCGCGGCCGGCCTCGACGCGCTTGCGCTGGGCGGCGCGCTCCTCGCCGGTCAGACGCTCAAAGAAGTGCCCGATAAGCGAGGCGAGCACCTGCTGAAACAACGTTCCACACATGACGGGAAACACAACTTCGCCCGGAAAGTATTGCGTGGCGATGACGGCGCCCGAAGAGATATTGCGCATGCCGCAGGTAAAGCACATGGTGGTCGTTTCGCTATATGGCAGATGCAGCGCGCGGGCGACCAGAATGCCCACGACAAAACCGCTGATGGCGAACACCAGAATAAAGAGGGCGACTTCCAGGCGCACCGCGTTCATGTGTAGCACGTACTCGCTCATGGCGGTGGAGTTGGACGCGATGACGCCCATCATCATAAATTTGCAGGCGGGCGAGAGCGCGGGGGAGAGTTTCTCGTGTCCCCAGCCGTGCGTGAGCTCGTTGATCACGATGCCGAGCACGGCGGGGATGGCAATCATAAAGGCCATGTTCTGCATCATGCTCGGAACATCGATTGCGACGGTGGCGCCCAACAGGAGCTTGAGCGTGAGCGGAATCGTCACGGGCGATATAACCGAGGACGTCAGGATGATGGTGAGCGCGAGCGGGCCGTTGCCGCCGAACATGCTGATCCACATAAAGGCAGTGACTGCCACGGGTACGCTGTACTCGAGCACGATGCCGCAGACAAGGTTGGGGCTGGAACCAAAGAACAACGATCCCATGGCATAGGCCGCGATGGGAATAAGCGCCGCCGAGACAAATAACGCCAAAATCAGATGCAGGGGACGGTGGAACACCTCAGCCACCTGGTGGAAGGTGTTGCTGAGCGCGCCTTGGAACGTCATAAAGGCAAACAGGGTGGGAACGATGGGCTTGAGAACGCCGATCTGCTGAGGAAAGAGCACGCCGAGCGCCACGCAAATCGGAACGATGACCTGCATATGTCCTGCGAGAAATTTGCCCAGTCCAACCCATTGCTTCATATGCTCTTGTGACTCCCTTTGCTCGTGAATCCGTTTTGAATGGATATGCTAGACGCTCGCATGCGTCCGTGTAGCTGAAACGCTCGATTATTTCGAGGCTATTACCGCCCTCGTTTATCGAAACCACGGCGTGCTGGATGTTGTGCGTCCGCGCTGCACGGTATAATAAATCCGTTCAACAGATCTGCCTGCCGAAGCGGGCATGCACAGAGGACTCATCGCTATGAACCGTGAGAGGTATCGCGGCGACCTGCCCCTATCGGGGGTGGGCGCCTATGTCATCGCTTAAGACGACGCATCGCTGGGCGGTCGCTCAGCAAAACCCCGAGCTCGAAAAGGAGCTTTCGGCTGGTCTGGGCATTCCCGGGCTGGTGGCGCGCATTATGGTTGCGCACGGCATTACATCCATCGAGGAAGGCCAATTGTTTTTGACGCCTTCGCTCGATCGCGACTGGGCCGACCCACTCATTATCCCGGGCATGTCGGTCGTTGCCGACCGCGTCGAGCGTGCTATTCGCAACCACGAGCACATTGCAGTCTTTGGCGATTTTGACGTTGACGGTATTACGTCGACCTGCCTGTTGACCGAGGCGCTGCGCACGTTTGGCGCCGATGTCACGCCGTTTATTCCGCATCGCTTTGATGAGGGCTACGGTCTTTCGCGCGCGGCGCTCGACCGCGTTAACGAGCTCGCTCGCCCCCAGCTGATCGTGACCGTCGATAACGGCATTGCCGCCAAGGAAGAGGTTTCCTATCTGAAGAGTCTGGGGATCGATTTGGTGGTCACGGACCATCACGAGCCCTCCGATCAGGTGCCGCAGGGCGTACCCCTGACCGACCCTAAGCTCGATGACGATGGTCCTTCGCGTGAGCTTGCCGGTGCCGGCGTGGCACTCAAGTTGGCGCAAGTCCTGGGCGAACGTCTGGGCAAGCCGTCGTATTGGCGTTCGCTAATCGAGGTCGCGGCGCTGGGCACCGTGTCCGACATGATGCCGCTCACGCCCGAGAACCGCGCGCTGGTTGCCGAGGGCATCCAGCAGATGCGCGTAACCGCTCGCCCGGGCTATATCGCGCTTGCCGCGCTCGCCAAGGCGGACCTTTCGAGCATTACGGCGGATGGCCTGTCATTCTCGCTCATTCCCCGCTTAAACGCTGCCGGTCGCATGGCTGATCCCAAGCTGGCGCTCGACCTGCTGCTTGCCCGCGATCCCATCGAAGCAAGCGCACTGGCGGCTGAGCTCGAGGAAATCAACCGCCAGCGCCGTGAGATCGAGGCGGAGCTCACGCGCGATGCCATGGCAAAGGTCGAGGAGACCTATGACGGCGGACGCGCGATCGTCGTGGGCGGCGAAGGCTGGCACGAGGGCGTCAAGGGCATCGTGGCAAGCCGTCTGACCAACCGCTACCACGTGCCGGCGCTGCTGTTCTCGATCGAGGACGGTATCGCGCGCGGCTCTGGTCGCTCGGTGGGCAAAGTTAACCTGTTTGACGCCATCGAGCGCTGTTCCGACCTGATGATTCGTCGCGGCGGACATGCTGGTGCGGTGGGTGTGACCATCGAGGCATCCAAGCTCGATGAGTTCCGCCGTCGCCTTTCCGCCGTGTTGTCCGAGCTTCCCGCCGAGGACTTTGAGGACACCGACGAGGTTGCCGCCACGGTCGACCTTTCCGAATTGAATATCGAGACCATCGAGCAGATTTCCCGCCTTGAGCCGTTTGGCCAGGGTAATAAGGTGCCGCTGCTGGCTGCCGAGGGCGTGACGATGTGTGATCGCGCCGTGGTGGGTAAGACCGGCGAGCATATGCGCTTCGTGGCGACGGATGGCGCTGCGAGTGTGCCGGCCATCATGTTTCGTGTACCGCAGATCGACAGGCTTATCAATTGCGACAGCGCCGTTGACTTGGTGTTCGAGGCCGTTGCCGAGCATTGGCAGGGTCGTGTGAAGCCCAAGCTCATGGTCAAGGATGTTCTGGTCCGCGATAGCACGCTGCCCAGCGTCGACGATCCGGCATGCGAGCTTCGTCGTGGCGTGCAGCCGGTGGACTCCGATCTGCGCCTGGAGTCGCGCAAGCGCGAGACGCTTGCCCAGCTTTCTTATACCGAGCTCACGCGCTCGCTTATCCATAGCTTTATCGGCTCGAACCAGCCGCACCGCGCTCAGGTTGAGGCGCTCGACGCCTTGGCCGATCACCAGAGTGTCTTGGCGGTTATGGGAACGGGACGCGGCAAGTCGCTCATCTTCCATGTGCATGCCGCGCGTGAGGCGGTGCTTCGCGGACGTGCGAGCATCTTTGTCTATCCGCTGCGTGCGCTCGTTGCCGACCAGGCCTATCACCTCTCGTCGACGATGGCCGCGCTCGGCATTGGCGTTGGCGTGCTGACCGGCGAGACCGTGGAGGCCGCACGCGATGACGTGTTCGCCGGCCTAGCTTCGGGCCGCACCGGTATCGTGCTCACGACGCCCGAGTTCCTATCTATCCACCGTGACCGCTTCGCGCGTTCGGGCCGCATCGGCTTTGTCGTTATCGATGAGGCGCATCATGCCGGTCTTGCCAAGGGCGGCGACCGCAGCGCCTATCTCGACATGCCCGATATCCTCAAAGCCCTGGGCGACCCGGTCGTTATGGCTGCGACGGCCACCGCGACGGCTCCGGTCGTGGCCGAGCTTGCCCGCATGCTGCCGATCACTCGCACGGTGGTCGACGAGACGGTGCGCGAGAACCTGCAGCTCGAGGACGACCGTGATCTTGCAAGTCGCGAGAACCGTTTGGTGTCGATTGTGGCGACGGGGGAAAAGACCGTCATCTACGTCAATTCGCGCGACCAGTCCGTGGCGCTCGCCAAGACGTTGCGCAAGCGTGTGCCCGATTGCGCAACCCATATCGCGTTCTATAACGCGGGGCTTGCGCGTTCCGATCGCCGTCGCGTGGAGGAAGCATTCCGAGACGGCAGCCTCAGCTGCATCGTCTCGACATCTGCCTTTGGCGAGGGCGTCAACCTGCCCGATATCCGCCATGTCGTGCTCTATCACATGCCGTTTGGCGGCATTGAGTTTAACCAGATGAGCGGCCGCGCCGGTCGCGATGGCCAGCCCGCCGTGATCCATCTGCTCTATTCGTCGCGCGACGCCCGCATTAACGAGCGCCTGCTCGACTGCTACGCACCCGAGCGCGACGAGCTCGTCACACTCTATCGCGCGCTGCAGACCATGTGGCGCTCCAACCGCGGCAAGACCGGGGATGATTCATTCTGCGCAAGCGATATCGACATCGCGCAGATGTGCCTTGCAATTGACGCGCGCACGCCGGTCGACGAGCGCTCGGTGGAAAGCGGCCTAGGAATCTTCGAAGAGCTTGGTTTCTGTCGCGTTTCGGGGTTTGACGACACCCGTCGCATCGCGATGGCCGAAAACCCCGGCCGCGTGCAATTGAGCAGGTCAATTCGCTATTTGGAGGGCTTGCGCTCGCGCATGGAGTTCTCGGCTTTCCGGAGTTGGGCGCTCGATTCGTGCGCTTCTGATATGCTAGCCAAAGTTAACCGCCCGATCGTACCGCGGGCCTAGGGGAAGGGGACCTCGATGGATGCCGCAGCCCGTACCGCCCATGATTCCACCCTCCAGCCGTTTTCGGAGATGGAGCACTATAAGCATGCCGATGAGCTGCCGCCCGAGATTATGGCGGACAGCTACGACAAGCTGGAGCGTCTGTGCCTCAAATATATGAATGAGGATGACTTCTCCAAGGTGGAGCAGGCCTACTGCTTTGCTGCCGAGAAGCATTGCAACCAAAAACGGCGCTCGGGTGAGATGTACATCAACCATCCTGTCGAGGTGGCTATCATTCTGGCAGACCTCAAGATGGACTGCGACGTGGTGTGTGCCGCGCTGCTGCACGATACCGTCGAGGATACCGAGACCTCGCTTGCCGATGTTTCCGGCCTGTTTGGCGATACGGTGGCCGAGCTCGTCGATGGCGTGACCAAGCTCACCAACATCGAAGTCGACAGCATGGACGAGAAACAGGCCCTCACGCTGCGCAAGATGTTCCTCGCCATGTCCAAGGACATCCGCGTCATCATCGTTAAGCTTGCCGACCGTCTGCACAACATGCGCACCCTTGCAGCCCTGCGTGAGGACCGTCGCCTGTTTAAGGCTCGCGAGACCATGGACGTGTATGCGCCCCTGGCCGACCGTCTGGGCATGAGCTCCATTAAATGGGAGCTCGAGGACCTGTCCTTCTTCTACCTGGAGCCCGATGCCTACCAGCGCATCGCGCGCATGGTGGCTGAGTCGCGCGAGGTCCGCGAGCGCTACCTTGCCGAGACCATCAAGACGCTTACCGATGAGCTCAACCGCATTGGTCTGGAGGACTTCCAGATCAACGGCCGCTCCAAGCACTATTGGTCCATCTACCAAAAGATGAAACGCAAGGGCAAGGAGTTCTCCGAGATCTACGACCTGGTGGCGCTGCGCGTAATTACCCATTCGGTGCGCGATTGCTACTCCACGCTCGGTGCGGTGCATACGCTGTGGCACCCCATGCCTGGTCGCTTTAAAGACTATATCGCCATGCCCAAGGTCAATAACTACCAGTCGCTCCACACGACGGTCATCGGCCCCACGGCTCGTCCGCTCGAGATTCAGATTCGAACCTACGAGATGCATGAGCAGGCCGAGTACGGCATTGCCGCCCACTGGCTATATAAGAAGTCGGGCGGATCGTCTGCTTCCAAGACCAATGACGCTCAACGTTTGGACGACCAGATCAACTGGCTCAAGCATTCGCTCGATTGGGCGGCTTCCGACGAGATCACCGATGCCAAGGAATACCTGCACTCGCTGAAGGTCGATCTGTTCGATCAGGAGATTTTTGTCTTCACGCCCAAAGGCGAGGTCATGGCGCTTCGTGCCGGTTCCACGCCGCTCGACTTTGCCTATGCCGTTCACACCGAGGTGGGAAACCATTGCGTCGGCGCCAAAATCAACGGTGCGGTGGCTCCGCTCACGCACGAGATCAAGACGGGCGACCGCGTTGAAATCCTGACCAACAAGAGTTCCAAGCCGTCGCGTGATTGGCTCAAGATCGTCAAGACGCCTTCGGCCAAGTCAAAGATCCGCCGCTATTTTGCCGCTGCGACCAAGGACGACGACGCTGCTGCTGGTCGCGATATGCTGGCCAAGGACCTGCGTAAGCGTGGCTATGGCATTTCTACGCCGCGTTCGACGCGTGCACTCAACGCCGTGGCGGAGCAGTTTAACTTCAAGCAGCTCGAGGACCTGTTTGCTGCCGTCGGCGCCGGCAAGGTTGCCCCGCGCGCTGTGGGTAATAAGGTCGAGCAAATCTTGGACCCCAAGCCCGAGGAACAGCTCACCAAGGCCGAGGCTATCGCCGAGGTCGTGAAACAGCCGGCCCGCGGCTCCAACCGCAAGCCGCAAAAGCGTGGCAAGAGCGCAAGTAACGGCATTATCGTTAAGGGCGAGAGCAACAGTGGCCTGCTGGTCCGTCTGGCTCATTGCTGCAACCCCGTGACGGGCGACGATATCGTCGGCTTCATCACGCGTGGCCGAGGTGTCTCAGTGCATCGCGCCAACTGCCCCAACGTCAAGGGCCTCATGGAGCACCCAGAGCGCATGATTGACGTAGAGTGGGATGGTGCTGCCGACACTCTCTTCCAGGTCGAGATCGTGGTCGAGTGCCTGGACCGCATGGGCCTGCTCAAGGACGTCACCATTGCCATTGGCGATGCAGGCGGCAATATCCTTTCCGCCGCCACCTCGACCAACCGCGAGGGTATTGCGACTCTGCGCTTTATGGTCGAGATTTCGGATGCGAGCGGCCTGGATCCGCTGCTGGCTTCCATCAGCAGTGTCGATTCGGTCTACGACGCTCGCCGTCTTATGCCCGGCGAAGGCGGAGCTCAGCTCAAGCGCCGTGTGTAGGTGCGAGAGCCTCTCAGCATCATAGATATTGGTTACGTTCGAGGCATCGTTTGGTGCCTCGAACGTATTTTAGAAGGAGGGCATGCGCATGGACGATATGACTTTGGACCTGACACCCCGAGGTGCGGCTTCGATTGAGGCGCTCGTCAACGGCCCGATTCAGACCAACAGTTACGCCGTGATTTCGAATGACGAGTGCTTAATCGTCGATCCGGCGTGGGAGGGCGAGCGTCTTGTGGAGCATATCCGCACCGCGCATCCCGAGGTGCGCGTACTCGGCTCTGTCTGCACGCACGGTCATGCCGACCATGTTGGCGGGGTTGCCGGGGTTCGAGCTGTCGTTGGCGACAGTGCACTATATGAGTTGTGCGCTAAGGACGTGACGGTACCTCGCGCAAATATCGAGGAGCAGCGTGTCATGTGGGGTATCGAGACGCCCGATCCGGGTGAGCCGACGCGTTTGCTTGCCGAGGGCGATGCAATCGAGGTGGGCGACGTCTGCCTGCAGGTGATCGAGACGCCGGGGCATACGCCGGGCGGCATCGTCCTGTTCGCCGCGACCGAGCAGGGGAACATCGCCTTTGTGGGCGACACGCTTTTCCCGGGCAGCCACGGTCGTACCGATCTTTCCGGCGGTGACGAGGCGGCGATTATGCGCTCGCTCTCCAAACTTGCCAAGACGCTTCCGCCCGATACCGTTTGCTTGACGGGCCATGGCGATTCGACCACGATGGCGCGCGAACTTATGCAGAACCCGTTTATGCAGATGTAGGCTCGAAGCCGTCTTTCGAACCACGAAGACCGCTCAATCGTCAAGCTATTTTCCCCAGTGGGTCGATTCTGTGGGGCAAACGGTCAAAATTTGTCCAATCGGATGGTATTCGTGAACAAACGAACGTTTATGCTCGGGTATGTCGTGGTAAAATCTCAGGCGTTATCGGAGCAACCTTACAGGAGGTTTCTTTTATGC
>CAUBQN010000037.1 GCA_958438125.1 uncultured Collinsella sp.
GCGGCCTGGAGTTTGGCGTCAAGCTGACCAACACGTTCCCCGTCGACGTGACGAGAAACGAGCTGCCCTCCACCGAGATGTACATGTCCGGCCGTTCGCTGTTCTCGCTGACTATCGAGGCTGCCCGCCGCATTACCGAGCAGTTCGATGGCAAACTGCGCATCAGCTACTCCGGCGGTGCCACGGTCTACAACATCCGTGCCCTGTACGATGCCGGCATTTGGCCCGTCACCCTGGCGACCGACGTGCTCAAGCCCGGTGGCTACGAGCGCTTTAGCCAGATGACTGGCGAGTTCACCGATCTGGACGGCAAGCCGTTCGCGGGCGTCTCGCTCGAGGCCGTGACCGCGATTCAGACCGACTCGCTCACCAACCCGCTCTACAAGAAGCCGTTGCGCCCGCTGCCCGATCGCAAGGTCGCCGGCAAGAGCCCGCTTTCCGACTGTTTTACCACGCCGTGCCGCACGAGCTGCCCCATCCAGCAGGATATTCCCGCCTACCTGGCGGCTGTTGACGAGGGCCGCTTCGAGGACGCCCTCAACATCATCGTCGAGCGCAACGCCCTGCCGTTCATTACCGGCACCATCTGCCCGCATCCCTGCGGCCGTGCCTGCGAGCGTGCGTTCTACGAGCCCGAGGGCGCCCAGATCCGCGCCAGCAAGCTCAAGGCCGCCCGCGAGGCCATGACCGCCGTGCTGCCCAAGCTGCGCACCCAGGCCATCGCCAACGACGGCGAGCGCAACGTTGCCGTTATCGGCGGCGGCCCGGCCGGCCTGGCGACGGCGTTCTTCCTGACGCGCGCCGGCGTGCCTGTCACTATCTTTGAGGCCCGCGATTCGCTCGGCGGCGTGGTCCGTCATGTGATCCCCGAGTTCCGTATCGCCAGCGACGATATCTCCCACGATGCAGAGCTCTGCCTGGCCTTTGGCGCCAAGGTACAACTCAATGCTCGCGTGAAGTCCATCGATGAGCTCAAGGCTCAGGGCTTTACCGACGTTGTCGTGGCCACCGGTGCCTGGATGCCCGGCTCTGCGGGCCTGGGAGAGGGTGCCGAGCTCGACGTGCTGGAGTTCCTCGAGGCCGCCAAGAAGGGCGAGAAGCTCGAGCTGGGCGAGGACGTCGTCGTCATTGGCGCCGGCAACACCGCCATGGATGCGGCCCGCGTGGCCAAGCGCCTGGCTGGTGTGAAGAACGTGCGCCTGGTGTATCGCCGCACCAAGAAGCAGATGCCCGCCGACGAGGAAGAGCTCGATCTTGCTCTTGCCGACGGCGTTGAGTTCTGCGAGCTGCTGGCGCCCAAGGCACTTAACGGCGCCGTGCTGACCTGCGATGTTATGGAGCTTGGCGAGCCAGATGCAAGCGGCCGTCGCAGCCCTGTCGCCACGGGCGAGACCGTTGAGCTTCCCGCCACCACGGTGATCTGCGCCGTGGGCGAGGGCATCGATGCCAGCCTGTACGACGCCGCGGGCGTCGAGCACGACCGTCGCGGCCGTCTTGCCGCCACCTCCACCGGCGTCGAGGGCGTCTGGGCTGCGGGCGACTGCCGTCGCGGTCCTGCCACCGTGGTTGAGGCCATCGCCGATGCCGCCGAGGTCGCCCGTGCCATCGCCGGTGTGGACTTTAACAAGTACGCCGACTGCAACGAGCAGGCCGGCCGCGAGGACGCCTGCTACGAGCGCAAGGGGTCGCTGTGCCGCGACAAGCGCAACTGCACCAAGACCCGCTGCCTGGGCTGCGGCTCGGTGTGCGAGGTCTGCTGCGACGTGTGCCCCAACCGCGCCAACGTGGCCATTAAGGTGCCGGGCCTGGCCAAGCATCAGGTCGTCCACGTCGACGGTATGTGCAACGAGTGCGGCAACTGCGCCGTGTTCTGCCCCTACCAGGAGGGCCGTCCCTACAAGGACAAGCTCACCCTGTTCTGGAGCGAGGAGGACATGGAGAACTCCGAGAACGAGGGCTTCCTGGCCGTGGACGAGGACCACTTTAAGGTCCGCGTCGCCGGCACGGTCCGCACCGTCTCGGTCGATGCCGTCAACACCGGCCTTCCCGAGGCCGTCCGCTTGACCATCAGGGCCGTGCGCGACAACTATTCGTACCTTCTTAAGAAATAGGCGAGTCTCTTATGGCCAAATCCATTCAACATCACGTGGCCTACGTTGCCTGCGGAAGCGGCTGTGCTTCCGCAGGCGGCGACGCCCGCTGCAACGAAGGCTGCATTGGCTGTGGCGCCTGCGTCACGGCTTGCCCCCACGGCGCCATTGCGCTGGTCGATGGCATTGCCCGCGTGGATCGCTCCAAGTGCACGGGCTGTGGCCTGTGCGGCATGGCGTGCCCGCAGCGCGTGATTGCCTTCGTTCCCGGCTACCAGAACATCCTGGTGCGCTGCAACAACACCGATAAGGGCGCCATTGCGCGCAAGATCTGCGACACCAGCTGCATCGGTTGCGGCATGTGCGCCAAAAAGTGCCCTGCCGGCGCTATCCGCATCGAGGACAACTGCGCCCATATCGACGGCACGGACTGCCTGTCGTGCGGCATGTGCGCCGTCGTCTGCCCGCATGGCGCCATCCACGACCGCACCGGTATCGCCGCCGGCGTGTAGAAGGGAATCACCATGGCACAGGAATTCACTTTTACCGTTAACGGCGTCGAGCACACGACGACCCAAAACAAACCGCTGCTGCGCTATCTGCGCGACGACCTGCACATTCACTCCGCCAAGGACGGCTGCTCCGAGGGCGCCTGCGGCACCTGCACCATCCATGTGGACGGTGCGGCCGTCAAGGCGTGCGTGCTGACCACCGCCCTTGCCGCCGGCCGCGACATCGTGACTGTCGAGGGCCTGCCCGAGAACGTGCGCGAGGCCTTTGTGTACGCCTTTGGCGCCGTGGGCGCCGTGCAGTGCGGCTTTTGTATCCCCGGTATGGTCATGGCGGGTGCAGCGCTCATCGCCGAGGATCCCGAGCCTACCGAGGAGCAGATCAAGTACGCCATCCGCGGCAATGTTTGCCGCTGCACCGGCTACAAAAAGATTATCGAGGGCATTGCGCTGGCCGCTGCGGTGCTCCGCGGCGAAAAGCAGATCGACGAGGATCTGGAGCGCGGCGACGACTACGGCGTGGGCAAGCGCGCCTTCCGTATTGACGTGCGCAAGAAGGTGCTCGGCGAGGGCAAGTACCCCGACGACATCGACGAGATCGACCAGCCGGGCCTGACCTACGCCAGCGCCGTGCGCTCCAAGTATCCGCGTGCCCGCGTGCTCTCCATCGATACCTCCAAGGCCGAGGCCCTACCCGGTGTGGTTGGCATCCTGCGCGCCGAGGACGTGCCGGTCAACCAGGTCGGCCACCTTATCCAGGACTGGGACGTCATGATCGCCCAGGGCGACATCACCCGCTGCGTGGGCGATGCCATCGTGCTGGTGGTTGCCGAGGACGAGGCGACGCTCGAGAAGGCCAAGAAGCTCGTAAAGATTGATTACGAGCCGCTGGAGCCCGTGCGCAACATCGCCGAGGCCAGGTCTGCCGACGCCCCGCGCCTGCACGACAGCTTCTTTGCCTTTGGCAACACGGTGGAGCTCAAGGACAACGTATGCCAGAGCCGTCACGTGACGCGTGGCGACGCCGCCAAGGCGCTGGCGGAGAGCGCGTTCACCGTGACGCAGCGCTTTACCACGCCCTTTACCGAGCATGCCTTCTTGGAGCCCGAGTGCGCCGTCGCCTTCCCGTACAAGAACGGCGTCAAGGTGCAGTCGACCGATCAGGGCGCCTACGACACGCGCAAAGAGTGCGCCCACATGTTTGGCTGGGACAACGAGCCCGAGCGCGTGGTCGTCGAGACCATGCTCGTGGGCGGCGGCTTTGGCGGCAAGGAGGACGTGTCCATCCAGCACCTGGCCGCGCTCGCCGCATATAAGTTCCAGCGTCCTGTGAAGTGCAAGCTCACACGTGCCGAGTCGCTCGCGTTTCATCCCAAGCGCCATGCCATGGACGGCACCTTTACGCTGGGCTGCGACGCCGAGGGCAACTTTACCGGTCTGGACTGCGAGATCAACTTTGACACCGGCGCCTACGCGTCGCTGTGCGGCCCGGTGCTCGAGCGCGCCTGTACGCACGCCGTCGGCCCCTACAAGTACCAGAACACCGACATCCGCGGCTTTGGCTACTACACCAACAATCCGCCCGCCGGTGCGTACCGTGGCTTTGGCGTTTGTCAGTCCGAGTTTGCGCTCGAGAGTCTGATCGACCTGCTGGCCGAGAAGGTCGGCTTGGATCCGTGGGAGATTCGCTACCGTAACGCCATCGAGCCGGGCGAGGTTCTGCCCAACGGGCAGATCGCCGACTGCTCCACGGCGCTTAAGGAGTCGCTGCTCGAGGTCAAGGATGCCTACTACGCGCATCCTGGACATGCCGGTATCGCCTGCGCCATGAAGAATGCCGGCGTGGGCGTGGGGCTGCCCGATGCCGGCCGCTGCAAGATTCGCGTCGAGAACGGCGTGGCCGTGGTCTATGCCGCCACGTCCGACATCGGCCAGGGCTGCAACACCGTCTTTTTGCAAGACGTTGCCGAGGCCTGCGGTCTGCCGCTGAGCTGCATCGCCAACGGCGAGTGTTCCACCGAGAATGCTCCCGACTCCGGCACCACGTCTGGCTCGCGTCAGACGGTCGTGACCGGCGAGGCCGTACGCGGTGCCGCCTTCCTGCTGCGCGATGCGATGGTTGGCATCGAGGCCGGCAAGTCTGTACCTGATACTCCCGTGAGCGCGCATGGCGACGGCGTCAAGATCGAGTACGACGACGGTCGCGCCTATCAGCTGCGCGCACAGGAACTCGTCGCCGGCCAGGGCATGCATCCCCAGGATCCTGCGGCCGCCATCAAGGCGCTCGAGGGATGCGAGTTTGGCTACGTGTACCTGGAGCCGACCGACAAGCTGGGTGCGGATGTTCCCAACCCCAAGAGTCACATCTGCTACGGCTTTGCCACGCATGTGGTCATTTTGGACGACGACGGCCGCGTGAGCGAGGTCTATGCCGCGCACGATTCCGGCAAGGTGGTCAATCCCATCTCCATCCAGGGTCAGATCGAAGGCGGCGTGCTCATGGGTATGGGCTATGCGCTTACCGAGGATTGGCCGCTCAAGGACTGCGTGCCCCAGGCGAGGTACGGCACGCTCGGGCTGTTCCGCGCGCCCGAGATTCCGGATATCCACGCCATCTACGTGGAGAAGGACGAACTGTTGCCCGTGGCATACGGCGGCAAGGGCATCGGCGAGATCGCAACGATCCCCACGGCGCCCGCCGTGCAGAACGCCTATCGCGCATTCGACGGCAAGCTGCGTCCGGATCTGCCCATGGTGGATACGCCCTACAGCCGCGCCCGTCACCGCGGGTAGGGTAGAGCGTGGGCGGCCATTGCTGATGGGCCGTTCGCGCTTAACATCAACTGCATATGCTGCACCTTTGGCCCCAGCTCCATCGCGAGCCGGGGCCTTTTGCTTGGAGCGGAAACTGCGTCCCGGGATTCGGGCAATCCGGCGGTCAGGGGTTGAGCGAGCGTCGCGCTAAGGATGCCAAGCGTAAAACCTTCAATGAAAATGGCGTAAAAACTACATTGAAAGTAGCGTAAAATCAGCATTGAGAATGGCGTAATTTCGCATATCGCGTGATAGAGAGGGACGGCCGTCTATGGATGCACCAAAGAGATTGACCCAAAAGGGATATAGGCCCCGGCTCATAGAGGAGCGCCTCGACACCCTTATGCGGGCGTTTGGCTGTGTGGAGATCAACGGCCCAAAATGGTGCGGCAAGACCTGGACGGCGCTCTCTCGCTCGGCGAGCGTCTCCAGGCTCGATGAGCCTGCGCAGCGCGCGGCGGCAGAGGTCGATCCAAGCCTGGCGCTCATCGGCGATGCGCCACATCTGGTCGATGAATGGCAGGAGGTGCCCGAGGTTTGGGATGCCGCCCGGCGCTTCGTGGATGCGAGCGGCAACGAACGCGGGACACTTTTGCTCACGGGCTCGACCGCGCTCAAAAGCGAGGAGCGCAGCCATGTTCGTCATTCCGGCACGGGTAGGATCGCCCGTCTGTCAATGCGTCCCATGGCCCTGTGTGAGTCGGGCGACGGCGAGCCTCTCGTGTCACTGGCAAGCCTCTTTAAGGGCGAGGGTTTTGCCCCTCAGCGTCGCGAGAGCACGGTGGATGACGTCGCCCGCTGGTGCTGCAGGGGCGGTTGGCCTGCAAATCTTGGGCTTTCGGATGATCTTGCGCGAGAGACGGCAAGCCAGTACGTGCACTCGGTGCTCGACGTCAACGTGCTGGACGAGGGCATGTCGCCCGAGCTTGCACACGGCCTTTTGCGAGCTCTTGCCATGAACGAGAGCCAGGCTGTCACGTACAAGACGCTTATAAAGGACGCCTCGTATGGTGAAGCGGGCCCCGACGAGAGGACCATCGCTGCGTACTTGGACCTCTTCAACAGGCTCAAGCTGACCGAGGACCTGTGCGGATGGGAGCCGCCCATGCGCTCGAAGGCCCGCGTTCGCGTGCGCCCCAAGCGCTACTTCTGTGACCCGTCACTTGCGGCGGCGTTGCTGGGGGCTACCCCTGAGCGGCTGCTTGGCGATATGCAAACGCTGGGGATGCTCTTTGAGAATCTCGTCCTGCGCGACGTGCGCGTGTTCCTTTCCACCTACGGCGGTGTCGACAACAGTGTCCATTATTTCCGAGATGAGAAGGGCCTTGAGGTCGATCTGATCGTTGAGCACGACGGGCGTTGGGGAGCCATCGAGGTCAAACTGAGTGATGCGAAAGCAGACGATGGAGCGAGAAATCTCAAGGCGCTGGAGAAGAAAGTGCTCTCCAATCCTGCCGCCCAGAATGCCGCGCCGGCGTTTTTGGCGGTTGTGGTTGGAAAGGGAAGCATTGCCTACACACGCGACGACGGCGTGGCGGTGATCCCCATGGCGGCACTTGGGGCGTAGTGGTTTTGCGGGCGTGCCGTGCTTCCTTTACCGAAAATCCATTTGGTAAACCAGATGCTCGCGGATAGAATAAAGTCGACGGCATCCCAAATAGTGAAGAGCTGGGCAGCGCCGTTGCTTGGTCAAGAGGTCAGTGCCTTAATGGCAGCGACTTGTTATGCTTCGAACGCTGCTTGAGTGCCTCGGAAAGTTCGATAAGCGCCGTGAAGAGCGAGACCAAAGCAACCAAGAGCTCTACGAGCTCTGATGGGCCCGGGATGACCTCTGATTCAAGTCACCGGGCCTAAATCTCTTTCATGCATTTGAATAGAGCGGGCGACTCTCTTGGGGCCGTCTGCATGGCGTGCGACCGGCGCATGGCATTGCGCCCCGCTTTCATGTCCGCACGAGCGCCTATCCTTACGGCAATGTAGCCGCCTATGTGGCAAGCGGCAGTTGACGGAGAAAGACCCTAACCGTGTCAGCTGAAAAGACGCCGTGTATCTCGGCTATCGATACGACGAACTTTGCGCGCCAGATTGTGCTGGACTTTGAGTTTGCGCCGGTGCCAAAGCAGCGCCAGCGCCGTGGGTTGCGCAATGAGATTATCGAGGTCGGCGCCGTCAAGCTCGATTACCACGGCAACGTTATGGGCGAGTTCTCGCAGTTTGTGCAGACGGAATTTACCGAAGGCGTTGCGTATCCCGTCCGCGAGCTTACGGGGATATCGGCCGTGGACACCGCGATGGCCGATCCGCTCTATGTGGTGATTAAAAGGCTCAGCGATTGGATCGGTCGCTACTCCGCCCAAGTGGTCTGTTGGAGCGGGGCGGACCGGCGACAGCTTTTGACCGAGTGCCAAGCAAAGCACATCGACCTTGCCGCATTTCCTACGGACTGGGCCGACCTGCAGGCTTTTTACACCTCGATCATGGAAGTGGGCAGCCACGGGCGCGTCTCTTTGAGTGACGCAGCGACGTGGTTTGGCATCGAGTTCGACGAGTCGACGGGTCACGCCCACAGTGCCCTGGCCGATGCGCGCGTGACCGCCAAGTTGCTCAAGCAGGTGATGGAGGGGGACTATCACGTGAGTCCGCACGCCCAGGAAGTCCGCCAGCGTTGGGGGATGGGCGAGCGACCCTAGACGCGCCTTTCCAGCAGGTGCCCCGAGCTGGGAGACCTGCTGCTGAGGCTGAAGGCGGAGGGGAGGTAGGGCGATGCATTTAGGACGACTGGTGAGTTGCCCTGCTGGGGGCCTTTGATAGCTAGAGTGCAGCCTCTCGTGCTTCGTTTTCATAATAGAGCCGAAGTGCTCCTCATGCTTCTTTTAGAAAGACCATTTGTTCTTTCTTTACATAAGGTGTTTCATTACGGCTCTCCTGGTCATGCGTGCGTTGCCGATGAGTCCGAGGCTTATCGCGCTTCAGCAACGGTATGACCAGAGTGCATGCCGCATTTGCTCAATAAATGGACGTTGTCGTCTGCTGCTTGATAAAATGTCCTCACGCATCTTTTAGGATGCTAATGTATTAATCTGCGGCATCGAGAAAGGCTGGCGGTTGGGGTGAGTCCCGAAGAAAAAGCGCGTCTTGTTATCGATGAAAAGTTGAAGACTTCTGGATATGTCGTTCAAGACGTTAAAGAGTTCAATCCCGCAGCAGCCTGTGGGGTCGTTGTTCGTGAGTGGCAAACGACTTCCGGGCCGTGTGATTACCTTATCTTTATCGACGGTACCCCCTGCGGGTTAATTGAAGCCAAGGAACACGACAAGGGCGAGAAGCTAACAGCCGTAGCCGAGCAGTCAAAGCGTTACGCCGAGAGTGAATTCAAATATGCCACCACGAATATTGACATTCGCTTTGTCTACGAGGCGACCGACGTGCTGGTCCGGTTTTGCGACTATCACGATAAAGACTATCGTTCTCGCGAGGTTTTCTCTTTTCATAGACCGGAGCAGCTCCGTAGTTGGCTGAAGGATTCCGGCACTCTTCGGAATAGGCTCAAGTCTTTTCCTGACTTCGAGATTGCCGGCTATCGCAAGTGCCAAGTGAATGCAATTGTAGGACTTGAAAAGACGTTTGGGGAGAACCGTCCACGCGCGTTAATCCAAATGGCCACTGGTGCTGGCAAGACGTATACCGCGATTGCTAACGTCTATCGTTTGCTCAAATTTGCCAAGGCCAAGCGCATCCTATTCCTTGTTGACACGAAGAACCTGGGGGAACAGGCCGAGGAAGAGTTCCGTAAATACAAGCCTACTGACGATGCAAGGCTTTTTTCCGAACTTTACAATGTCTGTCGCCTGACCTCTTCGCAGATTCCCAATGGCTCCAATGTATGCATCAGCACTATTCAGCGCATGTACTCCATCCTCAAGGGCAAGGAGCTTGACGAGGCAGACGAAGAATCCTCTCCTACTGAGGGTCGCTTCGTCGGCGGGCCACGCGACGTTGAGTACAACTCGGCTTACCCGCCTGAGTACTTCGATTTCATCATCATCGATGAGTGCCACCGTTCTATCTATAACGTCTGGCAGCAGGTCCTCGATTACTTCGATGCCTTTCTCATCGGGCTTACTGCTACGCCCGACAAGCGAACCTACTCTTTTTTCAATCAGAATGTCGTGAGTGAATACACCCATGAAGAAGCGGTCATTGACGGCGTCAACGTCGGCGGCGATACCTACATCATCGAAACTGATGTGAGTAAGAACGGTGCGACAATTACCGAGCGTCTAGTTGAGAAGAGAGACCGCCTTTCCCGCGAGAGGCGATGGGAGCAAACCGACGAGGATCTGGAGTATGACAAGGGCAAGCTAGACCGCGATGTCGTCAACCCCTCTCAGATACGCACCGTCATCCGCGAGTTCCGCGACAAGGTTACGACGGTCATGTTCCCTGGTCGCAAGGAAGTGCCCAAAACGCTCATCTTTGCCAAAACAGATAGCCATGCGGACGATATCATCAACATTGTGCGTGAGGAATTCGGGCGCGGGAACGAGTTCTGCAAGAAGATAACCTATAACGCCGAAGAAGATCCCAAGTCTGTGCTTGCGGCATTCCGCAACGAGTTCTACCCACGCATCGCCGTAACCGTTGACATGATCGCTACCGGTACCGACGTCAAAGCTCTCGAATGCCTTGTCTTCATGCGAGATGTTCGTTCTAAAAATTACTTCGAGCAGATGCTTGGCCGTGGGCGCCGTACGCTCGGCCATGATGATCTGGCTCGCGTTTCGCCGTCGGCGACAACGAACAAGTACCGCTACGTGGTTGTCGATTGTGTTGGCGTCACGAAGAGCCTGAAGACTGAATCGAGGCAGCTTGATAGGAGGCCCTCCGCAAGCTTGAAAGAGCTCATGATGAGCGTCGCCATGGGCGCGCGCGATGACGATACCGTCACATCGCTCGCGGGCCGGCTTCTTCGGCTCGCCGCCGTTATGGACAATGGCGAGCGAAAGAAGGCCGCCGAGCTCGCTGGCGGCGCCTCCGTGAACGATATCGCAAGAGATATGCTTGACGCTTTCGATGAGGACAAAATTGCAAAGGAAGCCGGGTTTGCCCACAGCGATGATGCCCAAGAAGCAACCGAAGAAGAGCGAACCAAACTGGCAGATGCCCAGTCTCGGCTTGTCGAGAAGGCGATAAAGCCGATGTTCTCTGCTGAGTTGAGAAACTATCTCGAAAACGTGCGCAAGGCGCACGACCAGGTTATAGATAATGAGAACCTGGATGCTGTCATCTCATCCGGTTGGGACACCGATCGCGAGGGCCATGCCAAAGAGGTCATTCAAACGTTCAGGCAATTCCTTGCGGACAACAAGGATGAGCTGGACGCGTTGCAAATCATCTACGGCCAGACCTACAAGCAGCGCTCCATCACGCTGCGCATGGTCAAGGCGGTTCACGATGCGTTGAAAACGTCCCCCTATGGACTCTCCTGCGACATGATCTGGCATGCATATGAGGTCGCGGGCGCACCCATCGCTACGGCACGAAGTGCTGTGGGCAAGCTTATGGACATCATTTCCGTTATCCGATTCGAACTCGGACAGGAAAAGATCCTACGACCCTTCGAGGCGGGCGTGGCGGAGCGTTTCAAGGGCTGGGTATTCTCCAAGAACGCTGGCCACGGCCAGTTTACCGAAGAGCAGATGGATTGGCTACGTATGATTCGCGACCATATCGCCACCTCGGGAAGCGTGAACTCTGACGACCTCGATCTGTCGCCTTTCGGGGAGAAGGGCGGTCTTGGACGTTTCTACGTCTTGTTCGGCGATAAGTACCAAGACGTCCTCGACGACATGAACTACGCGCTTGTCGCATAACACCTATTAGCTAGAAAGGCAGCGCATGAGCGCATCCACCATTAACCAGAAGATTTGGAACATGGCGACCGTTCTCTATAACGACGGAGTCTCCAACAGCGATTATCTCGAGCAACTCACCTATCTGCTCTTTCTCAAGATGGCAGACGAGTACAGCAAGCCCCCCTACAACAGGCCGACTGGTCTTCCGGAGGACTGTCGTTGGGAGTGCCTTGCGGGAAAGAGCGGCGCAGAGCTGTTCGACACCTATAAGAAGATGCTCGACAAGCTAGGTGCCCAGGGCGGCATGCTTCAGGAGATTTTTACCGGGGCCCAAAACAAGATGAGCTCTCCGGCGATCTTGGCGCGAGTTATTCAGATGATTGGCGCAGAAACGTGGACGGCTATGTCGCAGGACGTCAAAGGCGACATCTACGAGGGGTTGCTTCAGCGAATAGCGGAGGACACCAAATCTGGTGCCGGTCAGT
Source organism: uncultured Collinsella sp. (assembly GCA_958438125.1). GTDB lineage: Bacteria > Actinomycetota > Coriobacteriia > Coriobacteriales > Coriobacteriaceae > Collinsella. Next base: position 11,754 of record CAUBQN010000037.1, read on the forward strand.
ACTTCACGCCTAGACCGCTCATCAACACCATCGTAAAGTGCGTTCAGCCCAAGCCAGAGAAGACCGTCTGTGACCCGTGTTGCGGCTCGGGCGGCTTCCTGCTGGCCGCGAAGAACTACATAGAGGGAGCCTACCAGCTCGATGCCGACCAAAAGAAGTTCCTGAAAAACGAGGCATTCCACGGCTGGGAGATCGTTCCCGCCACGCGCCGGCTTTGCCTTATGAATCTTTTTTTGCACAACATCGGCGACTTCAGCGATGTGCCACCCATCACAAGGAACGATGCACTTCTTTCCGACCCTGGCATGCGCTTCGACTACGTGCTCACCAACCCACCTTTTGGCAAAAAGGCGACGCTCAAAGCTGCCGCCGGCGAGGACGGCGAGCTTGTCGACGAAGAGCTTTCGTACTCCCGCCAGGACTTCTGGGCAACAAGCTCGAACAAGCAGCTGAACTTTGTTCAGCACATTCATACCATCTTGAAAACTGGTGGCACCGCTGCAGTTGTCGTGCCCGACAACGTGCTGTTCGAGGGCGGTGCCGGCGAGACGGTGCGCCGCAAGCTGCTGGAGACCACGAATCTGCACACTATCCTGCGTCTACCGACCGGCATCTTCTACAAGCCTGGCGTGAAGGCCAACGTTATCTTCTTTGAGAATCGTCCTGGCAGCGAGCACGTACAGACACGCGAGGTGTGGATCTACGACTATCGCACGAACGTTCACCACACGCTGAAACAACATCCCATGACCGAGGCCGATCTTGCTGACTTCCTTGAATGCTACAAGCCTGGTCATGTCGATGAGCGCGATGAAACCTACAGCGAGGATAACAACCCCGATGGACGTTGGCGCCGCTTCGCTATCGACGAGATAATGTGCCGCGACAAGCTGAGTCTCGATATCACCTGGATCAAAACCGGTGAGGACATCTCGGAGATTGCGCTTTCTGATTTGCTCGCAAGCATTCATGAGAAGAGTGATGCTATTGCCGACGCCGTGAAGCAGCTCGAGGCGCTTCTGGGGGACATCGAGGACTAATGGACATCAAGAAACTACGTCAAAAACTGTTGGACCTTGCCATCCGCGGCGAACTTGTTCCGCAAGACCCGAACGACGAGCCCGCGAGCGAGTTGTTGTCGCGCATCCACGAGGAGAAGCTTGCCATGGTAGAGCGTGGCGAGCTCAAACCTAAGGACGTCAAAAACGATACCGTAATCTATTTCGGTTCCGATGGGCTGCCCTATGAGAAACGGGCCGATGGTGAGAGTAAGGCAAAGTG
>CAUBQN010000038.1 GCA_958438125.1 uncultured Collinsella sp.
ATACGATCGGTCGACAGTGAGTCCCTCACGCCTGTTTTTGCGCTCTAGGTGATTGAAAGGCCTCCGGTTTCGACCGGAGGCCTTTTTCTATCTCGAGCCCGATCGCATTCGCATCACGCGCCTCCGCTTTTCTCTTGCACTCCCATTCCGAAAGGATTTTCACCATGTCTCAGAACACCACCGCCGCCCAGCCCCGCAGCGTCCAGACCGCCGACCGCGGCAAACTCGACGTCCGTGCTCTCGTCCTGCTCGCAATCCTGCTCGCCGCCGGCTTCATCCTCAACTTCACCGTCGGCAAGGCCATCTCGGGCATCTCGGGCGGTATGATCAGCCCCGAGTTCATCATCTCGGCCTTCTGCCTCACCATTCTGGTCGTTCGTCCCAGCATCGGCCAGGCGCTCGTCATTGGCCTCATCTCGGCTGCCGTGATCCAGATCACCACCACTTCGCCGTTCGTCGATTTTGCCGCCGAGGGCATCGCCGCCATGCTCATGGCCGGCATCGTCAACGCCGCCGGCAAGAACGGTCAGGTCAAGCCCGCCATCGCCATTGTCGCAACCTTCCTGACCACCTTTGTCTCCGGCGCCATCTTCATGGTCATCAAGATGGCCATGCTCGGCGTGGTAGGCGAGCTCGCCGCTGCCATGCTTCCCGTCGTTGCCATGACCGCCGTCTTTAACGCCATTCTGGTCGGCGCCCTCTATCTGCCCATCCAGAAGGCCCTGAAGCTCAACTAACCCGCTCGGCTTTACGAGCCACCCCATCTTGGCGTTCATTCGTCGCTCGCGTACCCAAGTACGCTTCGCTCCTCTTTCACGCCAACCTGAGGCCCCTCGTAAAGCCGTCTCCGTGCTTCACCACCAAAGACTGTCCCAAACGGCTAGCTCTTGGGGACGTTCTTAAACGACTAGTCATTTAAGAACGTCCCCAATGACTATGAAAGGTATCCATGGAAACGATCATCAACGTCGACGATGTCTCGTTCTCCTATGGCACGCAGACCGAGCAGGCGCTCAGCCACATCTCGCTCAGCGTGAACAAGGGAGATTTCATCGGCATCATCGGGCCCTCGGGCGCCGGCAAGTCCACGCTTGCCGCCTGCCTGTCAGGTGCCGTGCCCCACCACTACACCGGCGCGTTCTTTGGGTCCGTCATGGTTGACGGCCATGACACCTGCGAAGTCTCGCTCACCGACGTGTCGCAAATCGTCGGCAGTGTGCTGCAGGATATCGACACACAGATGGTCGCTTCGGTCGTCGAGGACGAGATGCTCTTTGGCCTTGAGAACTTTGGCGTTCCCCACGACCAGATCGAGCAGCGCGTGAGCGAAACGCTCGAGACCGTCGGCATCAGCGACCTGCGCGACCGCGAGATCGCCACGCTCTCGGGCGGACAGAAGCAAAAGGTAGCCATCGCCGCCATCCTCGCCATGCGCCCGCACGTCTTGGTTCTCGACGAGCCCACCGCGGCACTCGACCCCGCCAGCTCCACGTTGGTCTTCGAGACGCTGCGTGAGGCAAACCGCGCACTTGGAATCACCATCGTCGTCGTTGAGCAAAAGGTCGCCCTGCTCTCGGAGTACTGCAACCGCGTGCTCGTGCTCAACCATGGCGAAATTGCGCTGCAGGGCGAGCCACACGAGGTCTTCGCGCATACCGACGAGCTCCGTGCCATCGGCGTCGACTGCCCTCGCGTCACGCGTATCTTCAATAGCCTCGAGGCCGATGGCCTGGTAAGCGGTACCCCCTGCTTGGATGTCGATGAGGCTGAGCGCCTGATTTCGGGCATCGTCGACCCCGCACACGCGGCCATCGAAGCCCAGGCGCCCACCGGTTCCCCGCATGCACCGTCGTTGCGTCCTCATGCCAAGGACGCCGAACCCGTACTCACCTTCGACCATGTTGAGTTTGCCTATCCCAATGGCGGCGCCGCCGTACACGACCTTAGCCTGACGCTCTATCCTGGCGAGCTCGTGGGCATCGTCGGCCAGAACGGTGCCGGCAAGACCACGCTCACCAAGCTGCTCACGGGCCTGCTTAAGCGCGCCTCGGGCAGCGTGCGCGTTACGGGCCTGGATACTGCCGCGGTCCCCACGAGCCGTATCGCCCGCGAGGTCGCAACGCTCTTCCAAAACCCCGACCGCCAGATCTGCAAGGATACCGTGCTCGACGAGGTCGCCTTTGGCTTGGAGCTGGGCGGCATGGACCGTGCCGAGGCTCTGCGTCGCGCCCAGCTGGTCATCGACCGCTTTGGTCTGCCCGCCGACGAGGCACCGTTCTCGCTTTCGCGTGGCCAGCGACAAATGGTGGCACTTGCCTCCGTCGTAGTGGTTGAGCCCAAGATCGTCGTGCTCGACGAGCCCACGAGCGGCCTTGACTACCGCGAGTGCATGACCGTCATGGAGACCGTGCGCACCATGGCCGAGCGCGGCTGCGCCGTAATCATGGTCTGCCACGACATGGAAGTCGTCTCCGACTTTGCCGAGCGCATCGTAGTAATGGCCGACGGTCGCATCCTCGACCGCGGCCGCACGCACGAGCTATTCTCGAACATCGAACTCATGCAGCATGCCTACGTTGAGCCGCCCCAGGTCATCGAACTCTCGCGCCGTCTGGCATCTTCCGTCTCGCCCGCTTTTGCGCAGGTGAGCGAGGTCACCGATGTCGTTCGAATTACCAAGGAGATGGTCCACCGTGGTTAACGTCATCGACTACATGCCGGGCGATACGCTGCTGCATCGCCTGAATCCCGTCGTCAAACTGGGCCTCGCTGCCGCCATCATCGTCGGCATCTTCTTGTCCGACACCTACGTGGCGCTGCTGGGCTTTTTGGCACTCACCCTTGCGCTGGGTGCCTATGCCGGCGTCGTCGACCGTCTGTTCTCGCTGCTCAAGTTGCTGATTCCGCTCGCGCTTATCATGCTAGTGCTCCAGCTGGCCTTTATGCGCGATGGCAACGTGGTATGGGGTTTTATCACCGACACGGGCCTCATCACAGGATCGAAGGCCTGTCTGCGCCTACTGGGTGTGGCGTTACCACTCATCCTCATGCTCATGGTGACCAAGCTCAACGACCTTGCCAACGCCTGCGTCGAGGTGCTGCACGTACCGTATCGCTATGCCTTCACCTTTACCACGGCGCTGCGCTTTGTGCCGGTGTTTGGTCAGGAGATGAACGCCATCATGGAGGCGCAGACCGCACGCGGCGTCGAGTACGACACCAAGAACCCCATCAAGAAGCTTAAGCTCATGCTGCCACTGTGCGTGCCACTGCTCATCTCGAGCGTGGGCAAGACCGATGCCACAGCCTTGGCGGCAGAACAGCGCGGCTTCTATCTGCGCACGCGCGCCAGCTCGTACAAGCGCTACCCCATCAAGGGCCTGGACATCGCCGTGTTCATCGTCAGCATCGCCCTCATCGCCATCGGCTTCCTGTTCTAGTTCACCACCGACAGCAACCGCCCAACGCAAAAGGCCTCGGCTCGCACCAAACGAGCCGAGGCCTTTACTGTTTCACCAGATAAAACCTACCAAAATTAACCTGTCCCTTTTTGGCGGGTCGGAAGCTAGAGGCGGTAGGGGGCGCCGCTGCGGATGATGGATTCGCGCACCAGGACATCCATGGCGTCGAGGGTGATTTCGGGCATCTCTCGGTACTTTTGCAGCACCGAGAGCTCGGTGCAGGCCAGAATGACGCGGTCGCAGCCGCTACGGGCGAACTCCCACATCACGCGGTCGAACTTATCCATATCGGGCTCACGTCCGGCCTTCACATCATCGTAGATAAGCGACATCACATCGTTCTGACGTTTCTCGCTGGGATAGACAACCTCAACACCCGCAGCTTTACATTCGCGGCCGTAGACGCCCGCGCCCACGGTTCCGTCGGTTCCCATAATGCCAATCTTGTGCACCGGCTCGGCCGGCATACTCAAGTTGGGATCGAACTCGCACTCCCCCATCACCGCACCGGCCAGAGCATAGCGCACCGACTCACGCGGCATATGGATGATCGGCACCTTCGTAAACGACTGGATCTGGTCGTAGAAGTAGTGTGACGTGTTGCAGGGAATGGCAATGTGCGCACAGCCCAGCGACTCGAGTGCCTGGGCACACTCTTTCATGGTCGCCAGCAGCTTGGCATGCTCGCCAGTCTTAATGGCCAGCGTGCGGTCGGGCATGGTCGACTTGGAGAGCACCACCATGTCGATATGTTCCTGATCGCAGGCAGCAGCCGTATGACGCACCACCTGGTCGTAGTAATACGACGTGGCCTCGGCGCCCATGCCGCCGATAACTCCCAGCTTTTCCATCGCCGCCTCCTTGGTGACGCTTGCGCAATTGCGCGTATCATACCCGCGCCCGCCCGATGCAAACCGGACGGGCGCCGCGCTCATCTACTTGTAATACGTCTTGAACAGCTTAAAGTGGCGCAGCTTGGTGTGCCACATGCGCAGCCAGCGGTTAAAGACAAAGTCGCCCTTCATAAACGAAGGGTCGGCGCCCTTGCCTTCCTTGTCCAGGCGATGCACCTTAGCGCGCAGCTCGGGATCCTTGACGTACTTGTCGACGACGCCCATGGGGACGACCATCCACAGCGCCTCGTCCTGCGCCGTCACAAACTCCGGCTCAAACGGGCGGTTGAACACATACTCGTCCACCACATACTTGGCAACGTTAAAGCCACTGTTAGTGACGTAGTAGTTGCTGCGGCCCTGGCGCGTGTTGAAATCGAAGAACTTAAACGAGCCGTCGCGCTCGTCGTACTTAACGTCAAAGTTGGAATAGCCCACAAAGTGAAGGTCCTCGAGCAACTTGCGCACGCCGTCCATGAGCTCGTCGTTGGGCTCGGTAATGATACAGGCATGGTTGCCGACACCGTGGGGCTGATGCTCCTCGAGCAGCACATGGCCCAGGCACATCATGCGCACCTTGCCGTTGCGGTCGGAATAGCTGGTGAGCACGCGCATGTACTCGTCGTTACCGGGCACGCGGTCCTGCAAGATCAGGTCGTCAGTGTAGCCGCTGGCATACGAATCGCGAATGACCTGTTCCAGCTCGGCGCGGTCGGCAATCTCATAGGCCTTCTTCTGGCCCTCGAACTCATGCTGCCACCACATGATGCCGTCAGAAGGCTTCAGAATCATCGGGTAAGGAAAATCGATCTGGTCGAGCACTTCGGCAGGCGCCTCACCCTGGGCATTAAGCATCGCCTTGGTAAAGGTAAACGTGTGTGGATAGGGCACGCCATGCTTCTCGCACAGCTCGTAGAAGATCTCCTTCTTCTGGCACTGCTCGAGCATGCTGTAGGGCGCGTAGGGAGCGACGATGTTATCCGCCAGCTCATGAGCATCCTTGGCTTGAGCCACGAGAGCGACATAGTTGTCGCCGCAGCCCACAAGGACAATAGTCTTGTCGGCATGCGCTTGGGCAATGCCGTTGACGGTTTTGAGCATCACGGGCATGGTGTCGATATCCACGTTGGGCGTGTAGTCGATAATCTGGCTGCGGTACGCGGGACCCGTCTGATACTTGCCAAAGACCAGACTCTTGACCTGGTACTCATCGTAGAAGGCGCGCGCCACCGAATAGGCGTTGATGTCGCCACCAAGCAGCACGGGAATGAACTCGCGCTCTGTAAATTGCAATGCCATGGAAACTTCCTATCATGAACTGCCCACACAACGGGCGGTCTTTGCGCAACTGATTTATTCTAGCGTGCCAAGCCGCCGGCGCCCAAAGCTCCACCGTATCTATGGCAATCGACGTAATCGTCCAGCACGAAGGCCAGCACGAAGACGGCGCTCACCGTTGTATGACAACGGGCAATGAACCTACCATTGTTGTAGGATTCAGTGTATTGACATCCTCGAGCGAAAGGCGCGCACGTGCCCCAAGACCATCCGACCGATAATCCCATCCTCAATGCCGCGAGGCGCGAGCTGGCGGAACGTGCGAAAGCGACCGCTCCCCTGTGCACGGCAAACGACGCCTACAACGGACCCGCCCGCATCGTCTCGATCAACACGTCGGCACACAAGGGCACGCGCAAGTCGCCCGTCGCCGATGGACGCGACACCGTTATAGAGCAATTTGGCCTCGCCTCCGACGCGCACGCCGGGCATTGGCACCGTCAGGTTTCCTTTTTGGCCGCAGAGTCCATCCAGACGGCGCAGGCCCGCGGACTCGATGTGCGCAAGGGTGACTTCGGAGAGAACTTCACAACCCGGGGCATCAACCTGCTCTCGCTCCCCTTGGGCACACAGCTCAAGCTTGGCAGCGAGGTGCTTGTCGAAATCAGCCAAATCGGCAAGGTCTGCCACACACGCTGTGCCATCTACTATCTCGCCGGCGACTGCATCTTTCCCCACGAGGGCGTTTTTGGCGTGGTACTAAAGGGCGGAGAGGTCTACGCCGGCGACGATATCCAGGTAATCAAACTCGGCGACGGCACCTGTTCGTTCACCCCCGCCGAGGCCCTCGAAGAGATTGAGCAGGCTCGCCAGAAGGGCACGCTGTAGTTATAAAACCCCACGTTGAGATGGCTTTTACAGCCCAAAACTCCTCTCAAACAGGGCTCTGTAACGTTAAAGTTGAACTCTATGGTTTCTCAACAATTCATCATAACTGCAGGTCAAAGCCAAAGCCTCAAGTTCAACTTGATCCTTTGGGACCTTTAAGGTTCAAGTTGAGGTCGAAAGCAGTAGTAGAATACCGTTCGAACCATAACCTACGATTGATTGCAGAGGGACTGGATGCAGCATTCGAATCATCGCACCGCAGCGCTCATTGCGTCGAAGCCGGCTCGTATCATCACGAGCGCCGCGCTCGCCGTTGCGCTGACGGCCACGCCGATGCTCTCCCCCGTTGCGGCGTATGCCGCCTCGCAGGCAACGCAGGACCAGCTTTCCGCAGCCCAGCAGAAGATCGAAGCCGCCACGAGCGCCTACAACGACGCCCGCACCAAACTCGATGACCTGCAAAAGCAGATTGACTCCAATGAGGCAAGCATCGAGGAAATCGAGGCCAAGCTTCCCGAGCAGCAGGCCAAGGCAAGCTCCGCCATGCGCGATCTGTACAAGTATCAGAAGGGCACCAATCCCATCGTGAGCTTCCTGGTCAACGCGCAGAGCCTGGGTGAGTTCATCACGACCTGCAAATACACCAACCAGATCACGAGCTCGAGCGTCGACGAGATCGAAGAGCTCAATAACATGCAAACCGAACTCGAGCAGAACAAGGCCGAGCTTCAGCAGGCCAAGTCTCAGCTTGAGGCAGAGCAGAAAAACGCCGAGGATGCGCTGGCGCAGGCCCAGCAGCTCCGCAGCGAGGCACAGGCAAAAGCCGAGCAGGAAAATGCCGCCGAGCTTGCCAAGCTTGAGGCTGATAAGGCCGCTGCCGCCGAGAAGCTCTCGGGCGAGGGCGTAAGCGGCAGCAATTCCAGCAGCCAGGCCACCAACACCAACACCACCATCGACACCACGGTGAACAACGCCAATACCGGTAGCTCCGATTACGATTCGTTCATTAATGAGTGGACAGGCCGCATCGACAATTATCTCGCCGGCTCCCCCATGGCAGGCCAGGGCTATAACTTTGCCGTCGCCGCTTGGAATACCGGTGTCGACCCCCGTTGGTCCCCCGCTATCGCCTGCATCGAGAGCACCAAGGGCGCTTATTGCGCCAATTCTTACAACGCCTGGGGCTGGAGTGCCCGTGGCGGCGGTTGGCGCAGCTTTGGCAGCTGGAGCGAGGGCATCTCCGCTCACGTTGCCTATCTGGGCGCCAACTACGGCTCCACCCTTACCCCGGCAGCAGCCAAAAAGTACTGCCCGCCCACGTGGCAGGACTGGTACAACAAAGTCGCCGCTCAGATGAACCGCATCTAAGTGCAACTGCAAAGGGCCCCAATGGGGCCCTTTTCTTTTAGGTAGCGGAGGTATCGACGACGCCGGTCGCATTGGCAACCGCGACTATGACGATCATGCATAGGAGCAGCACACCCAATGCCTTGAGCCAGAGTTTCGCGAGTTTCTTGCCGCGATAGCTGTCGAGCAGCGCGAATCGCCGATGAAGACGACGCTTGTCGAACAGCGCAAAATGCATAAGCACCATAAGGCCATCGACAAAGAAAAAATACTCGATTATGAGAAGCCACGTCGGGTAGCTTTGGTTTGCTCCCGTGGGGTGAAAGACGGCAAAGTGACTTCCGGCAAAGAACACAAGCAGCGAGAAGAAGACGAGCGTATTCCAAATGCGCCCCAGAGACTCCGGAACGCGAGAGAGCAGACCGCATGCAGTGGAGGCGGCAGGCCTAGGAAGCCCTGTGGGGTTCTGGAGCCCTTGGGGCGTCAACACCGTCTCCGAGGCCGGAGTACGGACAAGCACAGGCGCAGGAGGCCGCACGGGGCGACTTAGATCGTATGCCGCGCGCGTCGCCCGTCCCAACGCTTCCGCGCTCGCAAAACGCTTGGCCGGGTCGAGCGCCATCGACATGCAGACGGCATCGGCAAGTGGAGTGGGAATGCCGCATGCCTCACATTGCTCGCGCATGTCGAGCCCTGGTTTAGGGTCGACTCCCGTCAAGCAAAAGAACAACAGGGCCCCAAGTGCGTAGACATCGCTGCGCACACTCGTCTGCCCAAACCCATACTGCTCGGGCGGCGCATAGGGTCGCGTGCCGAACTTGACGGTGTCAGCATCGGCGCCATCGCGCCATACGCGCGCGATCCCCAGGTCGATAATCACCAGCGATGAAAATGTCAGGCCGTCATCAGGCGTATAGTTGGCACCTGTCACGATGATATTCGACGGCTTGAGGTCGCGATGGATCACCGGCGCCGACGTCTCCCCCACCATTGCAAAACCGGCATGGAGCTCGCCCACGGCATCGCATAGGGCAGGATACAATTCACGCGCATAATCGGGGGTGGCTCCCAGACGGTCCACCAGCGCCCCGAGTGTCTCCCCTTCGATGTATTCCATAACCACGTTGAGCTCGTCGCCCACACGACGACAATCGACGATTCTGGGCAGGTGCTCAAAACGCCTGCCTGCCCGCTGAGCGGCAAACAGACGCTCGTATGCCCCGCCGATTTGAGCCGAAGCATCGATGCGTTTACGAACAAAGGGACCGAGCGAACCACCGCCGGTTCCTTCAAAGTACACGAGCTCGGTTGTTTCAACGGACGAGCGCTTAAGTACACGCTCCACGCGATAGCTGTCGTCGCGATCGAGCGACGCCAGGTGCTCGGCAAGCGCTGCGGTCAGCTCGTCATCGGAATATGTTGGGCTCTGAGTATCCATAGCCTCCATCATAGCGCAGGGCGCAGACACCCCATGGCATCTGCGCCCCGTTCGTTTGCATCGTTGTTCGGCAGCTCCGCCGGCTCAGATATCAGCCGCTAACTCACCGTCTCCTCGCCAAAGCGATACAGCTCCTCGTTGACCTTTTGGAGGCTGCACCCGCGATCGATGCAAAAAATGATAATCGCATCGCGGCGGTCCTTGCAGTTAAGGACGCCTACCCCGGCAGCCGTCAGCGCACGGTTGGTTTCTTTGAGCGTCAGCGCCATCGCAAAGGCAATCTGCAGCACCTTATTGCGGCTCGGATGCCGCGCACCGGTAAAGATCTGATAGCCAAAGGTCTCATTGAGATCGGCCATACGAACCACGCGCGAGCGCTCCAAGCCCTTTTCCTGCAGTAGCTGCTTCAGGTAGTTCGAAAGCGACGGGGCGGCAAAGTCGTGTTCTTTGATATAGCCATCGATGTTTGGCGCGTCGAGAAGCTCATTGAGCAACTCGTCAGTCAGCTTTTTATCGGGCATACGACTTCACCTCCCATACGGCGCAACGGTAGCGACATGCTAGGCCAACACCCAGCTTGCAGTGGCAGACTTATCAAACATGTTGGCAAAATACAGTGCCTTCTTGATATCGCCATCAAAGTAGATATTGCCCGCCACAGAGCCACCAGCGGCAAGGGTACCAGACTGCAGCTCATCGGAGCCCTCGCTGTAGTAACCCTGATTCTGCTGAGCGCCGTTGGCGTCCTCGCCCTTCCAGTCGTAGATGTTGTAATCTGCGCCCTCATCACCATTGTTGACGTACGTGACGTGAATGCCCGTCATGGTCGAACCGTCATAATTTGTGAGGCCGGGCTGGACGGAATCGACAACGACGGAAAGACCGGCAGCCGTGGTCACCGTCGCACCAACCGCCAGGTCAGTCGTAGACTGCTCTTCCTTCTTCGCCTCTTCCTTCTTGTCGCCATCGCCAGCGTCCTCGGTGACGGTCGCCTTATCGCTACCACAACCGGTAAGAAGACCGGCAGTCCCCAAGGCGACGGTGGCGAATGCGCCCAGTGCAGCGCGACGGCTCAGCAGCACTTCGTTTTCAAGCTTTTTCATCATGCATCCTTCCTACGATCCGGCTACCGTGCCGGCACACAGCACATCGTAGGAAGGATTATACTTGAATTCATTAGCTGAGAGCTAAGGCTGCGGTAAACGGCCAATGCAGTTATCCAAACGCCGAGCAAACGCACTTTGCGCAACCGTCTGCTGGCAGTGCATCAACCCACCGTGACGGATTCCCCGGTAAAGGTGCTCACAAGCAACAGGATAAAGAAGGCCAAATAGCTGATGCTCAGCAGGTAGGCGATGACCAAAAAGGCAATCCATCCTACATTGGTCTTACCGTCGGCGCGGCGCTGCTCACGACTGCGATAAAGCCAAATCGTCACGCCGATAGCAGTGATAAACAGTACGAGTGCCGCCGTAGCCAGCCCAGCAAGCACAAACATCACGCCAATGCCCACAGCGATGACCGGAAGCAGCAGCAAACCGCACCCGCATCCACCCGGACTATATACGGCAGACTGTCGGCGTCGCCTCATCGCCGCGCCACCCCCATCATCTTTGAGCACTACAGTGCGATAGCCTGCTGAACAGGAACGATCTTGTCGAGTTCCGGTTCGATCCGCCTTTTCTCGGCCTCAAGGTCAAACGCCACCTGAGCGCGCAGCCAATAACCATCCGTCAGGCCAAAATAACGGCAAAGACGGAGGTCGGTGTCGGCCGTCACGCGACGTTTTCCCAAGACAATCTGCCCGATACGCTGAGCCGGAATCCCAGTCTCTTTCGCAAGGCGATATTGAGAAACGCCCATGGGAACAAGAAACTCCTCTTTGAGAAGCTCACCAGGAGTCACCGGCGACAGCAAATCGGCCGAAGTCTCATCACGTGTGATAATCGACGATTTCGACATTCCAAGCCATCTCCTGTCTCCACTCAAAACAGACCCGATAGCGCTCGTTAACACGGATGCTATATTGACCGGCACGATCGCCCTTCAAAGCTTCCAGGCGGTTGCCCGGTGGAACGCGAAGATCATCAAGCGAAGCACAAACCTGCAGTTGGCGAATCTTCCTCAACGCAACACGCTCAAAGGGCACGAACCTCCTGACCCGCACACCCATGGCAAAGCGTTCGGTATCCTCATCTTTATACGATGCAATCATAGTATCGCCTTACGTTAGTAACGTCAAACGTTTCTATAGACTTACATCTCTATTATATCGTACGTTTGTTCGTGTTTTCTAGAACAAATAGTCCTTTGCGCCTTAGTCAAGCAAAAGCAATCGTTTGTAGACATCGAGGCCTTTGAGAAGGATTTCCTCGTCGAAGAGCATGCTATCGGTATGCAGAGCGCTTGTGGCATAGGCGGGACAGCCATCCGAATCACTCGGGTTGTCTTGGTCCTCTGGCATACCCGTGCCCAGCAGGAAAAACACGCCCGGCAGATGGCGTTGATAGAACGCGAAATCCTCGGCGATTAGCAGCGGCTCGTCCACGAGCTGCAATTCGGGCAGAGCGGGCGCGATTCGGGCAAACAACTCAGGATCGTTATCGACCGGTGGATAGCCCTCGGCAAAGTCAAGATCATACGTGCAGCCCATTGCGGCACAGGCATCGTCCAGCACGCGGCGCACGCCTTCGCGCGCCCGGTCGAACATGTCGTCCGTAAACACACGCAGGCTTCCGGCCACATGGGCCTCCCCCGCCACCGCGTTGCAAACCGTACCGGCCTGCAGCAGACCAAACTTACCGATACAGGGCTCGTCGGTGCCCAGCTCGTCCATCAGTTCGCGCTCGGCAACCAAGAACTTGGCAGCCGCCAGCGCCGCATCGTGCGACTCCTCGACCGGAACGCCATAGGTCTTAGCGATATGGATGCTCGTCCCGTGAATATGAATGTGTGTCTCACTCGAACGCGCCAGCAGCGGACCGGAACAACTCGCCAACGTGCCGGCAGGCAGATCGGGCCACACGTGAAAGCCAAAAATGCGGTCGACCCCGTAGCGCTCGAACACGCCGCTCTCGCATACCGTCTTGGCACCACCGGTCGTTTCCTCGGCCGGCTGGAACACAAAGAGAACGTTGCGCCTAATGGCGCCCGGCTGCTCGCGAATCGTACGGTCGACATACGTCGCGGCGGCAAGTGCCATGGCCATGTGTCCGTCATGTCCGCAAGCGTGCATCTTGCCGGGATGGATCGAGGCAAAGGCCGCTCCCGTCGCCTCCGCGATGGGCAGCGCATCCATATCGGCGCGAATCGCCGTGGCACGCGCGGCACCAACGCCAGCGTCGAAGAAAGCGCAGACGCAGCTGGGACACGGATGGGTCACCTCGCAAGCGAGCGGCGCCAACACGCCCTCGATATAGGCGATAGTCTGCGGAAGATCGAAATCGAGCTCCGGAATGCGATGGAGATCGCGGCGATAGCGAC
>CAUBQN010000039.1 GCA_958438125.1 uncultured Collinsella sp.
CCTTCCTTGCGAATGATCCCAGCGGCAACATGAACAGTCTTCAACAGGAGTCCTCCCTCAACATCAACACATAACAGGGCAGCTCATTTGGGTAGTCTTTTTGGGACGGGGCTTTTTTAGCTGCCCTATGTCAAATGCGGCCTCATGCTTCGAAGGCTTCGGATGGGGTAGCTAAAAAGCCCCGTCCCAAAAAGACTACCCCTACCTTACACAACGGTAAGGCAAGCGTAAGCCATATCGATGGTAGCCGACTCGTCTTCTTGCGACTATAGATGCCGTAGACTAATTGCAAGAAAGGACTCGGTATGCAAACCACGCACATGGCGACCCCGGTACTGGAGGTCGCGCATCTCGAAAAGGTATACGGAGCGCTGGGCAACGTGACCCGCGCGCTCAACGACGTCAGCTTTACCGTCAACCGCGGCGAATTTGTTGGCATCATGGGCGCTTCGGGCTCGGGCAAGTCGACCCTGCTCAACTGCGTGTCGACCATCGATAGCGCCACGAGTGGCACGATCCGCATCAACGGCCAGGACGTGACGCGCATGAAGCAGGCCAAGCTTTCGCAGTTCCGCCGCGAGGAGCTCGGCTTTATCTTCCAGGACTCCAACCTGCTCGATACGCTCACGGCACGCGAGAACATCGCCCTGCCGCTCACCATCGCCCGCACTAACTCGGCAGAGATCTCGACTCGCGTGCAGGATGTTGCAGCGCGCCTGTCCATCAGTCAGGTGCTCGACAAGTATCCCTACCAGATGTCCGGCGGTCAGCAGCAGCGCGTTGCCGCGGCTCGCGCGCTCGTCACCGACCCCACTATGATTATGGCCGACGAGCCCACCGGCGCCCTCGATTCCAAGAGCGCTCGCCTGCTGCTCGAGAGCCTGGAGGCCCTCAATTGCCGCCTGCGCGCCACCGTGCTCATGGTCACGCATGACAGCTTTGCTGCCAGCTACACGAGCCGTGTGTTGTTTATCCGCGACGGCAAGATCTTCACCGAGCTGCGCCGCGGCGACACCGACCGCCGAGAGTTTTTCGACCGCATTATGGAGGTCGTTGCCATGATGGGCGGTGAGGGCTCCGATGCTCTGTAAACTCGCTTGGGGCAACGTCCGCCGTGCCGGCCGCGACTACCTCGTCTACCTTTTGACGCTCACCCTGGGTGTCACGGTCTTCTATGCCTTTAACACCATCTCGATGCAGGTCGACATCGCCGGAATCGATGAAAAGGGCTTAGCGCAGGTAATGGGCAGCATGCTCGGCGACCTGACGTACTTTTTGGCCGGTGTCATGGCCTTTTTGATGGTGTATGCCAATAACTTCATCATGAAACGCCGCAAGAAGGAGTTTGGCCTGTACCAGGTGCTCGGCATGGGGCGCGGGCGCGTCGCCACGATCATGGCGCTCGAGACGGTGATTGTCTCGGTGGTGGCCTTTGTCGCCGGCATTGTGCTGGGTGTGGGACTCTCCCAGCTCATGACGTTCTTTACGGCCTCGCTCTCTAAGACACAGATTGCCAATTTCCACTTCTTTTTCTCGGTGCATGCGTTCAATCTGACCCTTGCCTGCATGCTCGTAATGTTTGTGCTCACGCTACTGCTGAACCTTCGCGCCGTGCGTCGTACCAAACTCATCGAGCTTATGGGTGCCGAGCGTCGCAACGAGAGCATCAAGACACGCAACCCCTGGATCGCGATTGCCATCTTTGCTGTGGGCGTGGTGCTTGTGGGCGTGGCCTATTACCGTCTGCTCCGTGATGGGTTCCCGCTAACCGCGACGGACAGCAAGCTGCAAGAGGCCATGAACCAGTTTGGTATTACGACCGCTATGGTTACCGTGGGCACCTTTGCCCTGTTCTGGGGACTCTCGGGCATGCTCATCAAGCTGCTGCAGAGCCTGCGCGGCGTGTATTGGCGCGGCCTCAACATGTTTATCGTGCGCCAGCTTGCGGCCAAGGTCAACACGGTGTGCTTTTCGATGGGCGTCATCGCGATGATTCTGTTCCTTGCCATTACTTCTGTGACTTGCGGCATGTCGATTGCCAGCGTGATGAACGAGAACCTGGAGCGCTATGCGCCGGCCGATATGTCGCAGACGTATGTCTATTACACGCCCGATACGCTCGACTACTACAAAGAGTATGTCAATCCGTCTGAGGCCGATCGCATGGTGCTGGCCGATACAACGGTCGATTTGTACCCCGCATGGCACGGTAAGGACAAGTCGGCGGACAACAACGACGAGACCGGCAAGAAGGTCAATATCGCCGATGTTGCCGGTGAGCATGTGCAGATCGATTCGTATCTAAGTTACCCGTTTGGCGGTTCGAATCCTTCGGTGACCCCAAGTGAGATGTGCAAGACCATGGGCGAAAAGCTTCCCAAGGCGTTCGGGGGTAGCAATGTCGATACGATGGGTCTGTTTGTGACGCCGGCGAGCCAGTACAACAAGCTGCGTCAGATGATGGGCGAGGAGCCGGTGAGCATTGGCCGCGACCAGTACTTGCTTACGTGTGATATGGGCGGTGAGCTGATCGACCTGTACACCAAGTATATGGCCGGCGGCCATGCCCTTACCTTGGGCGGGCATACGCTCAAACCCGCAACTGATAAGTCGGACGAGGACACGGCGGCCATCGCCAACTCGGCGATGGGCAGTAATCCGGGTACCGTCGTCGTTGCCGACGAGCTGTTGTCCCAAATTAATCTGCAGCCGTATTCCAGTAGCCTGCTCGTTAACTACAAACAGGGGATGGATACGACCGAGGCAGACGAGAGTATTAAATACACTGTGCTCGACAATCTGCTCGTTGACGGCAAGGAGCCGGGGTCGTGGGGAACCTTCATCACACGCTCTGAGATGTACACGCAAGCAGCGCAAATGAACGGTCTTATTAGCTACCTAGCCATCTACATCGGCTTTGTATTGGTCGTTGCATGCGC
This sequence comes from uncultured Collinsella sp., assembly GCA_958438125.1. Lineage (GTDB taxonomy): Bacteria > Actinomycetota > Coriobacteriia > Coriobacteriales > Coriobacteriaceae > Collinsella. The sequence continues at coordinate 2,940 of CAUBQN010000039.1, forward strand.
GGCGATTCTGTCGATCCAGCAACTCTCCAACGTAGCCGATGGCAGCCGCAGCTATCGTGTGCTGGCACAGATCGGCTGTGAGGACCGCCAGATTTGCCATTCGGTGATGGCGCAGCAAGCGGTATTCTTCCTGTTCCCGCTGGCAGTGGGCCTGGCGCACTCCTTTGTGGCACTTAAGGTGATTATCGAGCTGGTGAGCATATTCGGAAATATGAGCATCGGCGGCACCGTGGGCCTCACCTGCGCAATCTTCCTGGCAGCTTATGGCGGCTACTTCCTGGTGACCTATCTCATGAACACCGGCATGGTGCAAGCTGCCATCGCCACCCGCTACAGCGAATAACAAGCGGGCAAAACCGTCGCAAAATTAGAGGCGTATGACCGCCGCGAAGGGACCAGGGGCCCTTTCGCGGCGGTTTTTGCCAATCTGGTGCGTCTCAGATACAAGTGAGTAGACTTTTTTGAACCTGCCGAGCACATCGCGACAAATGATCTATAAAACTGCAGGTCAGAGCTGTGGCGTTTTAGGGCGTGCTCGGCCTTCTGCAAAAAACCTACTCACTTGGTTTTTCTGCTAGAAGACCGCCACGAGGGAAGGCAACTCTCCCGGGTAGTCGTTGGGGACGTCCCCAACGGCTACCCAAGGAGTGTCCCAAACCGCCGGCAGAAAAGGAGCGTCCCTAACTGCCACATCCGGAGCAAGATAACGCCGCAGGTAGAGGACGGACAGCGAGCGGGTCGCATTTGAGACAAGGTGACGTGAAACGAAAGGGCGCTGACCTTCTGGTCGCGCCCTTGAAGTTGAACGTCAGATTGTCCAAATGCGGCCCGCGCAGCGTCGAGCCGTTACGCCGTTCGGTAGAACGGCGTAACCCTAAATCCTCTCCGCGATCTCGTGGATGAGGTAGTCGGTCTTTTCCCAGCCCAGGCACGGGTCGGTGATCGACTTGCCAAAGACGCCGCCGTCGACCGGCTGGTTGCCGTCTTCTAGGTAGGACTCGATCATAAAGCCCTTGACCAGCTTGGAGATGGACTCGTTGCGGCGGCAGCTGTCGAGCACCTCCTTGCAAATGCGATACTGCTCCAGCGGACGCTTGCCCGAGTTGTCGTGGTTGCAGTCGATGACCGCTGCCGGATTGGCATAGCCGGCATGCTCGGTATAGCGTTCGGCCAGGCGTTCCAGGTGTTCGTAGTGGTAGTTGGGGTAGGTGCGCCCATCGAGACCGATGTAGCCACGCATAACGGCGTGTGCGAGCGGGTTGCCGTCGCACTCGACCTCCCAGTTGCGGAAGATGAAGCTCTGGTGCGCCTGCGCGGCGTAAATGGAGTTGAGCATAACGGTGGTAGAGCCGGCAGTGGGATTCTTCATGCCGACGGGTACCGAAATGCCGCTCGACACCAGGCGATGCTCCTGGTTCTCGACCGAGCGTGCGCCCACGGCAACATAGCTCAGCAGGTCGACGAGGTATTGGTAGTTGGACGGGTAGAGCATCTCATCGGCGGTAAAGAAGCCCGTTTCCTCAATAACGCGCAGGTGCATGTGGCGGATGGCCTTGACGCCCTCGAGCAGGTCGTCGGGAGCCTCGGGGTTGGGGTTGTGCAGCAGGCCCTTGTAGCCGGTGCCCTTGGTGCGCGGCTTGTTGGTGTAGACGCGCGGAATGATGATGAGCTTGTCCTTGACCTCTTCGGCGGTCTTGGCCAGTCGGTTCATATACTCGAGCACCGAATCCTCGCGGTCGGCAGAGCACGGGCCGATGATGAGCACCTTACGTGCGTCCTTGCCGGTAAAGACTTTGGCGACCTCGGCGTCAAATGCCTGCTTTTTGGCGGTAAGCTCGGCAGAAAGTGGCATTTCCTCGCGGATCTCCATGGGGATCGGCAGCCTGCGTTTGAATTCCATGGCCATAGGGGTCTCCTCAATCTATAGAAAGAGCAATAAGCGTATTGTCGAATGCTCGGCATTATCCGCTGTCGCACGCTAAAGTGCAAGCCCTTGCCACCCCGAAACCTGCCAAAAGGGACAGGTTTATTTTGGCAGGTTTTATATGGGGGAACGTCGGCGGATACCGGGAGGGAGTGGCGTCGCGCGGGACCCTAAGGCTATTGTCGGTTCCCCAGGAAACACCCTGTGGGCAAAAAATGCCAAATATGAGTACGGTTGCTAGCTTAGTAGCATATTGCCTTCGCAAAATAATAGACATAACAGCAAAATATGTTCATTAACGCAAACACATATAAGTCCGCTATAGGGCTGTTTGATCAATTTAGGGACGCGTGTAAGCCGTGAAAACGGCATTTGGGGCTGTTTTGGCTGTTACTAAAAGGGTAACAGTACTCATATTTGCCATTATTTGCCCACGGGGCCTCGAAGGGGCTGTCAATCAGGTCCCAGGGGAGGCGGTTTGAGGGTCGCAGAGCAAAAACGGGGGCGCAGGTTGTCCTGCGCCCCCGTTTTCTGGGCATTGCGGTTGTTTGCCGCCGGTTGTTACGCCGCCTCGTCGAACTGCGAGTTATACAGGTCGGCGTAGAAGCCACCCTGGGCGAGTAGCTCGTCGTGTGTGCCCTTCTCGACGATGTCGCCGTCGCGAATTACCAAGATTACGTCGGCGTTGCGGATCGTGGACAGGCGGTGCGCGATGACAAAGCTGGTACGGCCCTGCATCAGCGCATCCATGGCGCGCTGAATAAGCTCCTCGGTGCGGGTGTCGACGTTGGAAGTCGCCTCGTCCAGAATCAGCGCCGGGCGGTCGGCCAAAATGGCACGGGCGATGGTCACGAGCTGGCGCTGACCCTGCGACAGGTTAGTGCCCTCCTCGTTAATCATAAAGTCATAACCGCCGGCAAGCGTATGGATAAAGTGGTCGCAACGTGCGGCGCGCGCGGCGGCTTCGACCTCGGCATCGCTCGCATCGGGGCGTCCGTAGCGGATGTTCTCGCGGATGGTGCCGTTAAATAGCCAGGTATCCTGCAGCACCATGGCAAACTCGCCGCGCAGCGCCGCGCGGTCCCAGTCGCGCACGTCGACGCCCTCGACACGCAGCGAACCGCCGTCCACATCGTAGAAGCGCTGCAGCAGCTTGATGAGCGTGGTCTTGCCGGCGCCGGTGGGGCCGACGATGGCGATGGTCTGGCCAGGCTGCGCCTCGCAGCTAAAGTCGTGGATGATGGTCTTGTCGGGCGTATAGCCAAACTTGACGTGATCAAACTCCACATGGCCGGGGCGCTTTTCGGGAATCTGCGCGTCGGCTTTCTGCTCCTCCTCGGGCGCGGCCAGGAACTCAAAGACGCGCTCGGTGGCGGCTGCCATCGACTGCATCGTGTTGCTCACGTTGCCCAGTTGCTGCACGGGCTGCGTAAAGTTGCGAACGTACTGGATAAAGCTCTGGATGTCGCCGGGCGTGGCGTTGCCGGTCAGTGCGAGCTGTGCGCCCACCACGACAACGCCCACGTAGCCCATGTTACCCACCAGGCTCATAAGCGGCATCATCAGGCCCGACAGGAACTGCGAGCGCCAGCCACTAATAAAGAGGCGGTCGTTTTGACGGTCGAACTCTTCGATCGAGGCCTCGGCGCGGTCGAACACCTGAATGACGTTCTGGCCGGCAAAGTCCTCCTCGATAATGCCGTTGACGGCGCCCAGAACCTGCTGCTGCTCGCGGAAGTACGGCTGCGAGAAGTGAATCATCACCATCAAGATAATTGCGGCTGCCGGTAGCGTGAGCACGGTGACGCCGGTGAGCGGCAGGCTGATCGAGAGCATCATGATGAGCACGCCGATAATCTGCGTGACCGACGTGATAAGCTGCGTCACGCTCTGGTTGAGCGACTGACCCAGCGTATCGACGTCGTTGGTGATGCGGCTGAGTACGTCTCCCTTGCTGTGGTCGTTGAAGTAACTCATCGGCACGACGGCAATCTTGGCGGCGATTTCCTTGCGCATGCGGTAGCAGATCTTTTGCGTGACGCCGGTCATGAGCCAGCCCTGGACCAGGCTGCAGACAGAGCTCGCCAGATACAGGCAGAGCAAAAAGCCGAGCGTCTTGGCGATCCAGTCAAAGTCAACGTCGCCGGTGCCGTTGACCTTGGCGACCAGGCCTTCGAACAGCTTGGTCGTAACCTGGCCGAGCACCTTGGGTCCCACAATGTTAAAGATGACCGAGCACACGGCAAAGGCGACGGCGGCAAACACGGCAATCTTGTGTTGGCCGATATAGCCGAGCAGCTGCCTCATGGTGCCCTTAAAGTCCTTGGCCTTTTCGCCACGACGCATGCCACCCATGCGGCCCATGGGACCACGCTGGCGGGTGGGCTTGGGAATCTGAGTCTTGGTCTCGTCTGCCATTAGCGCTCGCCTCCTTCCATGACGGCTGCAATTTCTTCTTGGGTAAGCCCCAGCTCCTCGGCGGAAAGCTGCGACTGTGCGATCTCCAGGTACGCCGGGCAGCTGCGCAGCAGCTCCTCGTGCGTGCCGGTGCCCACTACGTGGCCGTCGTCGAGCACGATGATCTGGTCGGCGTGCATGATGGTCGCGATGCGCTGGGCCACGACCACGAGTGCGGCGTCGGTAACGTTTTTGGCCAGCTCCTCGCGCAGGCGCGCGTCGGTCTTGTAGTCGAGGGCACTAAACGAGTCATCGAACACCACGACCTCGGGCTTTTTGGCCAATGCGCGGGCGATGGCCAGACGCTGGCGCTGACCACCCGAAACATTGGAGCCGCCCTGGCTGATGGGGGAGTCGTAACCGCCCTCACGCTCGGCGATAAAGTCCTCGGCCTGTGCGATGCGCGCGGCCTGGCGCATGTCATCATCGCTCACCATGTCGCCGGCAAACTTGAGGTTGCTCTCGACGGTGCCCGAGAACAGACGCCCCTGCTGCGGGATGTAACCAATGCGGCGGCGCAGCTCGGAAAGGGTCATGTCGCGCACGTCGATGCCGTCGAGCGAAATGCTGCCGCCCGTGACGTCGTACAGGCGCGGAATCAGCTGTACGAGCGTGGACTTGCCCGAGCCCGTGGAGCCAATGATGCCGAGCATCTGACCGGCATGCGTGGTGAAGTTCACACCGCTAATGACGTCGGCGCGGGCATCGGGGTACTGGAAGCTCACGTCGCGGAAGGTGAGCTCACCGCGCGGCGAGCTGGCCGCGGGCAGTTTGGGCGAGGCAGGGTCGTTGATGCTCGTGGGGCAGGTGATGACCTCATCTACGCGCTCGGCTGCGACCTCGGCACGGGGCAGGATGACCGAAACCATGGTGAGGATCATAAACGCCATGACGATCTGCATGGTGTAGGAGATAAACGCCATCATGTTGCCGACCTGCATCACGCCGTCGGACACGCCCTGCGCGCCAAACCAGACGATAAGCACGGTGATGCAGTTCATGACGAGCATCATGAGCGGCATCATAAAGCTCATGGCTCGGTTGGTGTAGAGCTGCGTGGTCATCAGGTCGAGCGACGCCTTGTCAAAACGTTCGAGCTCATGTTCCTCGCGGTTGAACGAGCGGATGGGCATAAGGCCGTCGAGCAGCTCGCGGGCGGTAAGGTTCACGCGGTCAACAAAGCTTTGCATCTTTTTGAACTTGGGCATGGTGAGGCCCATAAGCACGCCGACGACGGCCGAGACCGCGATGATGGCAACGGCGATGGTCCACTCCAGGCCGGTATGGTTGGCCAGGACGCGCATGACGGCGACGATGCCCATGACGGGGGCCATCAGACACATGCGGATAAACAGAGTTGCGGCCATCTGGATCTGCTGAATGTCGTTGGTGCAGCGGGTGATGAGCGAGGCCTGGCTAAACTTGCCCACCTCGGCCGGCGAGAAGTGCATAACCTTGTTGAAGGTCTCGCGGCGCAGGTCGCGGGCGATGGAGCAGGCGGTGCGCGAAGCCACGGCACCGGTCAGGATGGTGGCGACGAGCGACACGAGGCACAGTCCAAACATCGTGGTCGCCATGCGGCTCAGGTAGGCGTTCTGCACGTCGGCGGAGTCGATGCCCTGCGCCTTGTACTCGTCCTGTACATAGCTCACGGCGCGCTGGGTGACGATGGAGCCCGACATGGAGCCCATTTTGTCCGCCATTTGGTTGGCGCCCTCGACGAGCTTGCTTTGGTCTACCAGACCGCCCTCGACACCCAGGCGCAGGCTCTTCATAGTGATCTTACCGCCGTCGGCATCAATCTGCTTTTGCATGTTCTGCGCCGCCGCGGCCTTCTGCTGCATCTCGGCGAGCTGCTCGGGCGTCATCGCTGCCATTTGCTCGGGGGTGGGCATGGCCTGGGCAGCGTTGTCGTCTTTCTCGCTGGACGAGCCCATCATGTCGCCCATGGAGTTGGCGTCGATGCCCTGGTTGAGCGAAAGGACAACAGTCTCGGGCAGGCTCATAATGTCGGCAATCTTGCCTCCATCGGCACGCTCTTCCTCGGTGCCCTCGTACGTTCGAATGTCGTTTTTGTCAGCCTTGCTAAACACGGCCTCCACAGCCTTGGCGTCCTTGGCGCTCATAAAGAGTTCGAGGTCGTCGAGCGATTCGGCGCGGATGGTGTCGGGTACGGGCGACGCGATGCCGCCTTGCTGCACACCCACGTCGACGATGTCGCTCATATAGGTAGGCAGCGCCAGATCGGCGTTGCAGCTGATTACGATAAGTACGATAGCTGCGAACAGTGCCAGGATATGTTTTTTAAAGAGCTTGAGAATCCTCACTCGGCATCTCTCCTTTCTTGATTGCGGTCGATAATTTCGTTGGCGCGTCTAAGAAGGCGCACCATCTCTTGGGTATCTGTTTCGCCGAGCTGCTCGAGGAAATCCGCAGTGCGGTTCTCGAATTCCCGACGTTTGATTTCGAGATCCTGGAATCCTTTGTCGGTCACCGTGACGTGTACGCGACGACGGTCGGTCTTTGAGTGCTCGCGCTCGACCCAGCCCTTGGCCTCGAGGGCGCGCAGGATATTGGCGATGCGGGCGCTCGAGACCCAGGCGCGATCAGCGAGTTCGCTCGGCGTGAGCGAGCCGCCGGCGCGCATGAGGGCGCGCATGACGGCCATCTCGCCACCCAGAGCCTGGTCGGCAAAGCGCGAAACGCGCTGGTGCATGCTGCCAAACTCGGTAAAGAGCTGACGCCCAAGCTCATGGAAATCGGTATCTTCCACCGAAAACCCCTAACACTAGAAACTATTTTCGGTGGAAGATGATACCCCCATACGCGGGCCTCATACAGTAGGCAATATTAAGAGCTCATTAAGACTTAAAATCATTCAATTGCTAAAGCGTTTCAAAGAACTATCATGCCCGCGGTTAGGCGAGGGGTTGTCACCACCATGACGACTGGGACTCATATAATCGCCACGTGCGATGCTCCAACTTCCCGCAAGGAGACACCTTACATAAAGGGGGATGGAGTCATGGCATTTGACTTCACGGGCAAGACCGCGATTGTCACGGGCGGCACTCAGGGCATTGGCCTCGAGATCGCCAAGGGCATCGTTGCGGGCGGCGGACATGTCGCGCTCATCGCAAGGAACGCTGCTAAGGGCGAGGCCGCTGTGGCCGAGCTTGGCGAGGGCAACAAGTTCTATCAGCTCGATGTCGCCGATGCGCCCAAGGCGCGCGAGACCGTCGAGCAGATTTTTACGGACCTGCCGCAAACCAACATCCTGATCAACTGCGCTGGCGTCATCAGCACCAAGAAGTTCGACGAGATCGATGACACCGAGTGGCGCCGCACCATCGACATCAACCTCAACGGTACCTTTACCATGATGAACGCCGTCTACCCGCACTTTAAGGCGGCCCATGCCGGTACTATCGTCAACGTGAGTTCCGTTGCGGGCAAGATCGGTGGCGGCCTGCTCGGCACCGCGGCTTACGCGAGCTCCAAAGCAGGCGTTAACGGTCTGACCAAGGCAGTCGCCAAGGAAGGCGGCAAGTTTGGCGTTCGCTGCAACGCCGTGTGCCCGTCGCTCACGTTGACCGATATGACCTCGATTCTCTCTGACGAGAACTCTCAGCGCATCATCAACGGTATTCCTCTGGGCCGCGCCGCCCAGGCCAGCGAGCCTGCGCAGATGGTGCTGTTCTTCGCTTCCGACCTCGCCAGCTTCGTGAACGGCGAGATTGGTGACTGCGACGGCGGCATCGTCCTGGACGGGTAATACCCCGCGGTGATCGTTTGGCGGCGACCCTGGCGACTCGGGGTTGTCGCCTTCTTTCTGACATAGGCGCGTGCGGCTACGATTCGCATGCATCCAAAGGAGATATATATGAGTGAATCGACTGCGGTGGAGGCGCCGGCGGCAAAGGAGCCGTTCTTTAAGATGTCCTCCATCCCGGGTGCCAATATTTTGGTGCCGCTTTTGCTGGGCTGCCTGCTCAACACGCTATTCCCCGACCTGTTCAAAACGCTCGGCAGCTTTACGCTTGGTATGACCCAGCAGGGCGCAGGCCCGCTCGTGGGCGCTTTTTTGCTCATCGTCGGTACGACGATTTCGTTTAAGAGTGCTCCTGCCGCCGCTGCACGCGGCGCCATCATCATCGCCGTCAAGCAGATCGTGGTCGTTGCCGTGTCGCTGCTCATCCTTTATGTGTTCAACGACAACCTGTTTGGCATCTCTGCCATGGTGATGCTGGCGGCTTGCACCGGCGCCAACAACGCTATGTACGCTGGTCTGATGGGCACCATGGGCAACGAGGCCGAGCGTGGCGCCGTCGCCATCACCACGCTCGTTGTCGGCCCTCCGGTCACGATGATCGTGCTCGGCGCTGCCGGTCAGGCTCCGATCGGCTGGTCGCTCGTGGGTGCCATTCTGCCGATCGTCATCGGCATTATTCTGGGTAACCTGTTCCCCAGCTTTAAGAAGATGATGGCACCGGCACTTTCCGCCATCATCGTGCTCGTCTTCTTTGCCATGGGCTCGACCATGACCTTTGGCCAGCTCATTAATGGCGGTCTCCCCGGTATTCTGCTCGGCGTGATCTGCTCGGTGGTCTTTGCAATTCCCGTCATCGCGGTCGATAAGCTCACGGGTGGTACGGGTGTCGCAGGTGCGGCCATTTCGAGCTGCGCCGGAGCCAATGTGGCCACGCCTGCTGCCATGGCAAGCGTCAACGGGGCCATGTACGGCGGCGCCGTGCTCGCGACGGCTACGGCACAGGTTGCTGCCTGCGCAATCGTGACGGCTATTTTGACCCCGCTGGTCACCAGCTGGTGCTACAAGCATTTTGAGGGCCAGGGCAACGGCAATAGCAAGGCAACGACCGACAAGGCCGCCGCAGCCGCCTAATGCCAAGCGGCAATCAAAGCTAAAAACTAGCTACGCCACAGGGCGGCCACGGGGGATCCCGTGGCCGCCCTGCAGTTTCTGTAGGGTCTCTGAGACACTTTACCCTGCTAAAGCTGGCATAACAGCTAGAGCGAACGTCGTACAAAGGCAAGGAAAAATAACATACAAATCGGTGAACGGTAGTTGTTCGCGCTCGCATTTCCTGCGGGTTTGTAAAAAACGCCCTTATGATATAAAAAAAGAAACATATAACAGCCAAGATGGAGAGGGTCGCTATGTTATCCTTCTCAGACGGGTGAAATCTTGGGTTTTGGGTTGTAGTTCCAAGGTGGACAAACGTTTTCTCTGCACCAGCGTGTGGTGAAGAACGGAAGAAGCCGGTAGTGCAAGCCGAACATTCAAGAATTCAATAAGCAGCGGTGTGAGAGAGCGCCGCATTACACGTAACTAG
>CAUBQN010000040.1 GCA_958438125.1 uncultured Collinsella sp.
CCGGCGGCAAGGATGGCATCGACAAAGACACTTGCGATTTCCTCGTTGGGGGAGAGCGTCTCGCTCAAAAACGGTTTTGCCTCTTCCCAACGCGGCGCGACGAGGATGAGCGGACGGTCGGCGGGGGCAACGTCGACGTGCGGGGTGTATGACGATGAAGTACGAGTTCCGATCATAGGTGTTGCTTTCGATCTGAAGGTGACAGGGCGCATGGGAGATGTGGGGCAACACTTCCGATGAATTTGTCCCACGGGGTGGCTGGTTAGTGGCCCTTGATGGAGTTGAGGAAGTCCTGGGCGCGCTTGGTCTGGGGATGGTCGAAGAACTCGTCGGGCGTGCCGGTTTCCACGATCTGGCCGTCGGCCATAAAGACGACGCGGTCGGCTACGCGGCGGGCAAAGTTCATCTCGTGCGTGATGACGATCATCGTCATGCCCTGCTGCGCCAAGCGCACCATGACCTCGAGCACCTCATTGATCATCTCGGGGTCAAGGGCGCTTGTGGGCTCGTCAAAGAGCATGGCCTTGGGCTGCATGGCGAGTGAACGGGCGATGGCCACGCGCTGCTGCTGGCCGCCCGAAAGCTGTGCGGGCACCTTGTCGGCCTGCTCGGCCACGCCCACGCGGCTCAGCAGGTCCATAGCACGCTCGCGAGCCTCCTCCTTGGACACGCCCAGCACGTCGACCGGCCCCAGCATGACGTTCTGCAGCACCGTCATATGTGCAAACAGGTTGAACTGTTGGAACACCATGCCCAGCTCGGCACGCATGCGGGCAAGATCCTTGCCTTCCTGCGGCAGGGGCTCGCCCTCGATGAGGATCTCGCCCGAGTCGATGGTTTCCAGGCGGTTGATGGTGCGGCACATGGTCGACTTGCCCGAGCCCGAGGGACCGATTACAACGACGACCTCGCCGCGGTCGACCGAGAGATTGATGTCGTTGAGGACGTGTAGGTCGCCATAGTGCTTATCGACGTGTCTGAGCTCGATCAGCGGCTGATTGCCGGTGGTAGAGGTGCTCTGTGCCATGGTGCTCGGCTCCTTATGACTCGAAATGGTAAAGCGTTAGCGGATGATGGTCGCGCCGGTCTTGTGCGAAACATAGACAGCGGCCTTGTTGATCGCGACGTTGATGAGGATGTAGATGACTGCGATCACCAGGTAGACCGACACGAGGGCGTCGTAGTTGGTAATGAGCACGCGGGCGTTTTGCATGAGGTCGGGGTAGCTCACCACATAGGCGACGGTGGTGTCTTTGACTACGACCACAAGCTGCGAAATCAACGACGGAATGATAAACCGAATGGCCTGCGGCAACACGATTTTAAAGGTGATTTTAGCTTTGGAGAGACCGAGTGCCTGGGCGGCTTCGACCTGGCCGCGCGGCACGGCATTGACGCCGGCGCGGAAAATCTCGGCAAGTACGCCGGCTGCAGCGAGCGCAACGGGAAGCGTGAGCATCCAAAACGACGGCAGCGCGATCTTGTACTGGGGCAGCACCAAAAAGAAGAAGTAGATGAACAGCAGGCTCGGCACACCGCGGAAGAAGTCGGTAAGCACGCGGCAGACCAGCTGCAGCGGCTTAATGTCGCTGGTGCGGCCGAGCATAAGGGCTAAGCCCAGCACCAGCGCGATGGCGCCAGCGGTGAGTGCGACTTTAACGGTGCCCTCAAAGCCGGCAAGCAAGAACTTCCAGGTGGTGAGGTGCGTAAAGAAATACCAATAGTGGACCGAAAGCTGGCCGGTCACATAAAAGCGCTGCAGTACCAGGACGACGAGCGCGACGACGGCAACAAGCGAGATGGCGGTGCCGATGCGAATCTTGGCGCGCATCTTGGGGCCGGGAGCCTCGTAGAGTGCATCGCGCATGGTAAGTGCAGGGGAGGAATGCTTGCTCATCGGAGGATCCTCACCTTCTTATCGATATAGTTGCCAATGTGGCTCACCACAAATGCCGTGCCCAGGTAGCCGAGCGCCGAGATAAAGAACGCGGCGACGCCGCCGAGCGAGCGCGTGTTGATGTAGCTCACCACGCCGGTGAGCTCCTGCGGTTTAAGCGGCACCTGACTGCCGAGCGCAGTGGTGAGCATGACGGCGATAAAGAGGTTGGTCATGGGCAGCACACTCGAGCGCAGTGCCTGCGGAATCACGATCTTGGCGAGGATACGGCTGAAGCTCATGCCCAGCGAGCGGGCGGCTTCCACCTGGCCGACGCCGACGGTGTTGATGCCGCTCATAAAGTTCTCGGAACCAAAGGCCGAGCCCAAAAGGACCGTGGCGACGATAACGCAGGTGCGGTAGGGCAGGACGACCTTGAGCGGCGGCAGCGCGTAGACGACGATGATAAGCAGCGCGATGCCGGGGATGTTACGGAAGACCTGGACATACAGGTCGCCAAAGACGCGCAGCGGCTTGAGCGGCGACACGCGCATCACGGTGACGGCGACGGCCAGCACCATGGCGATGACAAACGACTCAAGCGTCATGCCCCAGGTTGCTAGCAGGGCGTCGATATAGTTCTGGCCATAGAGCGACCAGAGCTCGGAGAGACTCATGCGGACCTCCCGCCGATAAGGAAAGGGGCTCCCGTGTGTACGGAAGCCCCGACAACTCAGTGAGGAAACAGTTTACCGCAATAAAGCGCATCATGCGTTTCCGTATGGTTTCGTTGCGGCCGTTACCAGGCTCGCTGCCTAGGCCCCGATCTCGGGCAGCTCGGGAACATTGGTGTCGCCCGTACGGTCGCCGATGCAGATCTGCCACAGCTCAGTCCAGGTGCCGTCGTCCTCGATCTTCTTAAGGAAGTCGTTGACAAAGGCGACGCCGTCGGAATCGAGCGGCAGACCGATGCCATAGGGCTCCTTGCTGCCGAAGGGCTTGCCGGCGATCTTGTACTTACCGGGCTCGCGAACCAGGGCGCTCTGCTGCATGTTGTTATCGATGACGTAGGCATCGACGCGGCCCTGCTGGAGTGCCTGGCGGGCCTCCTCGTCGGTCTTGAACTCCTGCTGGCTGGCCTTGGGGGCGAACTCCTCCAGGATGGCGGGGCCGTTGGAGCCGGATTGGACGGCGACGTTCTTGTCGGCCAGGTCGTCGACGCTCTTGATGTCGTCGTTATCGGCGAGCACCAGGATGGCCTGCTGCGTGTAGTAGTAGGGGCCGGCGAAGGAGACGAGCTTCTTGCGCTCGTCAGTGATGGTGTAGGTGGCAAAGACAGCGTCGACCTGGCCGTTCTGCAGGACAGACTCGCGCGTGTCCGAGGTCACCTGGGTGATCTCGACCTTGTTCTCGCCCAGAATGTAGTTGGACAGGAGCTGTGCGATGCCGGCGTCAAAGCCACGGGTCTGACCGTCTTTCTCGTTGAGGAGGGAGAAGAGCGTGGAGGTCTGAACGCCACCGATCTTAAAGACGCCGGCGTCCTTAACGGCCGTGGCCCAGGTGCTGGCGGCGATGGCGTCGTCATCGGCCTTGGGGCCGTCGTTGACGAGCTTGTCGAATGCCTTGGCATCGAGCGTGGCGGAAACCTCGGTATCCTCGGAGCCCTTGGAGGAGCCGGCGGCGGAACCCTTGTCGGCCTCGGCGCTGGTGTCGGAGCAGCCGGCAAGACCAAGGCCGGCGACGGTTGCGAAGGTGGCGGCAACGAAGCCGCGGCGGTCGAGAACGACCTGCTGGGAGAGGTTCTTGCTCATGGTAGAACACCTTTCTCAATAAAATCCCTAGCGGTTGAGTAGAGTTATACCCTATCGCGCTCAAATGGGTCAACACGAAATAACTCAGAAACATACTTACCTTATGGGTAATTCTACCTACCAAAAAGGGACAGGCACCTTTGTGGTGGTTCTTGCAGATGTGACGGCCTGCCTCGCTGCTTTGTCTCAATCTGTAACAGGTAGACGAGGAAATGGGTTTTAACTGTTACAGATCGAGATTTTCTCCTTAGGGGAATTCGAATGTCTCAATCTGTAACATCTGGACGGCCAAAAGGTCTCTATCTGTTACAGATTGAGACAAAGGTCTGGGACTAAGACGTCTTATCTAGATCTGTAACAGTTGGACGGGAATTCGGGCCCTAGATGTTACAGATTGAGATAATTGAGCTGTGAAAACAAAAACCTCCGCAAGGGTGCTTCCCTTGCGGAGGTTTTCTTACTCGTTGAGTAGCCTTACGGCTTCGGCGGCCATGTTCTCGACCGTCATGCCGTTCTGAGCGAGCAGCTCGTTGGGGTCGTAGCGGTCGGGGAAGCCCTTGGCGATGCCGAAGGTGCGCGTACGCACGGGCGTGCAGGCCAAATAGCACGCGACGCGCTCGCCCCAGCCGCCGTCCAAGATGCCGTCCTCGAGGGTGACGACAACGCGATGCTCGGCGGCAAGGCTGTCGAGGAACTCGCGGTCGAGCTCGGTTGCAAAGCGCGGGTTGACGAGCGTGGCCTCGATACCGTACTCGGCGGCCAAGCGGTTTGCCACACGCTCGCCCAGCTCAAAGAAATCGCCAAGTGCGAGCACGGCAACGTCGCGACCCTGGCGCACCACGTTGTAGCGAACGGCACTGTACTCGGTGTCTTCGGCGGGCGCCAGATCGGGGCGGCTAACCAAGCCAATGCCCGGTACGCGGATCGCCACGGGATGCTCGCGGTGGTCGAGCGACCAGCTCAGCATGGACAGGTATTCCTCCATGCAGGCCGGCGCCAAGTAGCACATGTTGGGAAGAGCGCCCAGCATGGAAATATCAAAGAACGAGAGGTGCGTCTCGGATGTGGTGCCAAAGATCGACGCGCCAAACACCAGAATGGTTGCCGGGGCGTCGTTGAGGCACAGGTCGTGCCACAGCTCGTCGTAGGCGCGCTGCAAAAACGTGCCGTACACACCAAAGATTGGCTTGGCGCCCGAGCGCGCAAGCGCGGTGGCAAAGGTCACGGCGTGCTCCTCGGCAATGCCCACGTCGACAAACTGCTTACCTGCCGCAGCGCGAAGCTCGGGTGTAAAGCCCATGATGTAGGGTGTGGCGGCCGTGATGCCCACGACCTGCGGATCGCGCTCGATGGCAGCGCTGAGCGCCTCGCCCGTAATGTCGGCGTAGGTGCGCGGCGCAGGCTCGCTCGGATGGCCCGGGCAGAGCTTGCGCCCGGTCGCCATGTCAAACGGACCCACGTGGTGCCAGCGCTCGGGGTCGCTTTGGGCTGGCTCAAAACCCTTGCCCTTGGCAGTGGAGACGTGCAGCACGATGGGGTGGTCGATGTCGCACAGCTCCTGCAACGCATCGACGAGGGCCAACACATCGTTACCGGCGTCCAGATAGCGGTAGTCGAGTCCCATCGCGCGGAAAACGTTGCGCTCACAGGTGCCATTGCTGGCGCGCAGCTCGGCCAGATTGCGATAGAGGCCGCCATGGTTCTCGGCAATGGACTGGTCGTTATCGTTGACGATGATGATCAGGTTGCTATCGAGTTCGGCGGCATTGTTAAAGCCCTCAAACGCCAGGCCGCCCGAAAGCGAGCCGTCGCCAATGACAGTAATGACGTTATACGTGTCACCCGCCAGGTCGCGCGCGTGGGCAAGGCCGCAGCCCAAGCTCACCGACGTGGAGGTATGGCCCATGGCAAACAGGTCATGCTCGGACTCGTCGGGATTGGCAAAGCCAGAGGCCTCGCCAAAGCGCTCCGGGTCGATATAGGTGTACGCGCGCCCGGTCAGCGCCTTGTGGGCGTAGGTCTGGTGCGACACGTCAAAGACAATTTTGTCGGTGGGGGAGTTAAACACGCGATGGAGCGCGACCGTGAGCTCAACGACGCCCAAGTTGGGGGCAACGTGCCCGCCGACGGCGGCGGAGCTTTCGAGGATGGCGTGGCGAATCTCGCCGCAGAGCAGCGGAAGCTCGGCGCGGTCGAGAGCCTTGACGTCCTCGGGCGTTGTCGTTTGCGTAAGCAGCATCGTTGTGGGTTACTCCATGCGAATCGTGCGCCGGCGCTCCCTCGGCCGGCACAATTGCACAAAACAGTCTCGCACATTTTGGCGTTTGATATGTGACGGCGGCGCGGTAATTCGCCAACTGGCGGGGCAAAACGTTTTGTCCGATGCCATACTGATAGATTCGATGATGATTTATTCAATGCGTGCAGGCCGTGGCTTGCCGCCGTGAGCCGCTGGAAGGAGGCAGCATGTCCGGTGCCGTTCGTGCCGAGAAAATCGCGCACGAGGTCGACTATGCCGCCCGCCAGCTCGCCCAGGCGGGCCGTCTGGACCTGACGCGCGAGTTTATCCAGCATGGCGATGTGACGGTCTATGCACATGTGACCTCGGTGGCGCGGGCAAGTCTGTCCTTTGCCGAGCGCCTGGGCCGCGTCGGTGTCTCGGTCGACCGCGCCTCGTTGCTGCGCGGGGCCCTGCTGCACGATTACTTTCTCTATGACTGGCACGATCCCGACCCAAGCCATCGGCTGCATGGCTTTCGCCACCCGTTTTTTGCCCTGACGCGTGCCGAGGAAGATTTTGAGCTGACGCCGCGCGAGCGGAATATTATCGCGCGCCATATGTTTCCGCTGGTGCCGGTGCCGCCGACGTGTCGTGAGGCTTGGATTGTGTGTCTGGCGGATAAATGGTGCGCGCTGCGCGAGACGGTCACCGGACGTCTGCGGCGCAAGGACGAGGCGGACGATGGCGTGAGCAGCGAATCGAGCGAGAAGAGGAGAGGGTAGACGGTGGGGACCGCGATCGACATGGCATTTGGCGGCGCGACGCTTGCCACCTGCCCACTCTCGGCACTGGTGCTCTCGTTTGCCTTTTACGGGTTTTGCGGCTGGGCATGGGAATCGACAGTCTGCGCCATGCTCAACCACGGACGCTTTGCCAACAGCGGCTTTTTGCTGGGGCCGTGCTGCCCCATCTATGGCGCGGGCGGCATTGCCTGCTGGCTGCTGTTGCGTGGGATTCCGGATGCCTCGAGCCAGTTTGTCGCTGCGGCGCTTGTGTGCAGCGTAATCGAGTACAGTGTGAGCCTTCTATTGGAAAAAACAACAGGCGCGCGCTTTTGGGATTACTCGCACCTGCCGTTTAATTTGCATGGACGCATCTGTCTGTACTGGGCCTGCGCGTTTGGCTTGGGTGCGTTGTGCATTTGCCGTTTAGTGGAGCCGGCATTGTTGGGGCTGCTTGGCCATCTGCCGGTGCTGATTGTGCGGCTGTCCGCCTTTATCGTCGCGGTCGCGATGATGGTCGACGCGGCGTGCTCGTTGGCGAGCTGGCGGCGTCTGTCCGATCAGCTGGAGCGCGTGCGCGCCGACCTTGCCGACCGCATCAATGAGTCGCTTGCCGATGCCTCGGAGTCAATGCTCGAACGTATTCCCGAATCGACGATTGACTCGGTGACACAGACGCACATCCGTAGCCGTGCCGTTAACGCGTGGCTGGCCGAGCTGGGTGACGCGACGCTCGATGCTCTGCGCGAGAAGGCTTCGATGCCGACGTTTATCGCGGACGGCGCTCGCGGCCTGGCGCTCGCTGCCCGCCGCGTGGCCGATGCCGCGCCGAGCATGCCGCGTCCGTCGCTCAGTCGTCGCCTTGCCGGCAAGCGTATGAGCCGTCCGGTGCCGAGCGTGTCACTCAGCCGCCGCGACCTACGCTTTTTCAATGCCTTCCCGCGTCTGCGCATCAATCGCTACGAAGGTGTCATTCGAGCAACTAATCTCCGCGACCGCGCCCACGAGCTGTTTCGGCGCTAGCCGGGATGGACGCGCTCACGGCTCCCTTGCTCGCGTATTTCCCGTTCGTTTCGCGCCCGTTGCCGCGCCGTTTCCAAGATTGCGGCGCCGTTTCCATTCGACAACGCAGCGTTTAACAACGCCGTATCTGGTCTACATCAGTTGCCCCTCGGCCGCATTATGAGCGCCAACAACGTTCATGCGATCAAGGGGGAGCGAATGTACGATACGGGATCGACAACGTTTATGCTCATCTGCACCATGCTCGTGTTTTTAATGACACCGGGTCTGGCGTTTTTCTATGGCGGCCTGTCCAGGCGCAAAAATGTCATCAACACCATGCTCATGTGCTTTGGCGCCATTGGTCTGGTTGGTGTTCTGTGGATTGTTGCCGGCTGGTCGCTGGCCTACGGCGGCGACGGTTCCAGCCCGTTTATTGGAGGCCTTGACCAGCTGCTGTGCCTGCCGGTACTCAACCGGGTGCTGCAGGCGGCCGAGGGCAATGCCGCGGACGGTGCCGTCTACCCTCAAATCATCAACATCGCCTTCCAGATGGCGTTTGCCATGATCACCGCCGCCATCGTCACGGGCAGCCTGGCCGGTCGCGTTAAGTTTGGCGCCATGACGGCCTTCCTGGGCATTTGGCTGCTCGTGGTCTATGCGCCGCTCGCCCACATGGTCTGGGGTGGCGAGGGCTCCTTTATCGGTGACATCATCGGCGCGCTCGACTTTGCCGGCGGCGACGTGGTGCACATTTCGTCCGGTCTGACGGGCTTGATCCTCTGCTTAATGCTCGGCCGTCGTCGCGGCTTTGGCATGGTGAGCTACCGTCCGCATAACGTGCCGTTTGTGGCGCTCGGCGCCGGCCTGCTTTGGTTTGGCTGGTTTGGCTTTAACGGCGGCAGCGAGTTTAAGGCCGACGCCGTGGCGGCGCTCGCCATCCTCAACACCGTGACGGCCAGCGCGGCGGGCATGGTCTCGTGGCTTGCCGTCGAGCGCGTGCACACCGCTCGCCCCACGCTGGTGGGTGCCAGCACCGGTCTGGTTGCGGGTCTCGTGGTGGTCACGCCGGGCGCGGGCTTTGTCGAACCGTGGGCAGCGCTGGTCATGGGCCTGATTGTTTCACCCGTCTGCTACCTGGCTATCAGTCATCTCAAGACCAAGTTTGGCTACGACGATGCGCTCGACGCGTTCGGTTGCCACGGCATTGGCGGCATCTTGGGCGGCGTGCTCACGGGTCTGTTCTGTGTGCCGGAGCTTTCGTGGACCGATAAGGGTGGCTTGTTCTACACGGGCGACGTGTCGCTACTCGTCTCGCAGGTCCTGGGTATTGTTGTGACGGTCGTCATCGTGCTGGTGCTCGATTTGGTGATCGCCGCGGTGGTCAAGGCGCTGTTCCACGGCAGCCTGCGTGTGGACGAGGCCGACGAGGCGTTGGGGCTGGACGCGAGTCAGCACGGCGAGAGCGCATACCCCTCGTTCTCCGGACTCGATTAGCAGCTTTCCCAAGCTCCGCACCTTGCCGTTCAATCGTCGCGCGGCTTTCCCAGGCACCCGACCTTACCCCTCAAACCGTCGCTTGCGTACCGAAGTACGCGGCGCTCCTCTTTCGGGGCAATCTCGGGCACCTCGAAAACCCGCGTCATTGAATGGCAATTCATTTATTTGATAAAGAGAGGAATTCATTATGAAAAAGATCACGGCGATTGTTCGTGCCGAGAAGCTTGAGGTTCTTAAAGACGCGCTGTTTGCTGCCGATGTTCGTGGCATGACTATCAACCAGGTGCAGGGTTGCGGCGCACAGCATGGCTGGAAGGAATACGTGCGCGGCAACGAGTTGCTTGTCAACACGATCCCTAAGGTGCAGTTCACACTTATCTGCGCCGATCAGCATGTCGACGGAATTGTCGAGATTATCTGCAACGCTGCACGCACCGGTGCCGTTGGAGACGGCAAGATTTGGGTCGAGCCGGTCGAGGAGGTCATCCGCATCCGCACCGGCGAACACGGTCCCGCCGCGGTGTAGAATCGACTGCCTGCCATCCGCAACGTTAAAATACTGCAATGAGGCACAAGACTTGCGTTGTGGATGGACGGATTATGGGGCGTAATAAATATCCCGAGGAGACGGTCGCGAAGATTCTCGACGCGGCGTTGGAGCTATTCTGCGCACAGGGTTATGAGGGGACGAGCATTCAAGATATCGTCGACCGCCTCGATGGCATGACCAAGGGTGCTGTCTATCATCACTTTAAGAGCAAAGAAGAGATTTTCAACGCCGCATTTGATCGGGCAATGGCTCCGATTGTTGAGCAACGTCGCTCAACGCTTGCTATCGGCAATATGACCGGAGCCCAAAAGCTTAAGCGACTGTACGCGCCCGAGTCTGTCGTTCCGCAAATTGAGCTATGGGCACGCATGCATCCTGCGGCAGATCCGGTAAAAAGCTCGCGTCTACTGGCGATGCAGTACCAGGGCTCGTTTGACGAGTCGGCGGATGGCTATCTCTTGCCAGTGATCGAGGAAGGCATCGACGATGGCTCAATTGCGTGCAAATGCCCGCGCGAAGCGGCTGAGGCCGTATCGTTGTTGGCGAATCTTTGGCTGCTGCCGCTGTTCCGTTCGCTCGAGACCAAGGATCGAATGCTCGCTCGCGCTCAATGTTTGGCGCAGATGGCTGCCGCGGTGGGACTCGATTTGGGGGAAGAAGTGCTTCAGACAACGGCGCAGATTTGGGACGTATGGGACCGCGCCGGGTGGTAATATAGATACTGACGGTATGTAATTGATTTGTAAGGGTAGCCACGGCTGCCCTTTTCAAGTCATTAAATACATACTAACGGTATGTATAGGGGACAGGCTTATGGCTGGAATGCGGAGGAGTAGCGTCTCGTTGGCGCAAAAAACAGTGCGATCTATCAGGCTTTTCGGTCTTCTTGTTGCACAGCTGTGCGCGTATTCGATGTTGTCGGCACTGTGTTTTGCGTGCCCGCTTTACTTGTTCGATTGCAGCGGCTCGTCAACGTTATATGGTGCCGTCGCGGCGATAGCGTTCGTGCCGGGCGTGCTTGCGACTCCGGCTGGCGGAATCTTGGCGGATCGTGGGAGACATCGCGGGGTTCTTGTGATGCTCGGCATTGTTCTGATGGCTGCATCGCTGTTGTTTATCCCTATGAAGCGTTCGCCGCCTCTTGCCGTTGTCGTGGCAGCAATGCTTTGCGTCCAATATGGCATCCAATCGCTGC
This sequence comes from uncultured Collinsella sp., assembly GCA_958438125.1. Taxonomy (GTDB): domain Bacteria; phylum Actinomycetota; class Coriobacteriia; order Coriobacteriales; family Coriobacteriaceae; genus Collinsella. The sequence continues at coordinate 10,938 of CAUBQN010000040.1, forward strand.
TGAAACCGATGCTTCAAATTGAGGCGGTGCGCATGACGGGCCAAGAAAAGGTTGAGCGTGCCACTGCGTTGGTCTCGCAGATAATCATGATGAGCAATATCTTGGGGCCTGTAGTCGGGACGGCAGTCTATGGGTGCTTTGGTATCGATACTCTATGCGAAACCGCGGCGTTGACGTTTACGATTTCAGCCCTGCTGTTCGGGGGCGCACTCAAGCAAAATGCCTCATCTGAAACGATGGGAGACGGCGCGACTCGTACGACACGCCGAAACGATTTTCGGGAGTTGATTCGGTACCTGTCTCAAAACTCATCATTGCTCGTTGTGTTTTTGATTGCGGCTATTTTGAACCTTGCGTTAGTTGGGTTAACGATTGGTGCTCCCGTTATTGTTGCAAAGCATCTCGGAATGCAGTCATCCTTCGTTGGGATTATTGAGGTGGCTATGGGCTTAGGTGGTCTTGTCGGCAGTGGTTTGGTCGGTATTTGGCCGCATCGTTTTTCCTTCAAGGGCATATGTCGATATGTTGCGATGATTTGTTTTGGAGTCGTACCGATTATTGTCACGCTACTGAGCGGTCCTGATGAATTAGCGTTTGCCGCGCTTGCGGCCGGCTCGGCATGGGTCATGGCGTGGGCAAGCATTGCATCGGTCGAAATCGTTTCATTTGTTCAGCGGTCAGCGCTAAAGGAACTCTGCGGAAAAGTGCTGGCACTCGTTTATATGATGCTTTCCTGTGCAACGCCTATTGGCCAATTGGTTTACGGGCTCGCATATGATCGATGGACACCGGCGATTGTATTCGCAAGCATGTTGGCGGTGCTAACGTTGACGACGGCGCTGTTTTATCGGCTGAAAAGTCGCTTGTGGCGATTGCCTTAACGCGCTGGGGCACCGTGGATTTGCGGAAGCATTGTCCCGCCGCGCAGGGACGCCCATGATCAAGATGTTTGCGAGTGACTTAGACGGAACGCTGCTGAACGCCCTGCACGAGGCGGATGGGACCATCCGCCGTGCCATTCGCGAGCTGACCGAGGCTGGCCTGCATGTGGTTCCCGCGACCGGACGCTCGACGTTGCCGATCGGCGAGCATGGCTTTACGGGCCTGGCGCTTGACGCCTGCTGCTCCAATGGATCCATCGTGCGCGACAGTCATGGCGAGGTGCTCAAAACCTGGACCATTGACCCGCAGATCACCGAGGAGCTGCTCAAGGAGTTTCCGGACATTTGCTTTGATTGCTCCACGCCCGATGGCATGTTCTCGAGCGGCTCGTTCGAGATGCATCAGGCGGGCTTTAAAAAGGACAGCCCTATCAAGCGTATCGTGATGCGTGGCATGCGTGCACGTGGCGGGTATCACGAGGAGCAATATTTCGACCAGTCGATCGGTGACATCCTGCGCCACGATGTGTGCAAGATCAACTGCCGCGTGACCTCGCCCGAGCTGGAGCGTGACCTTAAAGCATATTTGGCCGAGCGATCGGACCGCGTGGTCAACGCGCCGTTCGATCCGGTGATGTTCGAGATTACGGATGCGG
>CAUBQN010000041.1 GCA_958438125.1 uncultured Collinsella sp.
CGTTACGAGCAAGCGATGCCAAGAGAGCTCGGACTTTCACCGGATCCCTCCTAATTTAGGAACTATTAGGTTGAAGGCGAGCGATACACTTTGGATGGCAGCGCGGTGGGCGCCTGGTCATTTCCTTCCACCTTAATCTGCTTGTCTGCCGCGCCGTCGCTTCTCAAATAGCTAGGCCAAATCGAAGAACGCGCGGGGCGCCGGTGATCAACCCGAGAATGCCGATGGCACGGATAAGGCGGGGATGACGGCCGAAGCCGTTCGGCCATACGGTAAGGACCGTTGCAAAACCGAGGTGGCCCAGAAGTTCAAACACTTGCCAAAAGCCAGTCACCACAACCCCCTCCCTCTCCCAACTGAGTCTTCATTTATCGTATCAAGGCGCAAACCAGAAAGGTACGCGTGATCGTGATTGTATCTAGAAATCTTCTGGTAAGTTTCTATAAAACTTCTAGAGTATTTCTAGATTTGCAGGGATTCATGGGTTATGGAGCGTTGCGGTGCAGTAAAATGAATCTAGAAGATTTCTAGAAATGTTCTAGAAGAATTATGGAGAGGACCGGTGCAAAAATGATCGTTTCGCTGATCAATCTGAAGGGCGGTGTGGGCAAGACGACGAGCTGCATCGCGCTCGCGACGGCCGCCGCTCGCGACGGCAAGGAAGTCGTCGTACTCGACGCGGACCCGCAAGGATCGGCCACCTTCTGGGCCGATAACGCCGAGGACAACGGCGAGGAACTTCCCTTCGCCGTCGACGCCGCGAACCCCGCAACCGTCAAACGGGCGGCGAAGAAGTTCAAAGGCGATCCGGGCCGCTGGGCCTTCATCGATTGCCCACCCAATGGGGCCATCTTGGACGCGGCGCAGGACGCGTCGGACTTCGTCATCGTGCCGACCGGCACCGGCAACGCAGACCTCGTGAAAACGGCCGAGACCGTGAAAACGATGGAAGCAAACGGGAGGCCGTACGCCGTGCTTCTTACCCGCGTGCTGACGAACACCAACGGTTTCAAGGCTGCGCAGGAAAACCTTGCCGCCGGCGGTATTTCCTACTTCGACACGGCGATCCGCCAGAAGGAGGACCTGAAGGGCTACTTCGGGCTGCCGTTCGGATCGGCACTCTACGGATACGATGACGTCTACAGCGAGCTCAGGGAGGCCCTGAATGGCCGTTAAAAATAACTTCAATGCATTTGCCAACAACAACACCAAGCCGGCCAAAAAGCGCCTCATGGACAACCAGGACACCGCGCACAAGGGTGATGCCGGGACCGACGAGCGCAAGATGATTACGTTTTACGTGTCGGCAAAGAAGCACGCAGCCCTGAAGGCCTACTGCAAGCAGGAGGGCAGGACGATGACAGCTGTGATGCAGAACGCTGTCGATGAGCTGCTTAAAGAGGCGGAAAACGAAGACCGATAGGTTAGTTTCGGAATCGATGAGAAAAGGAGCCGATATGACTCAAAGCGAGAAACGCAGGAAGCTCAGCGGCGACATCACCACGGAGCTCTGTGGGCTCAGCGGGCTTTCGCAGGTGATGAACACATCCGAAAACGAAGCCCTGTTCGCGCTGGCCGACCTTCTCGGCCCAGCCGTAAACCGATTGCTCGGCCTGCTCGAAGAGAGCGACAATATTGATTCGTTCGCCATCCCAGAGGATGCCATCGAAGACTCGACGAAAACGGCCGAGGAGACGCGCGCCGAAATTTACGACAAGTTCGCCATCGAGCTTCATGGCCTAAAGGGCCTCGCAATGGCAATGGAGGAATCAGGGAGTGAAATCACGCTCGCTCTTTCAGACCTTCTAGGCCCAGCCGTAAACCGATTGCTCAATCTGATTGAAGAATTGGAACAAGCATCCTGATATCGCATTTCGCGAACATATCTTAATCAAACGTCAGTCAAGAAGAGCACCGGAAGGTGCTTTTTCTTTCTTGTAGGCTCTCAGATCCGATTTAAGGCATCGAAATAATGCAGTCTGAGGAATACGGTCGAATTGGTTCCAAAGTGTCAGATATTCGATTCTGTGGCCGTTTCCGTGGTCTACGTGAGGTCGACTGAATGTCGGAATGGATAGCAGCTGAAAAAAGATGCCCTATCTGTAGTCACCTCACGATTGCAAAAAGACGTTCGTCTTTCAGTGAGTTTCAAGCAAGGGTTCTAGGCCACTTGTGGCCCTCTCTCTTAATTCTCAATTCTCTTTTCTCTACATATATAGGGACATGTACTCATGCAACGTTAACCCCTATTTATCACGTACTGATGCAACATAAATGTGTACTCATGCAACGTTTTGTGCGTACTCATGCAACGTTATGTACTGATGCAACGTTGCATGAGTACGCGTTAAGGGGTTATGACAACGCATTCAACTGTGAAGAAATATATTTGAACATCGTGATATATACGGATATACTATTTGCAATGTAAATTCGGCCAGAAAGGTATTTGAGATGGAATCCAAGAAGGACGCAACTCCGTCCAAGAAGCGCGTGTTGCTCACCCTTCCCGTTGAGCTCGTGGATTATCTTACCGAGGTTACCGAGCAGACCGGAATGAACAAGTCCGGGTATATCGGCGTGCTTTTGCGCAACCAGATGCTTCATGAGCGCGAGGATCGGGCTGGCGATGAGGAAAAATAGGCAGAAAAAAAGACTCGCAGCCGCCAAGCAAATGAGTCTTTCTTTCCGACGTGATATCGATTTGTCAAGGACATCATACCATAGTACCTTCGGTTCTACCGCTGGTTTTTGTGGATGTACCTTGGCAGATGATGCTGTCGGCTAGAGGTCGTGATAATCATGACCAGCTTGGCCAACGCTCTGGCTGCCGCCGTCGGCAGTCAATCTGAAAAATCGAATGATGCCCCTGCGCCGTTCGTGTTCCAAACCGAGCTTTCGGTTGGTGGAGGCAATCTGGGTACTTCCGCTGCAGCGCCTGTGCTGCAGCGCCCCGTCGCAACCCGTGAGCTCAAGGACTATCCATGGCTTCTCGTGCGCCTCGGTCTCGTTTCGGTGGTTGGCAAGACGATGCCGAATGGGCGCAAATGCTCGATCGGAACCGTTTTCCTGCTCTCGCATATCGGATCTGGTCTTTCCGAGCTTCGTGAGTCAACGGCCGTCGAACTTGATATCGATCGGTGCCGAGTGAGTACAACCATCAACGAGATGGTTGGTTGGGGATGGGTCGTGCGCTCGGAAAGCGGGGCTCTTTCGGTTGACTTTGATGAAATCGGTAACTTTGTCGGCATGTCCAAAAGCGAATTGATTAGCGGTCAGTTCCTTCACGTGCCGCGATTCATGCTTGCAAGTGATGCGTTCCACGATGCAGCCTGTGTCGTGTTCGGCGACCTCGTGTCCCAAAGTCTGCTGGACCACCCCCGCGGCGCGATGAAGAACCCGGAGCTGGCAGAGCTTCTGGGTATTTCCGTCTCCGCGCTCCAAAAGGCCAGGAAGCATCTTGCCGAGCAAGGTTTCATTGAGCTCAAGAAGCAGGGAAAGCAGGTCGTGCCGGAAATCGCGTCGGGGGCCGCTGTTGCTGCGGTCCGTCTCGAAGATGACCGCATACGAGCACTGGAAGCGATTCTCAAGAAGTCGAGAAAGAGAAACAAGTAACTGCGCACTGATGCAACGTTGCATCAGTGCGCATTAAGGGATAATTCTAGATATTTTCTAGAAAATATCTAGAAAATAGCAAATTATTCAACTGCGTACCAATGCAACGTTGCATTGGTACGCAGTAGGAAGGCCAAATATGCCGTTACCAACGAAACTCCCGTCCAACATCGAAGCAGAAAAGAAAGTGCTGGCCGCCGCCATGACGAACCGCGTTTCACGCGTGGAAATCGTGGCAAGTTGCACGGAGTCAGATTTTTTCTCTCCGTCGAACAGGACGATCTTCAAGGCGATTTGCGATCTTGATGCGAAGGGTATCGGGGCCGACTGCGTCTCCGTCATCGATGGGCTTCGGAGCAGCGGAAAGCTCGCTGCCGTCGGTGGCGAGGCATACGTCATCGAACTCATCTCGGACGACTTTGCTCAGGCGTCGTATGAGCACTACGTTGACATCCTGCGCCGTGACACCGCTCGCCGTAATGTCATCGCCGCGACCGCTGAAGTAACGTCGCTAACCAATAACCCGCCGATAGACACCGCGGAATACATCTCCGCAGTCCAGGACACCTTTCTCGCCGCGACCGAGCAATCCGTCCCAAGCGATTACAAGAGCATGGAAAGCGCTTTACGCCTCGTCCTCGATTCCGCCGAGGCGACCAGGACGGGCGGAGCGACGGACCATGTCAAAACTGGATTCTCCAAGCTCGATGAGCTTATCGGTTCGTTCGAGCCTGGACAGCTCATCGTCCTCGGCGCTCGGCCAGCGGTCGGTAAGAGTGCTTTCGCAATCAATCTGGCAACATCGATCGCAAGCGTTGGTACGAAGGTATGCCTCTTCTCGCTGGAGATGACTGCTACCGAAATAGGACAGCGCATACTCGCGAGCGCGTCGGCCGGCGCTTCAAGCGGCTTGACCATCGGAGCCATCAGGGATGGGCTTATCAAGGAGGGCGACCGCGCCCTGGCTGAGAACATCGTGGCATCCGTGAGTGCTCTGCCAATCGACATCGACGACACGCCCGGAACGACCGTCGCGTCCATTCGCGCCAAGGCGAGGCGCATGCTTCGCGGGCAAGGAAAGGGAATCATCATCGTCGACTACCTGCAGCTGGTTGATGATCCCAAGGGAAGCAAGTTCGAGAGTAGGAACGTTCAGATCGGCAAGATCTCCCGTTCGCTCAAGATCCTCGCAAAGGAGCTTAACGTTCCCGTCATTGCGTTATCCCAGCTTTCTCGGCAGGTTGAGAATCGCGTCGGAAAAGTGCCCCAGTTGTCTGATCTTCGCGACTCCGGCTCGATCGAACAGGACGCCGATATCGTTATGTTCTTGGACCGTTCAGCCGACGATCGAGAGGCGAACATGGATGGACGTCCGGCCAAGGGCATCGCGAATGTCATCGTTGCTAAAAACCGAATGGGGGCGACCGGGACTGTTGAGTTCGTCTTCAAGCCGGAGTACTGCCGGTTCTACGTTGCCGCAAGAAACGTAGCGCGATAATGCGGTGTATTGTGTACTCATGCAACGTTGCATGAGTACACTTTCGCCCAATTTCTAGAAGATCCATCGCAATAGATGGATTGAAAAAGGGGGATCCATATGTATGGACCGGTGAGCAAGGACGGGCCGTCGATGGAGTTTGGCGAGGTCGGCGAGGAGATCAAAGATGAGGTACGGCGCCGGGTGGTGAAAGAAATCGTCGCAAAGCTCAAGGTCGATGCCGACGATGTCACCGAGATCACTGGAACCCCGGTCGAGGAGATTGATCCTTTCTGGAGCAAAGAGAACCAGAAACACCTAGAGGTAGCTGCAGAAAAGCTTGATTCCGGTAAGGGAGAGATGCACGAGTTCATCCCTTTAAATGACTGAAGCCGCCCCTACTAGGGCGGCTTCAGCTGCTGGGAGAAAACCCCAAACTGTTTCCATCCGCGCAGGGCGCCGGCTCTGCCAAGCCTATAAGCGCTCCCGTGCGCTATATGCATCCTACATTCTTATAGGCTTTCTTTTAGTACAAGCTTCATAGTTCAACCTGCAATTGTCCCAATGAATTACCTGCAATTGTCCCAATGAATGACCTGCAATTGTCCCAACGCAGCAGATAAACAGTATAATTTCTCTGTTTAAGAAGTGGGGTGTACTAGTGAATAGATATATAGACCGATGCGTCGATCGGCTGATCGAACGAGACCTCGTCATTTTCGGCGCGGTACTTGTTCAGGGACCGAAATGGTGCGGGAAGACGACGACGGCGCACCGCTTTGCGGAGTCATCGCTTTCTCTCTCCGATCCCGCTGGCGGCTTCGCGGCGCTTCAACTCGCTCGCCTCGACCCGGCTCAGGCGATAACCGGTGCGGCGCCGCGACTCATCGACGAGTGGCAGGAGGAGCCGAAGCTATGGGACGCAGTGCGTTTCGAGTGCGATGCGAGGGGAGGGGAACCAGGGCAGTTTATCCTTACCGGCTCGGCGACGCCGAACGATGCGGACCGACCGATGCACAGCGGCGTCGGGCGCATCTCCCGCCTGCGGATGGACACCATGACGCTTTCCGAACTTGGCGTCTCGTCTGGTGCGGTTTCGATCGGTGCGCTGTTTGCAGGCGATCCCGTTAAAACATCGCTCGGGTCCATCGATGGCATCAGCGGTGTTGCCGATATTCTCTGCCGCGGCGGTTGGCCTCAGGCGGTCGGTAGGACGACCGCCGAAGCGATGCGGATATCGGCTGCCTATATCGATGGCGTGTGCGAATCCGATGTCTCAAGAATCGACGGAGTGAGACGCGACCCGGAAAAGGTCAGGTCCCTGCTCTGCTCGCTCGCTCGCAACGAGTCGACTCTTTCCGGCACGAAAGCCATTGAAAGGGATCTGGACGGCGACATATCGAAGAACACAATTGCGAGTTACATGGACGCGCTGCGACGGATCAATATCGTCGACGACATCCCGGCGTGGCACCCGGCGCTCAGATCCCCGGTGAGGTTGCGCCAGGGCGCTAAGCGACATCTCGCGGACCCCTCGCTCGCCGTGGCGCTGCTCGGCGCGAATCCCAAGTCGTTGACGGCCGACCCGAAGACCCTCGGCCTGCTCTTCGAGTCCATCGTCCTGCACGATCTCAAGGTCTATGCGGCGGTCAACGACGCCTCCGTCTCGCATTACCACGACGCCGACGATCTGGAAGTCGATGCCATCGTCCACAGGCGCGACGGGTCATGGATCGCGGTCGAGGTCAAGCTAGGAAGCCCGCAGGTGCCGGAGGCATCCGAGAACCTGCTTCGCCTAGAGCGGAAGCTGGTCGAGCGCGGGGAAAGACCGCCTGCGGCTAAGCTCATCGTCATCGGGTTCGGGATGCCTACCCACACGACGCCGGACGGCATCACCATCGCACCCATCGATACGATCGGCATCTAGCGCGCAGCGTATCGGCAGCCTCTCCTGCCATACCTTTCGGTACACGCGGGTGATTTGCAAGTACCGACTATTAGCTGTATCGTCCGCAAGTCCTGTCTAATAGTCACTAATAGTGACGGTCGGGCAACGAGTTCGGGCTATTAGCCTTAATGTCTCCTATCCTCGGCCTGCTTCTTCTTGCATTGAAGCCTGAACCAGGTTCAGGTGGCATGGTTAAAAACGAGGGGCGACGCTTTTGCGTCACCCCTCGTCCCGGCCGGTTGCTTTAGTTGTACACACGGTAGTTACACTTGAACTGGGTTATGTGTCCATAGTTGGAGCGGTACCAACCCGACGTATAGCTGATTGCCTCTGCGCCTAGATAGTCGTAGCCCTTGTTGTAGCGAAGCTGACGGTAGGTCGTGTCGTACTCTGCTACGTAAAACGTGTCTCCAGAGAAGGCTTTGTACCGGTCCTTAACCGTCGAAGCCATGTACGCGGGTTCGACATCGCCTTTCTCCCCGTTGAGCGCATAGACGGGTGCCGCGATTCCGCATAAAGCCGTTGCCACGAGGATGGCGTAGACAGCCATGCGCGACGCATTGGACTTCAGCTGTTCAAATAGTTTCACGTCATTCACCTCCCTCGTATGTATCGAGGTATTCCTGCTTGAGCGTCTGCGAGGACGACTTGATCTTTTCCACGAGCGTGCCGGCCTCGATGAAGTAGAACGAGTTGGTGAGGTCTGCCAGGTCGTCGAGTAGATGGCTTGAAATGAGCACGCTGCGTCCCCGCGCCACCTCGCTGCGCATCGCGTCGCAGGAGGTTTTCCGTTTTCCCGGATCGAGGCCGTTCAGCGGTTCATCGAGGATAAGGTACGGGCAATCGGTCGCTATCGCCATGGCAAGCTTTACCTGCTGCTTCATTCCTGTCGAGAGTTTACGGGTCGGCTTGTCGAGATATGGGGAGATTCCGAGGGAGTCGCAGAGCGAGTCGATGTCGGCGGCCGATTTCCACGCCTCCCTAACGAAAGCAAGGTGCTCGATGGCCGATAGCGTGGGATAGAGATCCGCGCTGCCCGAAGAGCTCAGGTAGACGAGTTCTGCAAATTCGGCTGATCGACGTTGGCAGATTCCGTCTGCCGCCAGGCTTCCCGAGCGGATGCGGGTGGGAAATTGGCCCGACAGCGCTTCAAGAAGGGTGGTTTTCCCCGAGCCGTTGGGAGCGACGAGCCCCGCCGCCGTTCCCGGGCCCAAGGAAAGCGATCCGATCGAAAGTATCGTCGTGCTCCCGTATCCCACGCTCACGTCCAGGAGCTCAAGCCCATGGTGCTTTTTAGCGGGTCCAGCCTGTTTGGGCGAACGCGTCACAACGGCGCCGACCGCGAAAAGGACCGCGACGTATACCAGGGCCACGGCAAGCATCGATGCGCCGCCCGAACCGGAGCCAATGAATTCTGTCGGGAAGCATCCTACGTAACCCGTTGCCTCGATAGGCGAGAACACGGCCAGCGGCAGGAGCCCGAGCACGGCATTATGCCCCAGTGCCGAATCGGACAGTAACGGGAATGCCGGGGCCGCGACAAGCAACGCGGAGGTAAGGGGGCCCGCGAGGACGCGCCTCGTTGCGGTCGATAGGACGGCGGAGCAAACGGATATCAAGGTTCCGCCCGCAAGCAGCGCGAGAAGCAGGGCTGTGAAGACGTTTCCCGCGGTCGTGGTAGTGAGCGCGCCGTCATGGAAGAAGGCGATCGGGTACCCGATCTGCCCGAAGCCGTTTAGGGCCAAGGCGTAAATACCCCCGGGTGCGAGGCCGGCGAGGAGCATCGCGGTCCCCGCGCCAATTATCGAAAACACGGTCTGGATAAGGCGCCGGAATTTGGGCACGGGCGCCTTTGCCGCCAGGGTCCCGGGCCTTGTGGCGCCGAGCACGAGTATCGACGAGAGAAGGAAGGGGATGAAGGGAAGGAAGGACGGCGCCTGGGCAATGGCGTAGGGCAGGAAGGAGAGGAACGGCAGGTCGTTTGCGGAGGCCGGGATATCCGTGATGCCGGAGCTGCTCAGGGCACGGCAATATGCGAGCGCCGCGTCATTGGTCTCTCGGTCTCCCACGATGGACCCGGATTGGAAGCCTTCGCCCATGAGCGCGTAGTAGCTCTCGGCAGAATCGAGAAAGGCGGCGTCGGTTTGAGCGGCAAGGGCGGCGTTCGCGTATCTTGCAAGCTCCGCGTCATTTTGCTGCTCTGGAGATAGGTCTGTGCCGCTGGCCTGGGGCGCGCGCGTATTGAATGCGTCGACAAAGCCCTGCATGCCCTGTTTCATAAAGAAGGGCCCGTAGATGGGTGAATTGAACGCAATGGGGACGGAAAAGGCTGCAGCGAGAACGAGCGTGGAAATCCATACGGCCCTGTCTCTTAGGATTAGTTTGAGAAGAAGTCGACAGTACATTTAGAAGCACCTACGTTCCTCAAAGAATTGTTAGATTAAAAGTAACAGACCGGATGAAGATACGTGCGACGGGGGCGAGGCGAATGGCTGAGCGGTATCGATACGCGGGTTCAACGGCATATCGACCACATAGATTATTAACTCGCATTTCTAACAGTTAAGGAGACGGGTGCTTTACAGCGCACTCCTTCGATGACACCTTCCGCTAGCCGCTATGATGGTTTCATCCAACAAAGAATGTGCCCTGGCGTTCAGGTTCACCGCTAGCGTTGACAACATATGAGATGGGCCCGGCCCTTGCCGCGCGCCGATTGCGCGGCAAGGGCCGGGCCCCCATGTTTATTCCACCTGCTTGTTATCAGCCAGTCTCACAAAACAAAGGAAAATGACCCACGGATTACGGACTGGATTCCGGCGAGGGAGTGGAGCACGGATTGATCGAAGAGGAATGACGCTCTGCTAGAATCAGCAGCGCTGTCGGCAGCCCTTGTGCCGGGCAGAGCCCTCCATCCGATGGGAGGTGATGCCCATGACCGATTTCACCGAGCTCGTGAAGCTCCTGACCGCTATGGTCTCGCTCCTCACGGCCCTTGTCGGCCTTTCCAAGGCACTCAAGACGATATGAGAAAGCCATTTGGGTCGCCTCCCCCGCGGCGCAGCTTCTTTCCGCGGGCTCGGGATGCCACAATGGGCTTTGAGTATCGGCCCGTGCGGTAGCCCTTACCGCACCTGCGGGGAGGAGGCTTCCCATGCCCCATGTTACCTCCATCGGCCTGGACGTCCACGCGCGATCGGTCGCCGCCGCGGCGTTCAACCCCTTCACCGGCGAGGTGGTGCACCGTGACTTCGGGACGGACGCCGCCGAGATCGCGGAGTGGGCCCTCGGGTTCGAGGAGCCCAGGGCCTGCTACGAGAGCGGCCCCACCGGCTTCCACATGGCGCGCGAGCTGCGCGCGCTCGGCCTCGACTGCGCCGTGGCCGCCGTCTCCAAGATGCAGAGGCCGGCGGCGGACGCGCGCCGCAAGAACGACCGGCGCGACGCCGAGTTCATCGCCCGCATGCTCGCCACCCACAACATCGTGGAGGTCCCGCTGCCCGATGCGGCCGTCGAGGCCGCCCGGGACCTCGACCGCGCCCTCGACGACGCCACGGCGGAGTACCGCCGCGCCAGGCAGCGCCTCAACATGTTCCTGATCAGGCTGGGCCACGTCTGGGACGAGCGCAACGCCGACGGGACGAGGAGGGGATCCTGGACGCGCGCCCACTGGAGGTGGATATCCGGGATCAGGCTCGAGGGGCCCCAGCGCGACGTGCTCGAGTACTACGTCACGGCCGCGAGGTGCGCGGAGTCGGACCGCCGGCAGCTCGAGAAGAAGGTGCTCGCCCTCGCCCGGACCGACCGGTGGCGCCCGGCCGTCGAGGCGCTCTCCTGCATCAAGGGAATCGACACCCTGACGGCCTTCAGGCTCGCAGCCGAGGCGGGCTCCTTCACGAGGTCCCGGACGGCCCCGGCCTTCGCGAGCTGGTGCGGGCTGGTCCCGTCGGAGCGCTCGAGCGGCGAGACCGAGCGGCGCGGCGGGATAACCAAGACGGGCAACCGGCTCGCCAGGACGGCACTGGTGGAGTCGGCGTGGCACTACCTGACGTGCACGCCCCGCCCGAAGGCCCCGGCGCCCGGCGCGGACGTCCCCGCGGCGATCCGGGCGCGCGCCGACGACTGCACCGCCAGGCTCTGCCGCCGCCGCGAGGCGCTGGCGGCGGCGGGCAAGAGCTCGTGCAAGGCAAACGCCGCCGTCGCGCGCGAGCTCGCCTGCTGGGTCTGGGAGATCGGGCGCCGGGCGGAGGGGACCCTCGGCTGACCCCGTCGGACAACAAGCCTCCCGCCGGGAGGGCCCGCGCCTCGACGCATCGCCGGCGCGCGTTCACGAGCCCTTTTTGGGCAGCCCAAGGGCCGCGCCCGTGAACAAGACTGGTTTCGGACGAGCGCGCCGGACGGAGAATCGAAATGCGGTGGGGTGCGCGGACATACCGGGCTGACCGCCGGCAGCGCGCCCGCAAGAGCCCGCGGATATTAGCTTGCCAGGCAAGCGTCGACTAAACGTGCAACGTGCGCGGGCCCTCCCGACGGGAAACGAAAAAGCCCGGTTTAAAACCGGGCTCGAACAAACACGCCTATTGACAATGGCTTTCTCATATTAGCAGGGCTCGAAGCCCAAAAAGAAAGGCCACCGTCGCTAAGACGATGACCCAACTTCATTAAGCAACGGCTCTGCCCAGCTCACTACAACTTGGGCTGCCGTCGGCACCATTCTACCCGCTTGACATTGCTGTTGTCGATGCGCCGTATCAAGAATCCACGGCAGCGCTCGTGGTTGCAAAACGTCCTAACAAATAGCGGCTAGGGGGTGCGGACGATTTCTTGGACCGCGCCTAGGCGTATCCAAGCTTCCTGCGG
>CAUBQN010000042.1 GCA_958438125.1 uncultured Collinsella sp.
CGAGATAGCCCTCCTGGTCGAAATGCATGATCTCGATCTTCTCGGTTTCCTTCATTTGTCTCTCCTTTCTGGGGTTGTTTCCACATCCCCCATGCCAACGGGCATCAAAACCCGCTTACATTCCGTAACACTCGGCCGCTTTGGCCTTAAGCGCATTGACTGACTCTTCGTAGCCCTCTGCCTTGACCTCCATTTGCTTGGAGACGGCATCAAGATACGGGTGCACGTCCCATGACTTCAGACGCTCGGCGATTATGGCCGCAATCGTCTGGAAGAACACAAGATTGGGAATTGCGCTGAGCAGCGGAGCCACCTGAGGCACCGCAACCTCGTGAGCCCTACCCTTGGGATGGGCCGTGAGCAGCACCGTTTTTGTCGTAACGTTCGATAGCGCATCAGCGATATTCGCAAGACGCTCCGACCCCTGCGGATCGTCGACGATAAACACCAGATAGCCCGGAACGATCTGCATCTCGGGACCGTGGACGAACTCCTCGCCTTCGTGATGCATGGCAGGAATCTTGATGGTCTCGCTCAGCTTGAGGGCCGCCTCTTCGGCAACGCCATAGTTGGGGCCGTTGCCGACGACCATGGCGGGCGTGTGCTCAGAAAGCTCGAGCATGTGGTCTTGGACATATGCCTCGGCGGTCTTGCACATTACGGCATTGGCCTGGATGGCCTCGCGCAGGTCGTCAAGACGCTGGGCAACGCCCTTGGCGTCAATCGTTCCGCGCGCCTGACCGCCGTAAATACCAAAGAGCACCAGGTACTCAACGAGCACCTCGACGCCCAGAGTCACAAAGTCCACCGACTCGACGCCCACACCGTAGTCAAGAACGATGTCAGTGTGCTCCTTGATGGGCGCCTCGACGTTTGCCGTGAGCGCAACTGCAGCCATATCGTGTGCGCGCATGTAATCGAGCGCCGCAATCGTATTGGTCGAATAGCCACTCTGCGAAACGGCAATGTTGAGCGCATGCTGCGGATAGGTGTGTTCAAAATCAACGAAGGCCTCGGGCGTCACAACGGACACCTGCATTTGCAGGGCATCTTGCAGGTAATCGCGGGCGCAATCGGCGGCATGGCGCGACGAACCCGAAGCAACGATGCGCAGCGCGTCAAAAGAACCGGACTGGAAAATATCAACGAGCTGCGCTACCAGCTCAGACGAACGCTCGAGGTTTTCCCCCATACGCACATGGGCAAGCTGAACGTAATCGAGCATCTTCATCGTCTCACCTCGTAATAAATCATTAGTATTTGATACCAATCACAGTTACAGGTTACGGCTTTTTGATACCTCTTTGTCGATTAATTTATCCCCATCGGCGGACGGTCGATTTTGAGCCCTGTAAGGTTGTATATACAGCTGACCCAACGATCAAAACTGGTTAGTTTCCCAGCCGTTATTCACAAAATACCAGCTAGTACGTATAGGTGTAGCCGCCCGTATCGCCACGATTGAAGGACTTTACATACTCGATAGCCTGACCGCTCGCGTCATAGCTCACGCATTCCAAAAGCAAAACAAGATCGCCCTGTTCCAGTCCAAGGAGGCCGGCATCTCGTGCGCCCAGCGCTTCGATATCGAGCTTTTCCTGTGCCATGACTGGCTTTCGGCCCAGCATCTCATAGGTCTCGTACAAACTGAAGACCGACACGTCAATATCTTCGATGGTTGGGAACAGCAGGCAGGGAATCAGCGCCGTCTCAATCGATACGGGGCTACCGTTTATGCAGTTCAGGCGTCGAACGGAATAGAGCAGGTCGTCTTCGGCGATGCCAAACAGGTCGGCGTAATATGGCCCCGCATAACGCTTGGAACGCGCGAGAATACGGACGGACGGCTCGCCGCCCGAATCACGGACCGATTCACGGAAACCGACCGTGCGTTCAAAAAAAGCAGGTACTTTCTGCGCCACAAAGGCACCTTTTCCCCGAACACGGCGAATCTGCCCGCGCCGAACCAGCTCATCGACAGCGCTTCGGATGGTCAAGCGTGTCGTACCAAATTCCTCGGCGAGGTCTTTTTCGGACGGAATCATGGAACCCGTGGGATATATACCGCGCTCGATACGTTCCTCGATGCGGCGTCGAATGCGCATATAAACCGGGGTGGCATCTACTGTTTCAGCCATTGTTCACCTGCCACGCTCCTCATGCCGTTCTCTTCGCCGTTATCGGCAAAGCGGAACTTTGTGGGCAAAATCACCGATTTGCAATGCTCCACAAAACGCATGTCCTTATCAAATTCGATCGAGCTCTCATAGAACACCGGCGTTCCCTCTTCTTGCTGGAGCAGCTCGGCCTCTTCGACGTTCAAACGCGAGATGGAGATATGCTCACGTCCATGCTCAACACGCACGCCACCTTCTTTGAGCAAGACATCGTAAAGGCTCTCGCACTCAAAATCGTGCTCGGTAAGCGATGGGCACAGGGACAGGTTAACGTGAGCCGTCTCGATTGACGCCGGCTCGCCCTCAATTAGTCGAACGCGCTGCATGCGTAGCAAAGGAGCGCCTACAGACACCCCAAGCCTGTCGGCAAGCGCCTCATCCGCCTCGATGGTCCCGGTGGAAACCAGACGAGAAGAGGGGTGCAGGCCGGCAGTCCGCACAGCATCGGAAAAGTTATACGTTTCCTGGAAGATGTTCAGCGGCTTGGGAGGACACACATACGTACCCGATCCGCGTCGGCTCTCGAGCGTTCCACACGAGATGAGCCGCGTGATACCGACGCGCAACGCCGTACGCGAAACGCCAATCTCTTCGCACAGCACGCGCTCGGCCGGTAGGCGATCACCGCCGGCAAGCTGATGGTGCTGGATATACCAAAGAATTCCCTCAACAGCACGATCTTTGGGGGGAATTGCATAAGATTCGCCTGCCATTGCACAGACTCCTCATTCAGAAACGTATGCCGCCAAAATTAGGCCAGCCCTCCCATGGCATCAAATTCGGCCTTGATCTTCTCGGCGACATTCCGATACGACTTATATAGACTTGAATCGCGTTTAACTTCGTCGGTCATAACGGGAATCTCTAATTTGGAAACCTCGTCTTTTCCCGTCTGAACCGCCACAACAACGCCCATACCAAGACACATATTACGCTTGGCAGCATTTATTTTCGCCGCCTTGGCGGGATTTACCAGGATACGCTGGGCAAATTCCTGTTTTGAGGCCACTTCCTCGGCCTCCGGATCGCCCGCCTCGGCTACTTCGCACTGCAACACGTCCGCATAGTCAAAAATCTTCGGCTCGCCGCCGCGCTGATGCACGGCCCACTTGCGACGCGTGGCATCCTGGTAGATAGCCGGCAAAAACGTAAACCGCGGCGGGTCCAAAATCGTATCCGTGATGGTAAACACATCGGGATCAAAGGCATCCTGCGGGTTTTTCTTCTTGAACAGCCCCATATCAGCCTCCCGTACTAGCATTAAACAACTCAAGCCGAATATAGCACCAATTTCAAGCCGCTGCCTTACCCTATCGGTGCGCGGCGTCTATGGCTCGCCCAGCGGAAGAGTTTACGGACGAGGGCCGGGGGGGCCCAGTTTTTTTTTGTAGTGGGGGGGGCGGAAAACGCTAAAAAAAAAAAGCAACCCCCCCCCCCCCGGCCCCGCCGGCAAATAGCGGACACTCCGCATGCAATCTATGCAAACAAACAAGTGCGCTTAACTATATTCGGTAAGGTCAAGCACACTGCCCTTCACGATAAGCGCCGGCTCCAGAACGACCTCTTCGGCACGTCTACCGCCCCTACCGGCAAGACGCTTGGACATGCAGCCAAAAGCATGCTCCGCAAGGACACCAGGGTCCTGCTCAATCGCGGTCAGCGCTGGCTCAAAGAGAACGTCGGCGGCCGAGTTGTCATAGCTTACGACCGAGATATCGCCCGGGATGCTCTTCCCCATCTCGTGCAAGCGCTTGAGCAAACCGAGGGCAATGTTGTCCGAGCTTGCGAACACGGCAGTGGCGTCGGTTGCGAGCACCGCCTCCGAGGCCTCGTAGGCGCTCGGAATGTAGTACTCGCTCTCAAACTCCAGGCGCGCGTCGATGGGCAGTCCCACCTCGCGCAGTGCGCGCTCATAGCCGGCAAGTCGTTTGCGGCCCGTATTGGAGCGACGCGCGTTAACCAGACAGGCGATGCGGCGATGACCCTGCTCAATCAGATACCGCGTGGCCATGTAGCCGCCCATCTCGTGGTCGAACATCACCTTGTCGCACTCGAGCCCCCCAATGGCACGGTCGACCATCACGGCAGGGATAGGCAGATGGCTGACCTCTTCGCGCAGGGCACGGTCGTCCGAGAACTCGTCGCCTACCACCAGGAAGACACCATCGACGCCGCGCGTCACCAGCTGGCGCAGCAGTTCCAAATCGTCATCGGCGCTTCCACCCGAGCTGGTAATAAAGAGCGCGTAACCGTCCTCGCGGCAGCGCTTTTCCAAGCTGCCGGCAAGCGAGGCAAAAAAGCGGCTCTCGATATTGGGAACGATAAGGCCCAGTGTGCGCGACTCGCGCATGACCAGGCTGCGCGCGATCTGGTTAGGAACATAGTGGTTACGCGCCGCGACCTCCTTGATGCGCTTGCGGTTTTCTTCCGAGATGCGACAGGGCCGATTATTGAGAACAAGCGAGACCGACGAAGGGGAAAGCCCCACCTCCTGGGCGATCTGCTTGAGGGTGACTTTGTTGGCCATCTCGCTCCTTCCGGGTTTACGCGCAATCTCTTGAAAGTATAGCGACTGCCCATCTACCTCGGTGATAAACACTTTACCAATCCGGTGGACGGCTGTTTTATCGCCGCCAGCGCACCAAATCCGTCCAGGTGGGGTATATTGCAATCGATTGATGACAACAACCACCAAAAGGCGGATATTCGCATGCACGAGAACGACTTTTTTAACGAGGACCTGCTCTGCGCGCTCGCTGGCGTTGCCGGCGAGGACAACGTACTCATGAGCGAGCCCATGCGGGAGCACACCACGTTTAAGATTGGAGGCCCGGCCGACGTCTTTGTCACGCCCGACACCGAGCAGGGCCTCGTCGCCACGCTCGATACCTGCTATCGCTGCGATCTACCACTCACCATCGTGGGCAACGGCTCCGACTTGCTCGTTGGCGACAAGGGCATCCGTGGTGTCGTCGTGGCGCTGGGCGAAGGCCTCTCCGACATCACCGTCGATGGCACACACGTCACGGCGGCAGCCGGCGCCTTGCTTTCCGATGTCGCCGCGGCAGCAGCCGAGGCTGACCTCACCGGCATGGAGCCCATCTCGGGTATCCCTGGATCGGTCGGCGGCGCCTGCTACATGAACGCCGGTGCCTACGGTGCCTGCATGGCCGATGTGCTGGAATCTGTACGCGTCTACAAGCCCGCTCGCATGCTCGACGACGGCACCCGCGGCAGTGGCAATATCATCGAGTTCGATGTCGACGAGCTCAACCTGGGTTATCGCAAGAGCCGCATCGCCGACGACGGCTTCATCGTGCTTTCGGCCACCTTCAATCTCGCCCCGGGCAACGCCGCGATGATCAAGGCCGACATGGACGACTACCGTCAGCGCCGCGAGGACAAGCAGCCGCTCGACATGCCGAGCGCCGGCTCCACTTTCAAGCGCCCCGAGGGCCACTTTGCCGGCAAGCTCATCATGGACGCCGGTTTGCGCGGCCACGCGGTCGGCGGTGCCCAGGTGAGCGAAAAACACTGCGGCTTCATCGTCAACGCCGACCACGCCACCGCAGCCGACGTCGACGAACTCATCCGCGACATCCAAGCCAAAGTCAAAGAGCAGTTCGACGTAGACCTAGAACCCGAAGTCCACCGAGTAGGCGAATTCTTATAAAAAAGAAGGCCCCGAAAGGGGCCTTCACTTTCTTTAATACAGACAACCAGTCCGGTGAGTCGCACTCAGAACCCGAGAGGGCCGCGTGCCCGCCCGCAATATATTTGGTTGATCGCGAGTTCCGCACGCAAAGAAGGCCACTTAATGTGGCCTTCGTCTTGCGCAGGACTGCCCGAGCAGGCAATCAAATATATTGCGGGCGGGCACGCGGCCCAGTCGGCTTTACGACAGCGCAATACCGCCGAGCCAGCCCCAGCGCACGCCAGAGCCAGTGCCGTAGAACCCAATGAACGAGTCAAGCGACCTCGACGTGATGGCGCCCTCGTTACTCATAACGATGCCGCCGCCAACGTAGATACCCACGTGGCCATAGATCAGACCCGGCATGCCGGTACCGCTATGCGATGAGTCGGCAACAATCATGCCCACCTGCAGCGCCGAGCGATCGGAGCTATAGCACCATGCGTTAAACATATCGCACGCGTTACCGCCAAAGTAACCAACGCCGGCGTTGCGGAAGACATTGGTGACCCACGCCGCGCACCAGTTCTGGCCAGGCGAGGGCGTGGAGTAGCACGCGTTGACGACGGCCTGCTGCTTGCCCGAGCCGGCATTCTGTTGCGGAGTTCCGGGCGCATACGAACCGCCACCCGAGCTTGAACCACCCGAGTAGGAATTGTTCTTGTTTGCGGCAGCCGCGGCAGCGGCAGCCTTCTTGGCAGCCTCCTCGGCCTGGGCGGCAGCAAGAATCTCGGAATCGCGCTGGGCCATGAGCTCCTTGACATCGTCGGAGAGGCCGTTCAGAACCGTCTGGACCTCCTGCTGCTTGGCCTGCATGTCCCGCATCTGAGCAGTCTGCTGGTCCTTGAGCTTCTCCAAGTCGGCTTTTTGCGACTCAAGCTCGGACTTCTGTGTATCGAGCTCTTGCTGGATGGTCTGGATGTCCTCGATGGCGTCACGGTCGCTCTTATTGATCTTCTCGACGTAATGTGCGTTGGCAACGAGCTCCTCAAACGAACCAGAAGCGAGCAGCAACGACAGGATATTGGTGCCACCCGACTTATAGCTTGCCGCCACGCGATCGGAAAGCTCGTTACGCTTCTTCTTGAGCTCCGACTTCTTGGTGTCGATCTGCTCCTGGGTGTCGTCGATCTGACCCTGAACGCCCTCGATATCGTTAAGCGTCTGAGCGTTCTTGTTAGCGAGCGCCGCATACTCGTTAGCGATGCTATCAAGCTGGGCCTGGACCTCGTCGAGCTTGGCCTGGGCGGCATTCAGTTTGTCGGTGGTTTCCTGGCTGGCCTCGGCAGCATGGGCGCGGGCAGGCAGGCCAAAAAGAACTGCAGCAGAAGCGGCACCGAACAGGGCCTTGAGGGCGGTGCGGCGCGAGAGCTCCTGAGTAAAGATGGAATCGCTGTTTGGTGACATATGTACTCCGTTACATGTTTTGTTTATATGTCGCTCAAGACATACATATTACCGTACATCCGACGCATCCCAACGATTTCCACGAACGGCAGAAAACCGCACGGCCGGCGGCATGTGCACAACCTGGAATTACCAAGAGCCGTTATGCATTCCCGTCCTATGAGTACGTTATCATTGCTCTGCTCTTCATTGTGTCAAACAGTTGCACCGCACCTAGCTGCGCTATACTTCCCTCAAGAAGTGTTCCTGATTCGATAGGAGACTGCATGTCCCAAGCACTCGACCCCAAAGACACCTGCGTCCTCGTTACCGGCGGTGCCGGCTTCATCGGTTCCCACACCGTCGTTCAGCTGCTCGAGGGCGGCTACCAGGTCGTCGTCGTCGATGACCTCTCCAACTCCAGCGCCGTCGCCATCGACCGCGTCAAGACCATCGTGGGCGACGAGGCCGCCAAGAACCTCACCTTCTACGAGGCCAACGTGCTCGACCGCGATGCGATGAACAAGATCTTCGATACCCATCAGATCGACCGCGTCATCCACTTCGCCGGCTTTAAGGCCGTCGGCGAATCGGTGAGCAAGCCCGTCGAGTACTACCACAACAATATCGAGAACACCCTGGTGCTCATTGACGTCATGCGCAACCATGGCTGCAAGTCCATCATCTTCTCGAGCTCCTCGACCGTCTACGGCGATCCGGACAATCCGCCTGTCACCGAGGAAGACCCCAAAAAGCCCGCGACCAACCCCTACGGCTGGACCAAGTGGATGATTGAGCAGATCCTCATGGATGTCCACACCGCCGACCCCGAGTGGGACGTCGTGCTGCTCCGTTACTTCAACCCCATCGGCGCCCATCCGTCAGGCTTGATCGGCGAGGACCCCAAGGGCATCCCCAACAACCTGGTTCCCTATGTCGCCCAGGTCGCCGTGGGCAAGCTCGAGGCCGTTCAGGTCTTTGGCAACGACTACCCCACCCCCGACGGCACCGGTGTGCGCGACTACATCCACGTGTGCGACCTGGCATCTGGTCACGTTGCCGCCCTCAACTGGATGAACGGCAAAACCGGCGTCGAGATCTTTAACCTGGGCACCGGCACCGGCACCTCGGTGCTCGAGGTCGTCGCTGCTTTCTCCAAGGCGTGCGGCAAGGAGCTGCCCTACGTGATTCGCGAGCGCCGTGCCGGCGATATCGCCGCCAACTGGTGCGATGCCTCCAAGGCCGAGCGCATGATGGGATGGAAGGCCCAGTACGATATCGCGGACATGTGCCGCGACAGCTGGAATTGGCAGAGCCATAACCCCAACGGCTTCGCCGACGCCGAGTAGCAAAAAAACCTACATACCGTTCTTGCCCCGATCTCACGATGTGAGACCGGGGCTTTTTCATGGCGCGTAACCATTTACCGAAAATGGGCCAACTTTTTAATCTCGCCTATACATGTTTAAACAACATGTTCTACAATAGGGGCATCGACTCTAAAACTCGGGACGGGCTGTTCACCCATCTGCAGGCCGATCCCACAACAAGAAGGTTGGTGAGCACATCCATGGAGCGTGCAAGCGGTGTTCTCATGCCCATCTCGTCCCTGCCCGGACCGTACGGCATCGGCGGCTTTGGCTGGAATGCCTACGACTTTGTCGATTTTCTCGTCTCGTGCAAACAACATTATTGGCAGATTCTGCCCCTTACGACGACGAGCTATGGCGACTCGCCCTATCAGTCGTTCTCGGCCCGTGCGGGCAACCCCAATTTCATCGACTTTGCCGAGCTTATCGAGGCCGGCTATCTGGAGCAGTGCGATATCGACGGCGTGTACCTGGGCTCCGACCCCAGCAATGTCGACTATGGCGCGATTTTTAGCGGTCGCCGCCAGATTCTCGACCGTGCCGCCGAACGCTTCGCGTCCAACAAGCCAGCCGATTTCGACGACTTTGTCCAGGCGAACGAAGACTGGCTCATTCCCTACTGCGAGTTCATGACCGTCAAGGAGGAGTTCGGTCTCAAGGCATTTTGGGAGTGGCCCGCAGAACTGCGCACCCGCGGCGAAGCATCTGCCAAGGTCTGCGCCGCCCATCCCGCGCGCATGCTCTGCCACCAGATGACGCAGTACTTCTTCGACCGTCAGTGGAGCCGCCTCAAGGCCTATGCCAACGAGCGCGACATCCTGATCATCGGCGATCTGCCCATCTACGTCTCGCGCGACTCCGTCGAAATGTGGGCAAGCCCCGAGCTCTTTAAGATCGACGCCGCCGGTAATCCTGTGAGCGTCGCTGGCACGCCGCCCGACCAGTTCTCGGCCACCGGCCAGTACTGGGGAAATCCCATCTACGACTGGGACGCCATGGAAGCCGACGGTTTCTCCTGGTGGGAGGGCCGCATCCGCGCCGCCCTCGACATGTACGATGTTATCCGCCTGGACCACTTCCGCGGCTTCGAGGCCTATTGGGAGGTGCCGTTCTCCTCACCTGATTCGTCCTACGGTTCGTGGACGCAGGGCCCCGGCCTCAAGTTCTTCAAGACGCTCGAGGAAAAGCTCGGCACGCTGCCCATCATCGCCGAAGACCTTGGCTTCCTCACCCCCGGCGTCATCGACATGCGCGACAACTCGGGCTTCCCCGGCATGAAGATCTTGCAGTTCGCCTTTGAGGGCACCAACTCGTACTACCTGCCGCACAACTACATTGCCAACACCGTCGCCTATGTGGGCACACACGACAACGAGACGGCGCGCGGTTGGTATGAGGGAACGGCCACCCCGCGCCAGCGCGAGCAGGCGGCCCTGTATACCCACCAGCAGGCAGGCGAGCCCATGGCCGACGCGCTCAACCGCACCATCGCCGCCAGCGTGAGCGATA
Source organism: uncultured Collinsella sp. (assembly GCA_958438125.1). GTDB lineage: Bacteria > Actinomycetota > Coriobacteriia > Coriobacteriales > Coriobacteriaceae > Collinsella. The sequence continues at coordinate 10,137 of CAUBQN010000042.1, forward strand.
CCTGCATCTACACCATGCAGGACCTGCTCAATCTGGGCAACGAGGCGCGCATCAACACTCCCGCCACCCTGGGCGGCAACTGGACCTGGCGCATGCTCGATGGCGCCATCACCCGCGAGCTCGAGCACAAGCTCACCGACTGGACCGAGACCTACTTCCGCATCCCGTCGGAAGCCGAAATTGAGCTTCCCCAATAGGAGCCACCGCGCCCGACCCCACCCCATCGTGCGGACACGTCCGTTTCCCCGCGCGAGGCCACCCCAATCCCCTCGCGCGGGCTTCTTTTGAATTTCTGACATGTAGTCGACTCACCACAGGAGGAAACATGCCCCGCATCAATCTTGCGGATCTTGCCGAGCAGTCCTTTGGAACTTCGCTCGAGCAACTCGATGACCGCCGCATTTACAAACTGCTGGTCAAGCTCGTGCAGGAGCACTCTGCCGTCTGTCCGCTCAACAACGGCAAGAAAAAGCTCTATTACATCTCTGCCGAGTTTTTGATCGGCAAGCTGCTCATCAACAATATGATCGACCTTGGCATCTATGACGAGGTTAAGGGCCAGCTCATCGCCGCCGGCCACGACCTCAATAAGATCGAGGAGTTTGAAGTCGAGCCGTCGCTCGGCAACGGTGGCCTGGGCCGTCTGGCCGCGTGCTTCTTGGATTCCATCGCCACGCTGGGCCTTACCGGCGACGGCGTGGGCCTCAACTACCATTACGGCCTGTTCCGCCAGCGCTTTGTCGACAATCAGCAGAAGGCCGTCCCCGACGAGTGGCTCGGCGAGCAGGACATCCTGATCGATGACGACCGCTCCTACACCGTCGAGTTCGGCGACTTTGCCGTTACCTCCAAGCTCGTCAACATCGATGTGCCCGGTTACGGCCAGCCCACCAAGAACCGCCTGCGTCTGTTCGATTTGGCAAGCGTCGATGACGGCCTGGTCCCCGGCAGCTCCATCGACTTCGACAAGACCGAGATCGCCAAGAATCTCACCTTGTTCCTCTACCCCGACGATTCCGACGAGCAGGGCCGCCTGCTTCGCATCTACCAGGAATACTTCATGGTGAGCAACGCCGCCCAGCTCCTGATCGACGAGGCCATCGAACGCGGCAGCAACTTGCACGACCTGGCCGACTACGCCGTAGTCCAGATCAATGACACGCACCCCACCATGGTCATCCCCGAGCTCATTCGCTTGCTCACCACCAAGCACGACATCGAGTTTGACGAGGCCGTGACCATCGTGCGCTCCATGGTCGCCTACACTAAC
>CAUBQN010000043.1 GCA_958438125.1 uncultured Collinsella sp.
TACTGCCAGCGCTCGATGCCGGAGAAGTCGCCCTTCTCGGCGCAACCGTCCATGGCGTGAGCGATAGCGGTAGCAATGGTACGGCAGATCATGGTCAGGAACAGACCAGCGACCGACAGCGGGACGGCGACGGCGATAGCGGTGGTAACGGCCTTGGCCGAATCGGTGGCGCCACCGTTGAGGGCGAGCACCATGATGATCGAAGAAGCGACCGAGGCCAGAGCGGCGTCAGGCGCGACAGCGGCGCCGACGTTAGCCCAGCCAAGGGCCATCATCTGGAGCGAACCGCCCAGGAGGATGCCCTCCTGAAGGTGACCGGTTACGAGACCGATAAGCGTGCATGCCACGAGCGGCTGATGGAACTGGAACTCATCCAGAACGCCTTCCATACCGGCAAGCAACGCGACAATCGCAACAAGCAGAATAGTGATTGCAGACATGTATCGGACCCTCCTTTACTATGCTTGAGCGGCCAGTTCGGCCTTAGCTTTCTTCAACATGGCGTCGAGATCCTCGGAGGAATCCGAAGGAACCTTGCGGACCTCGAACTTGACGCCCTTGGCCTTGAGGGCCTCGAGAGTCTTGACGTCGTCATCGCCCATAGCGACGGCGTTGGTGACGACGACCTTGCCCTTGGAGTGAGCCATGGAACCGATGTTGACTTCCTTGATGTCGACGCCGGCCTCGATGGCCTTGAGCAGATCCTGCGGGTTCTCAAAGAGCAGCATGGCCTTGGTGTCACCAAAGCGCGTGTCCTTGACGACCTCGGCCATCTTCTTGATGGGCACGACGTTGGCATGGACTCCCGGAGGGGCAGCCTGCTCGATCATGGTCTTGCGGAGCTCGTCGTGAGCAACGCCGTCGGAAACCACGATGATGCGGTTGGGGTTGATCTGCTTGGTCCACGTGGTGGCCACCTGACCATGCAGCAGACGGGTGTCGATACGGACGTGGGCAATCTTGATGTGCCCGTCGCCGATGACCGTTCCCGGAGGGATGGCGCCTGCAGGAGCAGCGGCGGCCGCAGCCGGCTTCTTCTCCTCGGGCTCCAGAGACTCGGGCTTGACACGCACGCCAGCCTTAGCCTCAGTCACGAGATGTTTTGCGATCGCATGTGCAGTGTTCTTTGCGTCAAAGCGCTGCGAATATGCCTCAATGAGCATAGGCAGGTTGACACCGGTGACGATAGCCCAGGAATCGTGGCCCTCGATGAGTCCGCTGATCTGGTTGAACGGCGTGCCGCCCCACAGATCAACGAGGAAGAGCACCTGCTCCTGGTCCTCGAAGGAAGCGACTGCTTCCTCGACCTTGGCACGGAAATCGTCGGGGCCCATGCTCGGCTCGAGCGAGACCACGGCAACAGACGGCTGATCGCCAAAGACCATCGAGCCCGTCTGCTTGATTCCAGCTGCCAAGTCCCCGTGGCTAGCAAGAACAATACTTACCATCACATAACCTCCTTTTTGTCTACGTATTTCCTACACGACATGAAAGGAGTATACCTGTTTGGATTGTGGAATTATAGCTAAATTCGCAAAAGGTTGGATTATTTGTTTAAACGTCTAAGTTTGTTACAAATTGATTACATTACTGTTTTTCGACTCATTACCTGATAAAGCGTCGCTCATCAAGCTATGTATTTTATAGATACAAGCAAGCTGTTCATTAATATCGATATTAAGCAAATGCGAATGTGCTCGTACTGTCACTATTTTGTTTAAACAGACATGGCTTGACTATTTGCACGACTTATGCTCAACAAAACTACTCAAAAAAGTTGCGGTGAAATAGTTCTTGTTTAAGAGTCAGAAGGCTGGATTTAGGAACTATTTCACCGCAACTTATAGGGAATCCTAGGCGATGTGGAGGGGGTTGGCGGCGTCGACGGCGTCGGGGACGTCGGAAGGGCCGTCGGGGACAGCGTCTGCCGGGTCCTCGTCGGGGGTCTCGATCTGCTTGATCATGACCTCTTGGCCCTGCAGCAGGTATGTCTCGCCGCTACCGCAATGGGGACAGGTCTTGCCGTGCTCGACCGTCGCGTAGTCGCGGCCACATGCCTCGCAATGCGTCACAGCCTCGACGGGCTCCACAACAAGCTCCGCGCCCTGCGCGATAGGCTTTTTATCTGCTGCCCAGCGCCAAGCGTCGAGCAGCAAGTCGGGAACGACGCCCGAGACCTCGCCCAACAGCAACGTTACGCTCGAAACGCGACGCACGCCATGAGCGCGCGCTACATTCTCGACATCGCGAATGATGTGGTAAACGATCCCCAATTCATGCACTTTTTCTTCCGCCGTTCCCGTTATGGCTACTTACTTGCGACCGAACTTAATCTTGATGGCGCGCTTGAGCGCGTACTTGCCCAGGCTTGGGAGCTTTTGCTCGTATTTGACCATCGTGGAGCACTCGGGGCGGTCGCGATCCAGATGGATGGCGTCAAACGCGCACTTGGTGGTGCACAGGCCGCAGCCGATGCACTTGTTGGGGTCGACAATCGAGGCGCCGCAGCCCAGGCAGCGGGCGGTCTCGGCGCGCACCTGCTCCTCGGTAAAGGTCTCAACATACTCGCTAAACGGCGCAGCCTTCTCGCGTTCGCGGTCCACATGCGCAACCTCGCGGCTCGCGTTGTCGTAGCTCTCGAGCACAACGTCGTCGCGGTCGAGTGCGGTGTAGCGGCGCTGATTGCGGCCGATGGTGAGCGTGGAGCCCGGCTGCACAAAGCGATGGATGGACACCGCGGCCTCGTGGCCGGCGGCGATAGCGTCGATGGCAAAGCTGGGGCCAGTGTAGACGTCACCACCCACAAAGATGTCGGGTTCGGCGGTCTGGTAAGTCTGGGGATCGGCAAGGGCGCCCTGGCCGCGGCCGAGCTCCACCTTGGAGCCAGCCAGCAGGTCGCCCCACACAATGGACTGGCCAATCGACATGACGACACGGTCGGCATCGACACGGCGCAGATCGTTCTCGTCGTACTCGGGCGCAAAACGGCCCTCGTCGTCAAAGACACGCGTGCAGCGCTTGAAGGTGATACCGCACACACGACCGGCCTCGTCCAGGTGAATCTCCTTGGGGCCCCAACCGCAGCTGATGTGAGCGCCGTCCTCAACGGCCTCGCGACGTTCCTCCTCGCTGGCGGGCATCTGGACCTCGCTCTCCAGGCAGAACATCTCAACGTGCTCAGAGCCCAGACGGCAGGCGTTGCGGGCAACGTCGATGGCCACGTTGCCGCCGCCCACCACAATGGTGCGGCCGGACAGGGTATCGATCTTGCCGCTGTTAACCTCGCGAAGGAAGTCGACGGCCACGGTCACGTCCTCGGCATCCTCGCCCGGAATACCGGCAAGGCGGCCGCCCTGGCAGCCAATAGCAACGTAGAAGGCCTTAAAGCCCTGCTCGCGCAGCTCGTCGAGCGTCACATCACGACCGACCTCCACGCCATAGCGGAACTCGGCACCCATCAGGCGAATGATCTCGACCTCGGCCTCGATGACGTCCTTCTGCAGCTTAAAGCTGGGAATGCCATAGGTGAGCATGCCACCCGGGCGCTCGTTCTTCTCGAACACGACGGGCTTGTAGCCCTTCTCGGCCAGATAGAAAGCACAGGACAGGCCGGCCGGACCGGCACCGATGATGGCGATCTTCTGATCAAAGCCGCCAGCGCGCGTCGGCGTCACCACGGGCGGGACGTAGCGGGTCGCGGCATCCAGATCGCGCTGGGCGATGAACTTCTTGACCTCGTCGATGGCCACGGCGGCGTCCACACGGCCGCGGGTGCAGGCGTCCTCGCAGCGGCGGTTGCACACACGGCCGCAGATAGCGGGCAGCGGGTTCTCGCGCTTAATGAGTGCTAGGGCCTCGTCATAGCGACCCTGAGCCGCGAGCTTCAAATAGCCCTGAACGGCAACGTGCGCAGGGCAGGCCGTCTTGCAGGGAGCGGTGCCGGACTCATGCGTCTCGATACGGTTGTCGTTGCGGTAGTTGGGCGACCACTTGGTGTGATCCCATTTGGTGGCGTCGGGCAGCTCCTGGCGCGGATACTCGGGCACCTGTCCGCAGGCCTTTTTGCTGCAGAGCTTCTGGCCCAGCTTGGCGGCGCCGGCCGGGCACACCTCAACGCAGCGACCGCAGGCAACGCACTTGTCCTTCTCGACCTTGGCGACATAGGCCGAGCGCGACAGGTTGGGCGTGTTGAACAGCTGCGAGGTGCGCAGGGCGTAGCACACGTTGACGTTGCAGTTGCAGATGGCGAAGATCTTGTTCTCGCCGTCGATGTTGGTGATCTGGTGCACAAAGCCGTTGTCCTCGGCCTGGCGCAGGATGTCGTAGACCTCGTCGCGGGTCACGTAATGGCCACGATCGGTCTCGACCACGTAGTCGGCCATATCGCCCACGGCGATGCACCAATCGGCCGGGTCGTCGGCGCAGCCCTCACCCATCACGCGACGGCTCGCGCGGCAGCTGCAGGTGCTGGCGGCATACTTACCCTCGTATTTGTCGAGCCAGTGCTCTATATGCTCAATAGGCACCGACGTGCTCGCGGCATCGATAGCCTTCTCGACCGGAATGACATGCATGCCGATGCCGGCACCACCGGGCGGCACCATCGGCGTGGCCTTGGACAGCGGTCCCTTGGACGCCTGCTCAAAGAACTTGGCATAGACCGGGTGCTCCTCGAGCTGGCTCACGCGCATGTTGAGGAACTCGGCAGAGCCCGGCACCAGCATGGGCAGCACCCACTGCTTGGCGCGCTCGGGGTTTTCCCAGTTGTACTCGAGCAGACCCGTGTAGCTCATGTCGTCGAGCATCTTCTCGATATCGGCCTCGGGCATGCCGGTGAGCTTGGCCATCTCGGGCAGCGTATAGGGACGGCGCATCTTCATCTTGCAGAGCACTTCGGCCTGCTCGTCAGTCGCGGCCTCGGCAAACGACCAGTACTCGTAGCCCAGCAGCTCATCGCGATGCAGCAGACGGTTGGTGCAGTGCTCGCACAGCTTGACGATTGCCTCGCGCGGATGCTCCGGCAGCGGCGGCACGAACTCTGCGCCGATATCGGGCTCGGTATAGCTAATCCCCGGTCCGTTGAGAATCATGGTTGTCCCTTCCCTTGCCACAGCCCGGCGAGACCGCGGCACCCCTCTTTTTTGCAGGCCGGGCATGCCCCCATGCCGTTCACCCGCCATTAGTTGACATTGTGTCAAAAATAGTATTGACGAACCGTCAACAATATTCAAGACTGTTAGGCGAACGGTCAGGCAAAAGAGGATGAAAGGCGGCAAAACATGGGCACCAACACAGCAGATACCTCTGTGGTCGATGCCGTTCCCGCGTCCGATAGCGCGGCAAAGCGCTTGACGGGCGACGAACGCCGTCGCGAGATCCTCGCCGCCGTGCGCGCCGTGAGCTCCGAGCTGGGCGTGTCCCATCTATCTGTCTCGGCCGTGACCAAGCGAGCCGGCTGCACGCGCTCGCTGTTCTACCACTACTTCGCCGACATGGACGCCGCCGTCACCGCTGTTATGGACGAGGCAATCGACGGTTTTATCTCCGAGCTCGAGCAATGGAACGCCAACCGCATCGTCGGTGATATCGAGGGCGCACTCGACACCGTCGCCCCGCTCTTTAAGCGCCTGGTCGCCAGCGGCCACGAGCTGCCGAGCACGCTCACCTCAAGCAGCGGCGCGCTCTACGGCGGCTTTCTGCACAACGTGGTTCAGCGCGTGGCTCAGTACATCTGCGACACCACCGTGGTGGACTTTGTGGCCCATCACGAGCTGCGCATCGACCATGTCTACGAAACGTTCTACACCCTCATCATGGGGTTGTTGATGTATATCCGCACGCACCCCGATGTGCCCGACGAGACGGTCAAGGAAATCATCGCCTCGACACTCCATATCGAGGGCTATACCGCCAAGTATCCGGAGCGCAAGCCCCAGGACTGACGACATTTGGCCAAACTGCCCGCGATCAGAAGAGGGGCCGCGGGCGTGTGAAAGGAGAGCAGCATGCTGTTCGATGTTTGGGGTAGCGATACCCTTATCCACTGGGCCGGCTGGGCCATGGTCTTTATTGGCCTGATCGTGCTCAACGAAGTCGGCCGTCGCACCAAGCTGGGCGCGGCAATCATCTTTGGCGTGGCTCCGCTGGCCATGACCATCTACTGCGTCGCCATCGCCATCGGCGTCTCGCAGGGCGCCGATTGGGCGCTCACCAACCCCACCCATGTGTACCAGAACAGCTGGTTCCACTACGCCAAGGTATACGCGGCACTGGCCGGTTGCTGGGGCTTCATTGCCATTAAGTACCAGTGGGGCAAGATCGGCAAGGCGCATTGGTTCCGCGCATGGCCGTTTGTGATCGTCGCCATCAACATCATGATCGCCGTCGTGTCCGACTTCGAGAGCGCCTATCACTTCTTTGTCCTGGGCCAGTCCACCTGGGTCACCTCCGAAGGTGCTACGCAGCTGGCCGGCTGGAACAACGTGTTCAACGGCATCGCCGGTATCATCAACATCTTCTGCATGACCGGTTGGTGGAGCGTCTACGCCTCCGAGGACAAGACCGACATGCTGTGGCCCGACATGACCTGGGTCTACATCATCGCCTACGATATCTGGAACTTCTGCTACACCTACAACTGCCTGCCCACCCACTCCTGGTTCTGCGGCTTTGCGCTGCTGCTGGCGCCCACCGTCGCCGCCTTTATCTGGAACAAGGGCGGCTGGATCCAGAACCGCGCCTTTACGCTGGCCATTTGGTGCATGTTTGCCCAAGTGTTCCCGTACTTCCAGGAGGAGTCCATCTTTGTGACGCACTCCACGCTCGACCCCAGCGCCGCTACCGCGGTCTCGATCGCCGCACTGGTCGCCAACATCGCCGCGATCATCTACGTCATCTACCGTGCTAAGAAGCTCGGCCGTAATCCCTACAAGCAGGATGTCTTTGAGGGCACCTGCGATTGGGAGAAGGCTACCGCCCGCCGCGCCAAGGTTGATTACGCTCACGCCGAGTAACGCGCCTGACGCAGACATCGCTTGGGCGCGAAGCAGCATAGCCGGCTCCGCGCAACTCAACGCATTGCAGAGCCCCCGGAATGTGATTCGTTCGCGTTCCGGGGGCCTTTTGCTGCCGCGAGGATGCGGCCGAACGATGCGCTCGAGTTAAATCGGATCTTATATTTCGCACGCGCTTTATATGGCTCCATTTTTGGGTACAGTGTTGTCCCGATATTGAGCTTGGGGGATATATGAAAGATGAGACGATGGGCCAAGAGGATGCGGCCCAAGATGCAGAAGCTTGCGCTGAGGCCTTGGAGAGCTTAGACCGGATTTCACTCGATGAGATTGCGTTTGACGATTCGGGCGTTGATGTGCAGGATGAGCCGGAAACCGAGGCGCAATCCGATGATCAGGATGCAGGCGACGTTGAGCCTGCCGAGGATGAGGCAGATCACGAAGGCACCGAAAGCGAGGCCGACGACCAGCCCGAATCCGACACGAGCGAGGAAACCATCTTGCTCGACAGCTTGCCGGCCGAAGATTCCCTGACCCGCGAGCTTCCCGGCCTGGGCTCTGCGCCTGCCGTGGACGAGACCATCGCCATGGGCGATATCCCCCTACCGTCCGTTCCCTCAGCACGCGAGGCCGAGGTTCGCCATCGCAAGATGTCGCCCAAGCGCCGCAATCTGATGGTCGCCGGTGTCGTGGCCGTCGCGCTCGTCGCCGGCGGTGCAGGCTATGCTGCCTGGAACGGATATCAGCAAGAGCAGGCTGCCGCTGTCGCCGCCAATGCCCACACGATGATGTCGGTGCAGATTGGCGTGCATGCCGCGGGCCTCGACTGCTCAACTGGCTCCAAGATTCCCGTGCAGGTGAGCGGGCAGGATTCTGACGGCTCTTCTGTGAGCGAGACGCTCTACGTTGACGAGCATGGTCGCGGTATTAAGCTGCTGCCTGGCGATTACACGCTCTCCATCGCCGCCTCCCCCATCGCGGCCGACGGCACCGTCTACACCGTCCCGACCACCAAGGCGCAGGTCACCATTAAGAGCGATGGACAGGATTTAAGTGCCCAGGCCACCTTTAAGATCAAGGTGCCTTCGGCCGACACGGTGACTGACGACCAGATCGATGCCGCCGCCAAGTATGCCGAGGAGGGCGGTGCGAGCTCCGCCGCGGCTGCCAAAGTGCTCCAGCAGGCAGCAACCGCGCGGCGCGACGCCGCCGTCAATGCCGTGAGCGCGCAAAAGGCACAGGCGTCCCGTGATGCTGACGCTCGCCACAAGGCAACCGACCTCTACCAGCTCGATATTCCCGTCGAGTGGTACGGCAAGGTCGCAACTTGGCAAAACGGAAGCACGCTATGCATCTATCTGGGCGACGACGCCAATACGCCGCTCGTGACGCTCGTCGCGGTGCGCGAGGGCGAGAGCTTTACGCCCGATGAAGGCGATACGGTTTTGGGTGCGGCCAATCTAGGCAACGGTTATACCGTCTACGCCAGCGGCCCCGTCTATCCGTACGTGGTGCCCCAGACCATCAACGGACGGACACAGAACCCCGTGTCAACCTACCCCATGGACACGGCCATTGAGCTTGTCGAGCTTACGACCGGCAACCGCTACACCTATAGCCAGATCAAGAACGTACTGGTCGGTAAAGACGGCAAAGCCGACGCCGCGACCAAACTCGAGACCGACTACCTCGCCCAGATTCTCCTGCCGAGTATCAAAGCCCAGGACTAGCCTGGCGCAGCAAGGTGCTCCCCAACCGTGATGAAGGAGCCAGGAGGTCTTGACCCCACAGGTCCATAGATGATTAGGCAAGGAGCCACTTCCATGCGGGCATAACGTGTACCACACCGTGCTCGCATGGAATATCGGTCTGTTCATCCATGGTAACGATTGCCGACTCGCCAAGATCGAACTGGGCCATCGAGGCATCAAGCGCGGCAATTTCGCGCTCGCGCGTTTTCTCACTTGCCATATCCACACTCACCTGAATCAGGCTATAAGCCCGCATGAGAAGCGCGTCCCCAGCCACAAAGTCCACCTCATGGCTTTTGCTCTTCTCTTTGATCAGCAGGCGGCAGACCGAGCCGACCCTCACCGCGGGAGTCCTTCTTCTTAGCGCGTTGAACACTGCGGTCTCGAGCCTCTGACCCTGATCCAATGCCGATGCGGGAGAGAATGCTCCAAACATCGCAGGATCGACAGCGTAGACCTTAGACGCAGACCGCATGTTATTTGCCAGTGAACGCGTGAACTCCGGCACGGAGAACAGCAGATAGGCATCCTCGTAATACTCAAGTAAGTCGCTGAGCGAATTACGACTGACGGGTATCTGCCTGCTCTTGAACTCGTTGTACACTTTGTTCACTGACAGCTCTCGTCCCGAAGATGCCATACACCGCGTTAGGAACAGCGATGCCAGGCGAGGGTTCTTGACGTCGTAACGCTCAATGACGTCCATAGCGACCGTTCGCGAAGCATATTCCTGTAGCAGCTGAATCGCGTCTGCGGGCGTCTGCTCAAGCGTCGCGATGAATCCCCCTCGTTCAAGATATCCGATCAGATGATGTCGAAGCAGCGCTGCATCGCTTGGGGAAAGGGTCGCATCTGGCTCGGGAACGCTCCCCGTCTTATATCGAACGTATTCCGAAAAACTCAACGGAAAAAGCTCTCGCACAAGAGAACGACCCCTGAACTCGCTCTTAAGTTCTGAGGACAGCATCTTAGAAGAAGATCCCGTCACATAGACGGTCGCTTTCTCCGTATCGACTACACGCCGCAGAAACGCACCCCATTCGGGAATTTCCTGGATCTCGTCAAAGAAAATGTAAGCGCCCTCGATTCGAGCAGCAGGATACAGCGCATAGAACGTGTCGAGCACGTCCGCCAGCAACGATGGCTCATACGGGCGCAAGCGCTCATCCTCAAAATTGAAGTAAAGCATCCGGTCAAGCTCGACGCCCCGGCTCTGAAGCCGCCGCATCTCCTGATACAGGCGATACGTCTTTCCACAACGGCGGGCCCCCACAATCACATTTACGATGTTGTCGCGCTTTGGCTCCTGTGGGTTTCCTAGATCAAGGTCTCGCTCAAAGACCTGCGGAACCCCCTGCTGTTCAAAGTCCTTTATTTTCTGGGCGATCAAGTCGTTGAATGCCATGATTCTCCAATCTTGCTCTCTAGCTAATCAAAATTATAGCGATTCTTGATTAATTAGAGAGCAAGATTATGTCTGACTTGATTAACACTTAAGCAAGTTTTTTCACTATTACTGCTCGAAGGATGCCGAGTGGCTGAGAGGACAACCAAGCTCGAATGCGACTCCCTGGACAGTCGATTTGGGACGGGGCTTTTTTGACTACCCTCCCCCTGTAGAAAAATCCCTAACGCAGTTGCGGTGAAATAGGGGCTGTTTTTGCTGGTCAAACCGCAAAACAGTCCCTATTTCACCGCAACTTATTGGTGGCCTTTTGGGTGGCACTCAGCGCCACGGATCGGCTTCGAACATTGGCTCGCGCTCGGGGCGGCGATCGCTGTAGGGATCGTAGCCGTCATCGTCCTCGTTCTCGGCACGGATGTAAGGGTCGCGCGGCTTGGGTGCCGGTTTGGACGTGGGCTTGGGCGCAGCGGGGGCGGCGTCGGCCGCCGGCACGTTCGACTCGTTCTCGTTTTTCATCTGCACATCTCCTTGCCATGTACTCATGCTCAACATCATCGATTGTCGCACGAAAAAGGGCGGCGGACCCGATTGGATCCGCCGCCCTTGGCGTTTTGCGATGAGGGGCGGTTTAAAGCCGGCCCCAAAATCTACTCGGCGTCGGGGACCTCGTAGGTGGCCGCCGGCGTGTTGTCGCACACGACGGTAAAGCCGCCGTCCTTGTCGGCATCGACCGTCACCTGATCGCCCTCGCGCACCGTGCCGTCGATGATAGCGGCGGCGATGGCATCCACGACCTCGCGCTGAACCAGACGCTTGAGCGGACGGGCGCCAAACACGGGGTCCAGGCCGCCCACGGCGAGCATCTGCTTGGCCGCCGGGGTGATGGCAAGCGTCATGCGCTCCTTGGCCAGACGCGCGCGGACGTCGGCGAGCTGGATGTCGACGATCTTCTCGATCTGCGCCATACCGAGCGGATGGAACACCACGATATCGTCGATACGGTTGAGGAACTCGGGGCGGAAGGTCTGAGCCATGGCAGCGTCGACCTGATGGCGCATCTCCTCCTCGTCCTTACCGGACAGATCGGCGATGGCCTTGGAGCCCACGTTGGACGTCATGATGATAATCGTGTTCTTGAAGGACACCTGGCGACCCTGGCCATCGGT
>CAUBQN010000044.1 GCA_958438125.1 uncultured Collinsella sp.
GGCCTCGCGGCCTCCCCCTTTTTGCGTTATATACACGTTGTACTTTGGGACCTAGCTCCCCCGTATTCGCTCTTACTGTTTGGCTGTATTTTGAGTTCTTCTAGTGTATTTGAGCGATAATTACTCGCATTGGCGTTAGGGAGGGCTTGATGTTTACCGTATTTGTCTTGGGCAATATTGCTTCGGGTAAGTCGACTGCCTGCCGCTATTTCGAATCTCGTGGCGCTATGCTTATCGATCTGGATGAGCTTGCAAAATCTCTGTATGTGCCGGGCTCTGATATCGTCAATACTCTCGCGGATGAATTCGGTTGGGACATTTTGGATGAGGAAGGCGGCATTCGCCGCAGCATCCTCGCTTCTCGAGCTTTTGCTTCTCCTGATTCGGTCGCACGGCTCAATGGCATTGTGCATCCCGTTCTCATTGAACAGCTTTCGCTTAGGATTCTCGATCCGGTTTGTTGTACGGTTTCATCTCCTCGTTATCGCTTTGCGGTGGTCGAGGTTTCTGCTCCGACTGGTTTTGAGGATGCATTTGGCTTGGCTGATGAAATTCTGGTCATCAGCGCCCCTTTGTCAGTTCGTCGCGAGCGCGCTATTCAACGTGGCATGGAGCCATCTGATTTCGATGCCCGTTCTGCTTGTCAGCCCGATGAGTCTGCGCTGTGCAATCTCGCTACAACGGTGATTGATAATGCCTCAGGCGATAATTCGCTTTTTGAGCAGCTTGACTCATGGCTTGCATGCCATGGGTTTATAGACACTGCGGATAAGGAGGATGCCGATGCCTAAGACACGTTTCTTTGCGTGGTATCGCCTTATGCCGCTGGCTGCCGTTTTTGTCTTCGGCCTAATCTCATTCGTTTACTCGTGTGCTCCTGCCGCTTTCTTTAAGCCGTTGTATCCGATTGACTACGAGGCGTATGTAAAGCAATCCAGTATTTCGCATAATCTGGATCCGTATCTGGTATGCGCTGTCATTAAGTCGGAATCGAATTGGGATCCCGAGGCCGAGTCGAATCAAGGTGCTCAGGGATTGATGCAGCTGATGCCCGAGACTGCCCAGGATATGATCGCCAAGGGCCTTGTCGACGGTGGCGAGTATTCGGCCGACAACCTTAACGATCCGGCTACGAATATCGAGTTTGGCTGTGCGTATCTTTCGTATCTTCTAGCGTATTTTAACGGGTCGACTGACAGTGCCATTGCTGCCTATAACGCCGGTATGGGCAATGTCGACGGATGGGCGCAGCAGGGTACGTCGCTTCATAATGCAATCACCTTTCCCGAGACGCAGGCGTATCTGATTCGTGTCAATAATGCCTTGGCTCGCTACAGGACCATCTATCCCGATCGGTTCGTATAGGACTATGCCTGCCGCCTGCGTATACTGCAGATGTATGAGTTAGGAGTATCCATGGCGGAATTTGAAGTAGAACGCGTTGGTGGTGAACTTAAGCGCTTTGGCGTTGAAGGCTCTGACGTGCCGTTTAAGGTCGTGTCTCCCTATGAGCCTGCCGGTTCCCAGCCTAAGGCCATTGAGTCGCTTGTGCAGGGCGTGAGGGACGGAGACCGCTATCAGGTTTTGCTGGGCGTGACTGGTTCGGGCAAGACCTTCACGATGGCAAAGACTATTGAGGCCCTGGGAAAGCCGACGCTGGTCATGGCTCCGAATAAAACGCTCGCCGCTCAGCTTGCGAGCGAGCTCAAAGAGTTCTTTCCCAACAACGCTGTGGTCTACTTCGTCTCGTACTACGACTACTATCAGCCCGAGGCGTATGTGCCGCAAAGCGATACATATATCGAGAAAGACTCCTCGATTAACGAAGAGGTCGAGATGCTGCGCCATCAGGCGACCGCGTCACTGCTCTCTCGACGCGATGTGATCGTTGTCGCATCGGTCTCGTGTATCTATGGCATTGGCTCTCCTGAGGACTATGCGGGTCTGGCTCCAAACGTCGACAAGAAGGTGCCGCTCGAGCGCGATGACTTTATCCATGCACTTATCGACATTCAATATGATCGCAATGACTATGACCTGGCACGCGGCACGTTCCGCGTGCGCGGCGATGTTGTCGACGTGTATCCGCCTTATGCCGAGCATCCGTTGCGGTTTGAGTTCTTTGGCGACGAGGTCGAGCTGATTGCCGAGATCGATGAGGTCACCGGTGAGATGCTTCGTGAGTACGAGGCCATCCCCGTATGGCCGGCATCGCACTACGTGACCGAGAAGCCGAAGGTCAAGGCGGCTCTGAAATCGATCAGGGAAGAGTGCGAGAAGCGCGTGGCGGAGCTCAAGGCGACCGACAAGTTGCTCGAGGCGCAGCGTCTGCAGCAGCGCACCGATTATGATCTTGAGATGCTCGAGACGATGGGCTTTTGCAACGGCATCGAGAACTACTCGCGTCATCTGGACGGTCGCAAACCGGGTGAGCCGCCGTTTACCCTAATCGATTACTTTCCCAAGGATATGCTCTGCATCATCGATGAGAGCCATGTGACGGTGCCGCAGATTCGCGGCATGCACGAAGGTGACCGCTCGCGTAAGGTGACGCTGGTGGAACACGGTTTTCGCCTGCCCTCGGCGCTCGATAACCGCCCGCTTCGTTTCGATGAGTTTGAGGCGAGGATTCCCCAGTTCATCTACGTTTCGGCAACACCGGGCGACTATGAGCTGCGGGTTAGCCAGAACGACGTTGAGCAGATTATTCGTCCGACCGGTCTGCTCGATCCCAAGATCGATGTGCGTCCGGTTCGTGGGCAGATTGACGATCTTGAGGACGAGATTCGCGAGCGCGTTGCCCGCAAGGAGCGCGTGCTGGTGACCACGTTGACCAAGCGCATGGCCGAGGACCTGACCGACCATCTGCTCGACGCGGGCATTAAGGTCAATTACATGCACTCTGATACGGCGACAATGGACCGTGTCGAGATCCTGCGAACGCTGCGCGAGGGCAAGATCGATGTCCTCGTTGGCATCAACCTGCTTCGCGAGGGCTTGGATCTCCCCGAGGTCTCACTGGTGGCAATTCTCGATGCCGATAAGGAAGGCTTCTTGCGCAACCGCCGTTCGCTGATTCAGACGATTGGCCGCGCGGCCCGTAACGCCGATGGCGAAGTCATCATGTATGCAGACGTTGTGACCGATTCGATGAAAGAGGCCATCGAGGAGACGCAGCGCCGTCGTGAGATTCAGATGGCATATAACGAAGAGCATGGCATTGTGCCCAAGACGGTGCGCAAGGCCATCAACGACATCTCAAGTTTTATTGCCGAGGCCGAAAAAACCGTGGGTTCCAAGGGGCGCTCGAAGGGGGACTCTCTTGGCCATGGCGCATTCTATACGCCCGATGAGTCGGGCGAGGGCGGCGTGCCGGAAACGGTGGCGCCCGAGCAGACACTTGCGGAGCAGATGGAAGAACTGCCGCATGACGAGCTTGTGCGGATTGTCGAATCCATGGAAGAGGATATGCGTAACGCTTCTGCCGCCATGGACTTTGAGGAGGCGGCGCGCCTGCGCGATGCCGTCGTTCAGATTCGGGCGATGCTCGAGGGCGCGTCTGAGGACGAGACGATCGAGCGCTTACGTTCGCAGGCCCGCAAGGGTTCCACGTTCGCATCGGGCAGAAAACGCCAGGGCGCACGGTTTAAGAAATAGCGAACAGGCCCCGAGTTCCCTGTGGAGCTCGGGGCCTGTGTCTTTTGCGCACTGGAATTCGTGCGTTAGAGGTCTGCAATCAGGGCTTCGGCACAACGGATGCCGTCGGTGGCCGCGCTCATTATGCCGCCGGCATATCCAGCTCCCTCACCACAAGGGTAGAGGCCCGGGGTCGACACGGCATGGCACGTTCGGTCTCGGGTGACAGTGACAGGTGAGCTCGAACGAGTCTCCACGCCGGTAAGAACGGCATCGGGGCGGTCGTAGCCTCGTAGCTTTTTTCCGAGTAGGGGAAGTCCCAGGCGGAGCGACTCGACGATATGCTGCGGCAGGGCTTCGTCAATTGCCGTCCAGGTCACACCGAGCGGATAGGTGGGCTTTACCTTTCCGGGCGCCTTGCTGGCGCGTCCTGCGAGGAAATCTCCGACGAGTTGTGCCGGTGCGTTCCAGTTGGAACCGCCCAGGCGATAGGCGGCCGCCTCGCAGGCGCGCTGGAGCTCGATGCCGGCGAGCGGGTCATCGTTGGGAAGGTCCTCAGGCGTGACGTTAACGAGCAGGGCGGCGTTTGCGTTGCGTCCGTCGCGGGCATTGAGGCTGGCGCCGTTGACGCACAGGTGGCCCTGCTCGGAAGAGGCGGCGACAACCTGCCCGCCGGGGCACATGCAAAACGAGAACACGCTGCGGCCGTTGGGAAGATGGGCGACGAGCTTGTAGGGGGCTGCTCCGAGGGCAGGATGTCCCGCCAAGGCTCCATATTGGGCTCGGTCGATATCGCGCTGCGGATGCTCGATGCGAACGCCCATGGCAAAGGTCTTTTGTGCGAGGGCCACGTTGTGGTCCTTAAGGAGCTCAAAAATATCGCGAGCAGAATGCCCGCAGGCGAGGATGAGGTGCTTTGTCTCGATTGGCTCGTAAGCGGCGTCTTGGGACGATTGGACATCAATACCGGTGATGGCGCCAGACGCGTCGATGTGAATGTCGACGAGCTTTGTTCGATAACGGACGATACCTCCGAGCTGCTCGATGCGCTGGGATATAGCGGTGACAACCGTGGGAAGGATGTCGGAGCCAATGTGCGGCTTGGCATCCCACAGAATATCGCGGGGCGCACCCGCCTCGACGAAGGTTTCGAGGATAAGGCGATGGGCGGGATTTTTTGTTCCCGTATTGAGCTTGCCGTCCGAGAAGGTCCCCGCGCCGCCCAGACCAAACTGGATATTACTCTCGGGGTCGAGGATGCGCTCCTTTAGAAAGAGGTCGATCGCATGCGAGCGGCGAAATGCCGGGTCGCCGCGCTCGATGAGCAAGGGCTTAAGACCTGCTTTGGCGAGCGTTAGCGCGGCGAAAAGGCCAGCGCATCCGGCGCCGATGACGACGGGGCGCTCTTTGGGTGCGCCGGAAACGGGGAAGGGGAATGAAGGCTCATCGTCATCTATCGCGCGTACGTGCGAGCGGTCACGTTCGGAAACGCTGCCGACCGCCTCTCGCTCGAGGTGGGGACTGGTCAGCTCAACACGAAAGCTCAGGATAAAATGGACGTCTCGTTTTTTGCGAGCGTCGATTGACTTGCGGTGGAGCTCGATGGACTTGATCTCGGAGCCCTTGCAACGTAGGACGCGCTTGGCGACTCGCTTGCCAACAATGAGGCAGGCATTTTCATCGCCGGCTTCATCGAGCGACGCGTTGACTTGGGTGATTTCGATCATCGAGGTCTCCTTAGAGGCAAGAAAGAGGCCGTCCGGTATCCCAGACGGCCCGAATGCGTTTTTGATTATAGACTGCGCGGCTACAGGCTGCTTGCAGCGCGAATGCCCGAGAGCCATGCCCACGCAAGGTTAAAGCCTCCGCAATCGGCGTCGATGTCGAGCGCTTCGCCGCAGACGTAAAGCGGGGCGTCGACAACGCTGCGCGCGCGTAGACTGGGTGTTGAGATACTCTCGACAGATATGCCACCACGCGTGACCTGCGCCGAGCGCTCCTCGGCGGTTCCTTCGACGAGCAACTTAAAGTGCTTGAGGATCGAGACCAGGTGGATGACATCGTTGGAGCCTGGATGGCACTGCTCGAACGCTGTGCAGACGACGCGGGAGAGTTGCGGGGCAAGCATACCGTCGAGCCAACGGGGATCGCGGGGCGAAAAGCCGCCGAGCAGCTCAACGCGCCGGTTAAGCATATCGAGCAACTCGTCTTTGGAGAGGTCGGGGAAAACGTCGAGCAGGATCGTATCGCCGCGCTGGATACGACGGGAGAGGTTGAAGACAGCGACGCCCGAGATACCGAAGGTTCGAAACAGGACTTCACCGTCTTCGTGCCAGAGCTCATTATGATTGCGGGCGAGCGTCAAGCGGGCGCGGACGCGCAGGCCATCCAACGTCTTGAGTGCCGCCCGATCGCCGACGACCGTTGCCGATACGGGGCAGAGGATGGGGCGCAGCGAAGTGAGGGGGAGGCGAAACGTATCGGCGATACCGGTGGGGTTGCCACCCGTGGCGATAATTACGGCATGTGCCTCCAGGGCCTCGTTCTTGCGAGGGACATCGGCGAGCGCTTTCCGAAGCGAGCGGAGCTCCGATTTTCGGTCGTCGTGCTTTTTTGCCTTGAGCGCCCGCGCTGGACGGTCTATTTGGAGTGCCCAGCCTTCGGAAGCTTTGTGTGCCGAGGCAACGTTGGCTCCGCAGATTAAGGTGATACCCAGGCGGTCGCAAACATTGAGAAGTGCGTCGCGCACCGATTCGGCGCGAAGGGAGCGCGGGTACAGCCGGCCTTCCTCGGAGGTTGTCATGATGCCCAGCGAGGAGAAGAAACCCATAAGCTCTTGTTCGGGTTGGGGGCCCATGACAGATTCGACGAATGCGGGGTGGTTATACCGCTGAGGATCAATCGATTCGTTGGAGAGGTTGCAGCGGCCGTTACCGGTCGCAAGGAGCTTAAGGCCGCAGGCGACATCGCGCTCAACGATGCAGACGCTTTTGCCAGCACGTGCGGCCGTAATGGCGGCGGCGAGGCTTGAAGCCCCGCCGCCGATTACCAGGACGTCATAGAAGGCGCTCGTGTTCACTTAGGCCTCGTCGGTCTCGTGCGGGGTAATAGCCTCGACGGCAGAGACTGCCTTGGGCAACATGCCATCGGGCAGCGCGGTCTCGACCTCGCCCTTATCGCAGGCCTCGGCGAGTGCCGGATTAATGGGAAGCGTGCCCAAGATGTCGAGGTTATAGTGCTCTGCGACCTCGGGGAGCTTGCTCTTGCCAAAGACCTCGATCTTCTTGCCGCAGTCGGGGCACTCAATATAGCTCATGTTCTCGACGATGCCCAGAATGGGGACGTTCATCTTCTCGGCCATGTTGACCGCCTTGGCGACGATCATCGAGACCAGATCCTGCGGGCTCGTGACGATGACGATGCCGTCGACGGGCAGTGACTGGAAGACGGTGAGTGCGACGTCGCCTGTTCCCGGAGGCATGTCGACCAGCAGGTAGTCGATGGGGCCCCACGAGGTCTCGCTCCAGAACTGCCTGATGGCGCCTGCGATGACCGGACCGCGCCAAAGGACGGGGTCGGTCTCGTTTTGGAGCAGAAGGTTGGAGCTCATGACCTTGACGCCGTGCTCGGAGATTTCAGGCAGCATGAGGTTGCCAAGGGCATGGACGTGGCGTCCGCTCATACCGAACATCTTGGGGATAGAGGGACCGGTGATGTCGGCATCGAGGACGCCGACCTTGTGGCCGTGACGGGCAAGCTCGGTGGCGATGGCACCGGTGACAAACGACTTGCCGACACCGCCCTTGCCGGAAAGCACGGCGATGACGCGTTTGACCTCGGACAGCGTATTCTCCTCAAATTGCGACGGCGACGTTTGTCCGCCGGCGGCCTGTGCGTGCTCGCAACCCATGTATGACTCCTTTGTATATGTTGGGGCCGGGGCCCCGTGATGTGACACGAGCGTCATTGTACCCTCGTTTGCGAGCGGGAGTCATTCATGATGCGTGGTAGGCGATCGACGGTATTCGAAAGGACGGACCGAGCGTGCAGTCTGCGGCGTCAGACAACGCAAAAGGTCTGCGAATCTTGTATTACGAACATCTGTGCGCGTCGAGTGCGTTAAACTCATCGTCAGTGTGATTTGAAGTTGTAGGAGGCAAGGAGCTTCCATGTCTGATTCTTCTATCGTTATTCGTGGCGCGCGCGAGCATAACCTGCGCGATATCGATGTTTCCATTCCGCGTGACCAGCTCGTGGTCATAACCGGTCTTTCCGGATCGGGCAAGAGCTCGCTGGCGTTCGATACCATCTATGCCGAGGGCCAGCGCCGTTACGTCGAGAGCCTTTCGAGCTATGCGCGTCAGTTTTTGGGCCAGATGGACAAGCCCGATCTGGACTCGATTGACGGCCTGTCGCCGGCCGTGTCGATCGACCAGAAGACGACGTCCAAAAACCCACGCTCGACGGTGGGCACCGTAACCGAGATTTACGACTATCTGCGTCTGCTGTTTGCTCGCGTGGGAACGCCGCACTGTCCTGAGTGCGGTCGTGTCATCGAGCGTCAGACGACCGATCAGGTCGCCGATAAGGTGCTGGCGGCGGGGGAGGGCCGTCGCGCGTTTGTGTTGGCGCCGGTGGTTCGTGGACGCAAGGGCGAATATGCCAAGCTGTTTGAGGACCTGCGTGCGGAGGGCTTTAGCCGTGTGCGCGTCGACGGCGAGGTGCGCTCGCTTGACGACCCTATCGACCTGGACAAGAAGTTCAAACACGACATTGAGGTCGTGGTCGACCGTATCGTGATTCGAGAGAACTCCCTGGGTCGCATTGCCGAGTCCGTTGAGCAGGCGACGGCACTGGCGCACGGTAACGTGAACGTGTACATGCTGCCCGACCGCGACGCTCCCGAGGGAACCGAGGGCGAGCTGCTGGAGTATTCGCTGGCACTGGCGTGCCCGGAACACGGGCATTCCATCGACGACCTGCAGCCGCGCGATTTCTCGTTCAACGCGCCCTATGGTGCATGTCCCGAGTGCGATGGCCTGGGCTTTAAAAAGACGGTCGATGCCGAGGCGCTGATTGAAGACCCCTCAAAGTCGATTGCCGATGGAGTCTTTGGCAGCCTGTTCGGCAATTCCAACTATTATCCGCAGATTTTTGCTGCGGTCTGCAAACACTTTAAGGTGAGTGCCGATACGCCATGGGAGGACCTGCCCCCGCGGGTGCGTCGTGCGTTTTTGGATGGCATGGGCGACACGAAGATTTCGGTCGACTATCAAAAGCTCGATGGGCGTCGCAGCCAGTGGGACACTAAGTTCTCGGGCGTGCGCAATATCCTGTACGAGCGCTACAGCGAGACGACGAACGAGAACACCAGAGCTCGCTTGGAGAAATACATTCGCGAAGAGCCATGCTCGAGCTGTCACGGTGCTCGCCTGCGTCCCGAGATGCTTGCCGTCACCGTGGGCGGCAAGTCCATTTACGATGTCTGCTGCCTGTCGTGTCGCGAGTCGCTCGAGTTTTTTGAGGGCCTGGAGCTTACCGAGCGTCAGCAGTTTATCGGCGGGCGCATCGTCAAGGAAATCCTGGAGCGCCTGCGTTTTCTGGTCGATGTCGGACTCGACTATCTGACGCTCGATCGCGCCTCGGCGACGCTTTCCGGCGGTGAGGCCCAGCGCATTCGCCTGGCAACGCAGATCGGCGCCGGCCTCATGGGCGTTCTGTACATTCTGGACGAGCCATCGATCGGCCTTCACCAACGCGATAACGAACGCCTGATCAAGACGCTCGAGCGCTTGCGCGATATCGGCAATACCGTTATCGTCGTCGAGCACGACGAAGATACAATTCGCGCTGCCGACTACGTGATCGATATGGGTCCCGGTGCAGGCGTTAACGGCGGACACGTGGTCGCCGCGGGAACGCCTGCCGATATCATGGCGTGCCCCGATTCCATGACGGGTGCCTATTTGACCGGCAAGCGGATGATCCGCGTGCCCGATGAGCGCCGCAAGCCCGGCCGCGGCTGTCTTAAGATCACGGGCGCCCGCGCTAACAACCTCAAAAATGTTACCGCCAAGATTGAGTTCGGTACGCTCACAGTCGTTACCGGTGTTTCGGGATCGGGCAAGAGCTCCCTGGTCACCGATACGATTGCGCCCGCGCTTACGAATGCCATCCATCGTTCGACGCGTCCCGTGGGGCCGTACAAGAAGATTGAGGGCATTGAGTGCATCGATAAGGTAATCGATATCGACCAGTCACCGATCGGTCGCACGCCGCGTTCGAACCCTGCGACCTATATTGGCCTGTGGGATGATCTGCGTGCGCTATTTGCAAGCACGCCGGAGTCGAAGG
The DNA here is from genome assembly GCA_958438125.1 of uncultured Collinsella sp. Classification (GTDB taxonomy): domain Bacteria; phylum Actinomycetota; class Coriobacteriia; order Coriobacteriales; family Coriobacteriaceae; genus Collinsella. The sequence continues at coordinate 9,991 of CAUBQN010000044.1, forward strand.
CGCGCGGCTACTCGCCGGGACGTTTCTCCTTTAACGTAAGCGGCGGTCGCTGCGAGGCGTGCAAGGGCGATGGCCAGATCAAGATCGAGATGCACTTCCTTCCCGATATCTATGTCCCCTGTGAGGTATGTGGCGGCAAGCGCTATAACCGCGAGACACTCGAGGTTACCTACCACGGCAAGACAATCTCGGACGTGCTCGACATGAGTGTCACCGAAGCACTGGCTTTCTTTGGGAATATCCCGCAGATTAAGCGCAAACTGCAGACCCTATATGACGTGGGTCTGGGCTACGTGAGCTTGGGCCAGCCCGCTACGACGCTTTCGGGCGGCGAGGCGCAGCGCGTGAAGCTCGCCAAGGAGCTTCATCGTCGCCAGACAGGCAAGACGTTCTACATTCTGGACGAGCCCACAACCGGCCTCCATTTTGAGGATGTTCGCCAGCTGCTCGACGTGTTACAGCGCCTGGTCGATGCGGGCAACACGGTTCTGGTGATCGAGCACAACCTTGATGTCATCAAGGTTGCCGACCGCCTGATCGATATGGGCCCCGAGGGCGGCAATGGCGGCGGAACCGTCGTGGTCTCAGGCACGCCGGAGCAAGTCGCGGCATGTTCGCAGAGCTACACGGGCAAGTTCTTGGCGCCGCTGCTCAAGCGTGACCGTGAGCGTCAGGCGCAGCTCGACGCACAGTAAAGAGACGTTGTAGTACCGACGCGCCACCGATTCCTTCTGATTCGGTGGCGCTTCTGTGTGTCGAGATGGCATATGCGGCGGAATTGGCCCTATACTTAATCCTTGCGTCGCTCTGCGAGGGAAAGGATGTGCCATGGCAAAGGCTGTTAAGACGCCAAAAACCAATGCGATGCGCGAGCTGGAAAGCGCCGGCATCTCCTATGTTCTCCATACGTACGAAGACGATGGCGATGAATCGTCAGGTCTGGGCGTCGCGATTTCCGAGCAGCTTGGCGAGGAGCCCGGTCAGGGATTTAAGACCCTGGTCTGCACGACGCCGTCCAACGACCATGTCGTGTGCTGCATTCCTGTTGCCGACGAGCTCGACCTCAAGGCCGCCGCGCGCGCCGCAGGCGAAAAGTCGCTGACCATGATGCATGTCAAAGATCTGCTTGCCGCGACGGGGTATGTCCGCGGCGGTTGCAGCCCGGTCGGTATGAAAAAGCGCTTCCGGACGCTGATCGATGAGACATGCGTCCTTTGGGATACCATTTTTATCTCGGG
>CAUBQN010000045.1 GCA_958438125.1 uncultured Collinsella sp.
ACGCTCGGCGTCGGCATCAACGTGCCCATCCACACCGTGGTGCTCACCGCGCTCACCAAGTTCGACGGTTACAAGATGCGTCGTCTGCGCGCCCGTGAGTTCCATCAGATTGCCGGTCGCGCCGGCCGCTCGGGCTTCGATACCGAGGGCATGGTGATTGCCGAGGCACCCGAGCACGAGATCGAGAATGCCAAGCTTATGGCCAAGGCGGGCGACGACCCCAAAAAACTCCGTAAGATTAAAAAGAAAAAGGCCCCCGAGGGCTTTGTCACCTGGAACAAGCAGACCTTTGAGCGCCTGATTGAGACGCAGCCCGAGACGCTCAAGCCGCGCCTGCGCATCACGCACTCCATGGTGATTAGCGTGGTCGAGCAGGGCGGCGATGCCCGAGCCCGCGTACACGACCTCATCGAAACGAGCCTGCAGACTCCCGAGGAAAAGGCCAAGCTCGAGGTTCGCGCCGACGAAATCTTCGCCACACTCATCGATTCCGGCGTCGTCGTTCGCACCGAGGTGCCGCCCGCGCCCGACGCTCCGGCTGACGCCGCGCCGGACATCGACTACGCGCTGACGGTCGATCTGCCCGAGGACTTCGCACTCGATCAGCCGCTCTCGCCGTTCTTGCTTGCCGCGTTGGAGCTGCTCGACCCCGAGAGCGAGACCTATACCATGGATCTGATCTCGATGGTCGAGGCAACGCTCGAGGATCCCAAGCAGGTGCTGCGCGCACAGGAGCGCGCCGCGCGCGACCGCGCGATGGCCGAAATGAAGGCCGACGGCATAGAGTACGAGGAACGTCTGGAGCGCATTCAGGACGTCACCTACGAAAAGCCGCTCGAGGACTTGCTCGATGCCGCCTTCGACAAGTACTGCCAAGAAGTACCTTGGGCCAACGACTACCAGCTCTCGCCCAAGAGCGTCCTGCGCGACATGCTGGAGAGCGCGAGCGACTTTAAGGGCTATATCCAAAAGCTCGGCATCGCCCGCTCCGAGGGCATTTTGCTGCGCTACCTAGCAGAGGCCTACCGTTCACTCGACCGCACCGTGCCCATCGAGAAGCGCGACGAGCGCCTGCGCGACATTATCTCGTGGCTGGGCTTTGTGGTGCGCTCGGTGGACTCGAGCCTGGTGGACGAGTGGGAGAACGCCGGCAACCCGGCAGCCCTCGATGCTGCGCCGCCGCAGGGCATCGACGAGGTCGTGGCGGACCGTCGCGGCTGCACGCTATTGGTGCGCAACGCGCTCTTCCGCCGCGTGACCCTTGCCGCCCGCGAGCACGTTCGCGACCTGGGCGAGCTCGACGACGACTGGGGCATGAGCGAGATCCGCTGGCAAAAAACACTCGACGCTTACCACGAGCAGCACGAGGAAATCCTCACCGACGGAGATGCCCGCAGCGCCGCGATGTTTTCCATTGACGAGTCCGACGAGAAGACCGCGCACGTATGGCACGTGCACCAGATCTTTGCCGACGAGGATGGCGACCACGACTTTGGCATCATGGGCGATGTCGACCTGGACGCCACGCAAGACGGCGGCGAGGTCATCTTCAAAAACTACCGTGTCGGCTTTATCGAGGACCTGCTCGAAGACTAGCCGAACTTACCGGAACGAAACGGGGCCGCTGGCAATATCGCCAGCGGCCCCACTTTTGCACTATACGCTATGCCTTACTCGGCACCCTCGACCTCATACGAATCCGCCTCGGCTGGCTCATCGTTTGTCTCTGTCGCAGCCCCGCGCGCCTCGTCAAACGCGGTCTTCATGGTCTTGTTGCCCCACGTGAGCTTGCGAATGGTAAGATCGTCCGCCTTCTTGTTGGCTAGGCGCAGATTGTTCTCGGAGGACAGCAACGCCTCCTTGGTTTTCTGCAGGTGGCTAATCGTCTTGTCGATCTCATCAATCGCCGTTTGGAACTTGCGGCTCGCGATCTCGTAGTTGCGACCGAAATCATTCTTGAACTTCTCCATCTTGGCTTCGAAGTTCGTGACGTCGATATTCTGCTGTTTGTACTCCGCCAGTTCCTGCTTATAGCGCAGCGAACCCATGGCGGCGTTGCGAAGAAGCGTGATCATGGGAATAAAGAACTGTGGGCGAATCACGTACATCTTCTCGTAGCGATAGCTCACGTCCACGATGCCGGCGTTGTAAAGCTCGCTCTCGGGTTCGAGCAACGTGCAGAGCACCGCGTACTCACAGCCTTTCTGGCGACGATCGTGATCGAGTTTCTTAAAGAAGTCCTCGTTTTTATGCTTGGTCGCAGTCTCGTCGTTCTCGTTTTTCATCTCGAACATAATCGAAATGACCTCGTTGCCGCTCGCGTCGCACTCACGGAAAATGAAGTCGCCCTTGGTGCCCTCGGACGCATCGTTGTCCTTCTCGAAGTACGCGTTGGGAAACGCCGTCATGCGCAGGCGGTTAAACTCGGTCTCGCAGTGCTGCTCGAGCGACTCGCCCACCATCTTGGTGGACAGGCGGACCTTCATGTCCTTAAGGCGCTCGATCTCTTCGTCCTTGTAGCGAATCAGGTCATCGCTCGCGCGCTTGGCCTGCGCAAGCTCGAGCTCGTGTGCCGCCTTGGCCTGTTCCTCGCGAGAATCGCGCACCGCCAGCTCGCTCGTCAGTTTGGCACGCGCCTCATCGCGCTCTCGCTCCGCCGCGGCGACCGCCTCCGACAGGTTCATTTTTGCCATCAGCTCCTGCTCGCGCAGCTGGGCGCGCAGACCCTCAGCCTCTTGCTCGGACTGAGCCTTTGCGGCGGAAAACTTCTCTTGCACCTTCGCGCGATAGTCAGTAAGCGCGCGCTCGGCCTCGCTGCGAGCGGCATCGAGCTCGCGCTGCGACTCAGCCGCAGCGGCGGCAAGCGCCATCTCCTGGGCCTTGTCCGCCGCGGCAAGCCTGGCCTGCAGCTCGGCAATCTGAGCATCACGTGCAGCTAAATCGTTTTGAGCAGCGTTGCGCGCCGCCGACTCGACGAGCTTAGCTTCGTCATCTTTGCGCTCCAGCTGCGCACGCAAATTGTCGATTTCTCGCTGAAGCTCGGCGTTTTCCTTTTGAGCGTCGGCACGGGCCTCAACCGCCGCGCGCTGGCTTGCACTCTCGCGCTCTGCGGCAGCGCCCTCGAGCTTAGCGCGCAACTCGGCAAGCTCGGCATCGCGCTTGGCAACCTCTTGTGCCAGCTGCTGAGCTGCAGCATTCTTCTGCTCGACAAGCTGAGCGTTGCGCTGAGACTCTGCCTTTTGCAAGGCGGCCGTCGAACGCGAGCGTTCAAGCTCCAGCGCCTGCTCGCCCTCGCGCTGGACAGCCTTCACACGCTCATCCAGGTCGCGCGAGAACTCGGCATCGCGCACTTGCTTGACGATATCCGCATAGCCGGACGCATCGACCTTAAAAACTTCGCCGCAATGCGGGCACTTGATCTCGTTCATAGCAGCTCCTCGATGGACGCAAATTTCAACCGCCTACACTCTACCGCGCCGCACGGACAAAAAAGGCGCCGCCGCCATAATGGCAACGGCGCCAGAACCACCGCAAAGGTGCCTGTCCCCTTTGTGGTGGTTCGAGAATTACAGTCCAAAAAAGCCGAGAATCTGGTCACGGCTTACGGGCTTGTAGTCATTGGCGTCGAGGCCCACATCGTAGCGGTAAATGGGGCGCTCGCGATTGCGGTTGCGTGCGTTGGCGCGGTCACCCCTGCTGTGGATATGCCCGTGCAGCATAATGGCGCCACGCGCCTTGCCATTCCAGCTGAGCATGGGATAGTGGCTCATAACCAGACGATGGCCCTTGGCATAGCCGGGAGCAACCTCCAAATAATCACGCATGTCTTCCCAGATTTGGGGCGCAGCTGGATCTTCCCAGTCGCTATCATGGTTACCACGGATGAGCGTCACATTCTGGCATTCGATGCGCTCGCGCAGGCGCACCGCCTCCGCCAGGGGCAAACGATAGGTAAAGTCCCCCAAGATATAGAGACGGTCGTCCGCCGCTACGCACTCATTGACGGCATCGATGACCTTGCGGTTCATCTCCTCGACCGAATCAAACGGCCGATCCATATCGTGCAAGATATTCGTATCGCCCAGGTGCAGGTCGGCGGTAAACCACATCATCGTCTATGCCCTCATTTCGCAACGCGTCAAACTCGTGCTAAGTATACAGACACAGCGATGCGGCGGTTATCCAAAGAGCCCACCGAACAGACCCCGGCGGCGTTTGTCCTTTTTATTCGAACCTTTGCCCTGGGCGTTCTTATCCTTTTTCTTTTTGCGATCCTGCTCTAGCTCATCGTCATCGAGTAGCGTATCCCACTCAAACGGATCGTCTGTCAGATCGAACAGGTCATCGTCATCAAACATGGCAGTCTCCCATACCGATTAGCGAGCATCCACCACATAGAGCCCAACGCGCACCTGATGCCACGGGCTGCGCTCGGGGGCAACCTGTTGCACGCGGCCCTCAAATACGTCCTCGTGGCCGTAATACATCATCAAGGACAGTGGGCCGACCTCGTTTCCCGGAACATAGCCAAGCTTGGTGTTGCCGTAATAAATCGCAACCGCCTCAGGGTCATGGGGATTATCGCGCTCGGCACACAGCGTCAGCTTATCGCCCGCTTTAAGATCGCCCAAGACCAAGGCGCCATCGGCATACTGAAATCCTGCAATGTGAAATGACAGAAGAACACGCGAAGGCTCGTACATAGCAGCTCCTCTAACGGCCGGATAAACCGGTGTGTAACCTTATTGAGAAGTCTACGGTCCCGTGCGGACACAAATACATCCTGTCTGCGTCCTTCAATCGTTTGCCTCAACGCTTGCGCGACAGAACGCTTGCAGATAAGATAGGAACACGGATGGCACCCGTTGCCGCGGGTCTTGCCAACTCCGATACACGTTTTCATCGTGAGAAGTGGCCGTCTTCGCTTACGCGGGGGCGGCTATTTCATTCGGCCGATAAACAGACCGAGTTCGATAGCCGCAATCAACAACGCCAATAACGAAATAACATCGCTTACGTTCATACCAAATCCCTTCTAAAGGGAGTTGGCCCATCCGTGCTCCATAACAGTAGTCTAACGCAAAATGCAGGTAATAGGAACACTTGTTCGTATTACCTGCGCCCTTTTCTAATGAACAAACATGCGCACGAACTTGTGCTTCCAGCTTGCGTAGGGCGCATACCGAAACGGCACGTCCAGCCAAGTTGCCTTGTTCACGATACTCTTCTTGTGGCTAAACGTATCGAAGCTCTCGCGTCCATGGTACTGCCCCATACCGCTCGCGCCCATGCCGCCAAAGCCCATATGGCTCGTAGCCAAGTGCATGATCGTGTCGTTGACACAGCCACCGCCAAAGGGCACGTAACGCACGAAGCGCTGCTGAACTGCGCGATCCTGACTAAAGATATACAGGGCCAGCGGCGTCGGACGATCCGCAATAAACGCTTCGGCCTCGTCTAGGCTCTCAAACGTCAGCACCGGCAAGATGGGACCGAAGATCTCCTCCTGCATCACGGCGTCATCGGGGGTCACGCCGTCCAAAATTGTCGGCTCGATCTTCAGCGAAGTCTCCCGCGCGGTGCCTCCAAGCACGACCTTATCGGGATCGATCAGCCCGCGCACGCGCGCAAAATGCTTGGCGTTGACGATATGCCCGTAATCCTCGTTATCGAGCGGATGCTCACCAAACATACGGCGGACCTCTTCCTTGATGAGGCCCAGCAGCTCGTCGTGCACGCGCGTATCGACCAGCAGGTAGTCGGGCGCCACGCAGGTCTGCCCCATGTTGAGCCATTTGCCAAAGGCGATACGCCGTGCCGCGACCTTCAAGTTTGCCGTCGCATCCACGATGCAGGGGCTCTTGCCGCCCAGCTCAAGCGTCACGGGCGTGAGGTTTTTACTCGCGCGCTCCATAACGAGCTTGCCGACCGAAACGCTACCGGTAAAGAAGATCTTGTCCCAGCACTCATCGAGCAGCGCTTCGTTTTCGGCGCGCCCGCCCTCGACAACCGTCACCAGGCACGGATCAAATGCCTCTTCACAGATTTGCTTGAGCACCGCACTCGATGCCGAAGCATAGGCACTCGGCTTGATGACCACGGTATTGCCCGCGGCAAGGGCGCCGGCGAGCGGCTCGAGTGTTAGCAAAAACGGGTAGTTCCACGGAGCCATGATGAGCGTGACGCCATAGGGCACGGCTTGCGTTTTGCACACACTCACGGCGTTGGCAAGGTCACACGGACGCAGGCGCGGACGACTCCATCGAGCCACGTGAGCGATCTGATGACGAATCTCGGAAAGCGACGTGCCGATCTCGCACATATATGCCTCGTCATGCGACTTTCCCAAATCGGTCTTGAGTGCATGGGCAATATCGGCCTCGTGCGCCCGTACCGCATCGCGTAAACTCACGAGCGCGCGACGTCGGGCATCAACATCAAACGTAGCGTGCGTTTTAAAGTAAGTGCGCTGATCGCCGACGATGCGCGCAATTTCCTCGGTGTTCATGGCACCCTCCTAGTTCTCGTCCTCAAACATACCACCCGCAACGACTTCATACATATGCTCGAGCTCCAAGCGGTCCATTAAAAGCGGAACGGGGTACAGGGGATTGGCCTCGGCATCGGCATTCGCCGCCATCTGCGGAATGTCGGAGCGGCGAATGCCCGAGACATATTTGGGAATGTCCAAGGTGGCGTTCATTCGATCGACCCAATCGATAAAGGCTTCGGCCGCCAGGTTGTCCTGTGCGTTAGCCGGCGCGATACCAGCCATGCGGGCGAGGTCGGCGAGCTTAGGAGCAGCAGCTTCACCATAGGCGCGAAGCATGTGCGGCAGGATAATGGCGTTGGCCAAACCGTGGGGAATCCCATAACGTCCGCCCAGACTGTGCGCGATGGCATGAACGTATCCAACGTAGGAGCGCGTAAAGGCAACACCCGCTTTATACGCTGCCGAAAGCATATTGCGGCGCGCCCGTATGTTGTCCCCACGCTCATAAGCATCGAGCAAATTGTCGTGGATGAGCAGCACCGCCTGACGCGCCATCTTGCGCGTATAGGGCGTGGTACTGCGCCCGATAAAGGCCTCGACAGCATGCGTTAGAGCATCCATGCCCGTTTGCCCCGTAATGGAGGCGGGCAGGCCGCGCGTAAACTCGGGGTCGTGCACCGCAAAGCGCGGGATAAGCACAAAGTCGTTAATGGGGTACTTGTAGTGCGTCTCGTCATCGGTAATTACCGCTGCAAGCGTTACCTCACTTCCCGTGCCCGCCGTAGTTGGAACGGCGATGAGCAGCGGCAGGAGACGATGAATCCGCAGTAGGCCGCGCATCTTGTTGATGGGCTTGTTTGGCTGCGCAATGCGCGCCCCCACACCCTTGGCGCAGTCCATGGCTGATCCTCCGCCAAAACCGATAATGGCCTGACAGGCGCTCTCTCGATACAGGAACGCCGCTTCCTCCACGTTTGAGACCGTGGGGTTCGCACGCGTTTCGGCATAGACCGTAACGCCAATCCCCCTGGATACGAGCGCCGTCTCGAGCGGTGCCGTGAGCCCCAGACGGGCAATGCCGGGATCCGTCACGATAAGGACCTTCTGAATCGAGCGCTTTTGAAGCACCGCGGGCACATCCTCGGCATGCTCTAAAATGCGCGGCTCGGTATAGGGCAGGATCGGCAATGCAATGCGAAAAACCGTCTGATATGTTCGGCACCAGGCACGACGCGCTAGATGCATAAAGGAAACTCCTTCATTTGTTGATAGGTCAACATTTGCTCGCCCGATTGTACTCAGCGGCGGTCAAAGACGGCCTGCCAATCGTTAATCAATCAACATCTTCATATCTCAAAATTGTTTTATTAAAAATCATTCCTAATAGGCTTCACATTTGGTTGCATTTATGGATAATAGAACTCGTCAAGACGCACGTCCGGAGAGGGCCCTTACGGGACCGGACGAGCGCGCAATCGCCATCGATCGAAAGGATCGAATCATGAAGTTTGTTTGCCCCGTTTGCGGTTATGTGGAAGAGTTCGACGGCGACCAGCTGCCCGAGGATTTTAAGTGCCCCCAGTGCGGCGTTCCCGGTTCTCGTTTCCTGAAGCAGGAGGAGGGCCAGCTCGAGTGGGCCGCCGAGCACGTCGTGGGCGTCGCCAAGATGGAGGGTGTCTCTGAGGACATCGTTGCCGACCTGCGCGCCAACTTTGAGGGCGAGTGCTCCGAGGTCGGTATGTACCTGGCCATGGCTCGCGTCGCTCATCGCGAGGGCTATCCCGAGATCGGCCTGTACTGGGAGAAGGCTGCCCACGAGGAGGCCGAGCATGCCGCCAAGTTCGCCGAGCTCCTGGGCGAGGTCGTGACCGACTCCACCAAGAAGAACCTCGAGATGCGCGTTGAGGCCGAGAACGGCGCCACCGCCGGCAAGACCGATCTTGCCAAGCGCGCCAAGGCCGCCGGCCTCGATGCCATCCACGACACCGTGCACGAGATGGCTCGCGACGAGGCCCGCCACGGCAAGGCTTTCGCCGGCCTGCTCAAGCGCTACTTTGGCTAAGCCAACCGCCTGAGACATAACCTCAAGCTCGATGAGGCCCGGACCGTATTGGTTCGGGCCTTTTTCGTGCCTCACGAACTTGTTAACGCCCTGAAATAGGACCGTCTTCGGCATCGGCTTCTCGTCAAAAACTAAGTGAGTAGACTTTTTGGAACTTGCCGAGCAGACCATCCATATCACTTTATAAAGCCGCAGGTAAATGCCTTGTTGCAAAACGACCTAGTCGCCAAAGTGCCAAAAGTCTACTCACTTAGATTCGCAGCCGTCCACGATCGAGCCATTTTGTGTCTAACGGGCATCTTTCCGTCAATTACTCCCAATTTTGTCCAGTCAACGAATAGTTCAGACCGGAGTAATGTCTCAGCCCTTTGCTCATCCGAGCTTTTATCACGATATTCAGCATCGAGCATCCTGCATATGGCCTTAACGATCGCGCGGAATCTATCCTCATCCGATATCTGTCTGTGTGTCAGGAGAAGCACATCGTAGCCCATGGCCTGAAGGGCCGTCATGCGGTCAGCGTCACGCAAGCCATCCCCTGCGCGTCCGTGCGAGGCCTTTCCCTGACATTCAATGGCCACCTGTCGCCTGCCGTCCGGCGAAGAAAGAAGTAGGTCGATATATACACGGGACTTTCCCACAATCGCTCGAGCACTTGTGCTTAGCATCACTTCAACATTAAGCTCTATGCCGCAAAAACTTTCGCCTCCCAGGGCTCGCGGCAGTCCAAGCAACAAATACGCCTCGACCTCAAAAGGCGACGCGGCACCCAATGGAACGAGTTGCGATACCGCCATAAATCTATTGCCGTAACGCATCCCGCAAACATCTGAACAAAAACGGTCAAGGTCTCCGCCCAAAACCAAAGCGTCTCGACGCCATAAATTTGAGGCGGTGCCGTCCTCGGACGGGCAGCGCACCCAACCGAACGTTGTCGAAATCGCGCCCGAATCAATTGCATGCGAAAGCTCCGCCTCAAGTGCCGCCGGCAGGGCACACACCGCAAACAAGCCACACATCTCCGCCAATACCAAAAGAAGCTGAAGATCCGTCAGATGCCGCGACATGATGAATGTCGTCAGTAGAGGAGACGTAACCAAAAACCCATGCTCCGTTTCCAGCACGGATTCCCTGGGGAGCTCACCAAGAAACAGCCGCTGCCTAATGTTGGCAGGACAAGTCCGTTTGTTTCTCGTCCGAACCAATGTATACAACGGAAAACCGAGCGCGACCGCAGCCGTCGGGTTGCGGGCAAGATCATATCGCTGCCGGTCTTCTTCCGGTCGTGGAAGCGGCGGACACAAAGCGCGGACTTGAGGAGGCAAACGCCAGTACCTAAAAGCCGATATGTCACAAAGTAGATCCTTCATAGGCACAGGAGAACACGAATTTCAACCCAGTCAGTCACGCATTGGCGCGAACGCACCAAAAATGGCGCCGAACGGACTGCCAAGTTTTCAACAGCCCTCCCCAACTGGCCAAAAGCTTGCCGAGAGCTGGACGAAGCCCTGTTGAAAACCCCATTTTTTTCTCATGCAGGAGCTTTGCGCGGCAAGTGAGTAGACTTTTTTGAACATCCCGAGCAGGCCGGTCATCTTGCTTTTCAAAACCGCAGGTAGATAGCTTGCTACAAAACTACCCGCTCGCCATCACGCCAAAAGTCTACTCACTTAGATTGCAGAGCACCCCCCATTAGCTGCAATTCCAAGGTATTAAGCATTTTTGGACTCAAATCGTCATACTGGACAAGAATTTGAGTTGAGTTTTTAGGGACAGATGCGCCATCGGCACACCAATAACAGTCACTGATATCGACAAAAGGGATACTCGAGCGCGTGAGGGCCTGCGCAAAAGAGCTTCCGCCCGCTTCGCACTCCGCAACCACAGTGCAGTAAAGGCCCGCGTCTGCGTGTTCGATCGAGACCTCCCCTGCCGGAAACGCTTTCCGTACAAGCGAGGTCAGGCCATCACGCGCCTCGCGAGCACGAACGCGCACGCGGTTCACATGTCGCTCGTAATCACCAGATTCCAGCAAACGCGCCAAAGCGACCTGGTCAACAGAGCTCACCGACGAGGCGTAGAAACCAAGGTTGCGCCTAAACCGCTCCATTAGCTCATCGGGCAGCACCATGTACGCTAGACGCAACGCCGATGAAAGGCTCTTCGAAAACGTGTTGGTGTAGATAACCGACTGGGCGGCATCAATCGACGCGAGCGCGGGAATCGGCTTCCCGGCAAGGCGAAACTCACAATCAAAGTCATCTTCGATGAGATACCGACCTGGTCGCTCGGCGGCCCAGCTCAGAAGTGCATAGCGACGCGCAATGCTCGTCACAAGGCCGGTCGGATACTGATGGGACGGCA
>CAUBQN010000046.1 GCA_958438125.1 uncultured Collinsella sp.
CGGCAACGTCCTCGGCCGTGCCTTCGCTCATAAGGCCACCGAGCGCCAGCGGAATACGCGCCACGACCTCGCCGTTGCGCACCAGCACGTGGCCGCCCTGGCCCACGGCCTCAACGGCAGCCATCATATCCGCCGCATTGTCGCCCACCACGCACACGTTGTGCGAGTCGTGGCCGATCGTGGAGGCAATGGCACCGCCCGTGATGGTAAAACCACGCACCCAGCCGCGACCGATATGCTTGCCGACCAGGCCCAGGCCAGCGGGGCCGTCGCCATCGGCGCCCTCGGCCTGCAGCGACACGCCGCGGCCATGGCGCTCGATCAGCATAATGCGGCGCAAGTCCTCGGCGCTCTCGGGGCGAGCCACACCCGTAATGGCCTTGCCCGGCACCACGTCGATCACGGCCTCACCCAGCTTAAAGGCATAGTCGAATACGTCGAGCGAAAGCTTCGGCAGCTTAACGGAGGCGCGCAGCTCATCGGCAAGGGCCGCAACCTCGGCCATCTCGGGTGCAATCTCGCCCACAAAGGTGCCGTCCTGCGCCACCAGAGCACCGGCGGCATATACGCGATGCGGGGCCGTGGCAAACGTCAGGTCGTTGAGTACCAGCAGGTCAGCACGCTTGCCCGGGGCGATGGCGCCACGCAGCTCGTGCGGGTCGCGGCAGCCGTGGTCCAGGCCAAACGCCTCAGCCGTGGAAAGGGACGCCATAGAGATAGCGACCACGGGGTCGATACCGGCCTCAATCGCCACACGGCAGGCATTGTCGATCATGCCGGTCGAAAGAGCATCGGAGGGGGCGCAGTCGTCAGTCGCAAAGCAGCAGCGGCGGGCGCGCGCGGGATTCTCCAGCAGCACCGGCGACAGGTTGGCCAGGTCATGGCTGCACGTACCCTCGCGCAGCATCACATACATGCCACGAGACAGCTTGTCGAGTGCCTCCTCGGGAATCGTCGACTCGTGGTCGGCGATAATGCCCGCCGCGGCATAGGCGTTGAGGTCCTTGCCGGCAACGAGCGGCGCATGGCCGTCGACCTGCTTGGACGGTGTCTGGTTGGCAGCATCGATGCGAGCACAGGTCTCAGGGTCGGCCATAAAGACGCCCGGCAGGTTCATCATCTCGCCCAGGCCAAAAACGTCACCCGGATGCTCGGCAAAAAACGCCTGCATATCGGCAGCCGAAATAACGGCACCAGCCTGCTCGTCGGGCAGCGCGGGCACGCACGAAGGCATCATGTATTTGATGGAAATGGGCGCGCGGCGACCGTCCTCGATCATAAAGCGCAGGCCGTCGAGCCCCGCCACGTTGGCGATCTCGTGGCTGTCGGCAATGGCGGTGGTAGTACCGCGCGTCGCCGCCATGCGCGCATACTCGGCGGGGCGAATGTTCGAGGACTCAATGTGCAGATGTCCGTCAATAAAACCAGGGGCGAGATAACGACCCTGGCAGTCGATAACCTCGGCAGCCTCGTAGGTACCGGCGGCATCGTCGCGACCGTCGTAGAGCACGCCGACGATTACGCCGTCCTTGACGGCAACGCTACCGGGCGCCACGCGCTGACCGTACACGTCGACGATTTGCGCATTGGTAAACAGCGTGTCGACGGGCACGCGACCCTCGGCGGCCTCGATCACGGACCTCATGACCTCAACGGACATACATTCTCCTTTAACCGTAGAAAAAAGCTGCGGAGCGGACAAGCCTTCACCGCAGCATGCTCATAGCCATTGTATGCCCAAACGATGGGTCAACAATACGCCCCTCCGCTTAACGGCACACGCCACTTGGTGCAATGGGGACTGCCGCTGAGCACCAATGACTACTCGACGACTACTAACTGCCGTCCCGACAACAAAAACGCCGATGTTTTGGCAACGACAGCGAGCGGGCCGCATTTGAGACAAGGTGACGTGAAACGAAAGGGCGCTGACCTTCTGGTCGCGCCCTTGAAGTTGAACGTCAGATTGTCCAAATGCGGCCCGCGCAGCGTCGGCCGGTCCGCCGTTCGTTAGAACGGTGGAACTAAATCAACTTAAAGCCCTTGCGCTTGCCCACGGAGAGGGTGTCGCCCAGCTTGAGGGCGCTGGGGTCGATGTTGTAGCTCTTGGGAGCCACGGCCTTGCCGTTGATCTTGACGCCGCCGCCGTCGATATCGCGACGAGCCTGGCCGGCGCTCGCCGAAAGACCCAGGTCCTTGAGCAGGCCAGCGAGGTAGATCTGGCCCTCGTCGTTGACGGTCAGCTCAACGTGCTTCTCGGGGAAGTCGGCGAGCTGGCCCTCCTTGAACACGCGGTCGAACTCGGCCTGAGCCTCGTCGCCGGCACCGGCGCCGTGGTAGGTGTCGCACAGGTCGCGACCCAGAGCGCGCTTGAGCTCGTAGGGATCGGCGGAACCGTCGGCCAGGGCAGCGTCGATCTTGTCGACCTCGGCCGGGGTGAGCGAGCTCGCCAGGCGGTAGTACTTGCCGATCATCTCATCGGGGATGGACATGGTCTTGCCGAACATATCCTTGGGCGCGTCGGTCAGGCCGATGTAGTTGCCATAGGACTTGGACATCTTGCGCACGCCGTCGGTGCCCTCGAGCAGCGGCATGGTGAGCGCGATCTGGGGCTCCATGCCCATCTTCTCCATGAGCTCACGGCCAGCGAGCAGGTTGAAGAGCTGATCGGTGCCGCCCATCTCGACGTCGGCCTTGATCTGCACGGAGTCGAAAGCCTGCATCACGGGATACAGGAACTCATGCAGGGCGATCGGCGTCTGAGACTGGTAGCGCTTGGTAAAGTCGTCGCGCTCAAGGATGCGGGCGACGGTGAACTTGGAACACACCTGCAGCAGACCGGCCAGGTCCATCGAAAGAATCCAGTCGCCGTTGTGCACGATGGTGGTCTTCTCGGGATCCAGGATCTTCATGGCCTGGCTCACGTAGGTCTCGGCATTGGCCTCGATCTGCTCCTGCGAAAGCTGCGGACGGGTGGAATTCTTGCCCGAAGGGTCGCCAATCAACGCGGTACCATTGCCGATGATGAGGGTGACGTTGTGGCCCAGGTCCTGGAACTGACGCATCTTGCGCAGCGGCACGGCGTGGCCCAGGTGCAGGTCGGGACTGGTGGGGTCGACGCCGAGCTTGATGTTGAGGGGCTCGCCCTTCTCAAGCTTCTTGCGAAGGTCGGCCTCGGGAACGATCTGCGCGGCGCCCGAGGTGATGATACGCATTTGCTCGTCAACAGACAGCATTGGGTATCCTCCTTTTGCTATAGCACCCTCGCCGAAAACGGCGGTGCTGGAAGTCCATAAACTCTCATATGATAACAAACTGACGCGACGCGGCACCTACGACAGGAAAATCCTCGTCCTGCCGCATGCGTCAATGGCAACTGGCAGACGTGTACCGTCACGCTCGACCAGATAGCGTGCCTGCCGACGACGCAAGCAGTCGCGGCAACGGACCTGTCCCGTCGCATCGGTGGCGCAGACGCCCTCGGCGGTCAGCAGGCAGTGCTCGCACACCATAAGCTCGGGACGGTCGGCGTCGACCGGACCCAAGACGCCGGGTTCAGCAGCCAGTTCGGCAATACGCTCCGCATCATTGCCGAGCAACTCGGCCGGCAAGTACACCCGCCCCGCACCGAGTCCGCGCAGCCAGGTAAGCGTGGCCCGATTCGCGCAGAACACCGGCGCCGCCACGTCAAACGTCACGCCCAGCTCGCGAGCGATCACCACCTGTCCCAGGTTGCGGCAGACGACGCGCCCGGCACGCTGCATCAGTGAGCGGGTCCAGTCAGCGTCACTCGCGCGGCACACCTCGTCAAGCACCACAACGGCGTCGGACAAATCGAGTTCTCCGCGCGGGTCGGCATCCATCAGCTGCCAAGCAAAAACCATGCGAGTGGGAACCGCGCACTCCACCAACTCCGTCGATGCACCGCCATCCACCGCAACGCCCTCAAAGGGCAGCACCTCAACGGCACGCTCAACGGGCGCAATCGCATCCGCCTCGGCCCGCATGCGCTCCAACACCGCCGCCGTCTGATCCAACACGCCGGCGCTGCGAATCAGGTATACCTCGCAGCCCGCGTCCACCTTACGCTTGCAATGCACGACGACGAGCTTCCCCGCTGCGGCATCCACCGGGCAGGGCACCTGCGGCCAGCGCTTGGGCACATCGGGACGCGCGTCGACACCCGGATAGAACCGGATCTCGAGCGTGTCACCCGCCGCCACGGCGGCGTCGAGCTCAACGGTCACCTCTTCGTGGCCCACAGCGACCAAGCGCCCCACGCGCACGCCCTGGTTAATCGCACGCTCAAAGCTCATCAGCTCGGCACCCGAACGCCCTCGCAGGTACACATCGGTAAACCCACGGTTGAACGACCTTCCCAGCTCGCGCTCAAGCTCTTCCACGGCACCGGGGTCCCACGCGCCATCGCACAGTATATCAAGTGCCCGGCGCCACACCCGCACCACATTGAATACGTAATCGGGGTTCTTCATGCGCCCCTCGATCTTGAGCGACGCCACGCCGGCATCTACAAGCTCAGGCAGATGTGCAATACCCAGATAGTCGCGCGGGCACAGCAGGCGATCTCCCTCGACGGCGACAACGCTCTGTCCCGCCTCGTCCACTAGGTCGTACGCCAGACGGCACGGCTGCGTGCAGTCGCCGCGCATCGCCGAGCGCCCACGCCGCAGGGCCGAAAACTCGCACGCCCCCGAATAGCCGATGCAAATCGCACCGTGGCAGAATACCTCGATGGGCACGCCCGTGGCACATAGCGCCGCAATCTCGTCGACCGTCAGCTCGCGTGCCGTCGTCACGCGCTCGACCCCCAGCTCATCGGCGGCAAGCCGCACGGCGCCTTCGCTATGAACGCCCGCCTGCGTAGACAGGTGAATCTCGACCCCGGGAATCGCCGCGCGCAGCGCGCAGGCCAACCCGGCATCGGCGACAATCAGAGCATCGGCACCCAGCTCCAGTGCATGAGCTCCCAGCGCCACCGCGTCGGACAACTCATCGTCAAACACGTACACGTTGAGCGTTACGTACACACGCACGCCATGGGCATGCGCCACGGCGCAGCCGCGCGCAAACTCGTCATCCGTAAAGCCATGGGCGCTCACACGGGCGTTAAAGCCGCCCAACCCCGCATAGATGGCATCGGCACCCGCGGCGATGGCCGCAAGCATCTGGTCGAGCCCGCCCGCCGGCGCCAGCAGCTCGGGCAGCGCCGCACCGGCAGCATCCAATCCAGTCTCGTATTGTCCGCTCGGCCCCATCGTCCGAATCGCCATCGACAAACTCCTTACCAAGGTATGCATTCACTCTGAAAAATGCCGTCTTCCAGCATACACGAGGCCTCGCGCGCCCCGTTTGGTTTATCGTGTAATAACTTATGTCCATCCTGCCCCGACGGCACATCCACCGTCCGGCACGACATACCTGGAGGTCAATATATGGGTCCTCGCCAACGACAGGGACGCAGCCGTTCAAAGACGCATGCTCTGCCCATAATCCTGCTCTCGTTTTTGGGCTTTCTGCTGATTGCGGGCGTGGCATTTGGCATCGGCATGGTCGGCAACGTCAACCGCTGGCTGTCCGATCTGCCCGACTACACCGACGCCAACGCGTATCTGGTGAGCGAGCCCACCGAGATCGTCGATTGCAACGGCAACAAGATCGCGAGCTTCTACACGCAAAACCGCAAGTCCATCACCAAGGACGAGGTCTCCCCCTACGTGCTGCAGGGCACCGTTGACGTCGAGGACGAGCGCTTCTACGAGCACGGCGGTATCGACCTGTGGGGTATCGCGCGTGCTGCGGTGGCAACCCTCGGCGGCGGGCACGAAGGCGCCTCGACTATCACCCAGCAGCTGGTGCGCAACACCATCCTGCAGGAGGAGCAGTTCGACTCGACCATCGAGCGTAAGGTGCGCGAGGCCTACATCGCCGTAAAGATGGAGGATATGTACTCCAAAGACGAGATCCTCATGATGTACCTCAACACCATCTATTACGGCCACGGCGCCTACGGCATCGAGGCCGCAGCCGAGACCTACCTGTCCAAGAGCGCCGCAGACCTCACCCTGAGCGAAGCCGCACTGTTGATCGGCCTTCCCAACTCGCCCTCGCAGTACGACCCCACGGTCAATCCCGATCTGGCACTGTCTCGCCGCAACAAGGTTCTCGACAACATGCTGCGCCTGGGCCACATCACCCAGGAGGAGCACGATGCCGCACAGGCCGAGCCCATCACCCTCAACGTGACCGAGATTTCGGGCAGTGGCGTCGACGTATACTCGCAGCCCTACTTTGTCGCCTATGTCAAGCAGCTGCTGGAGCAGGAGTTCTCGACCGACGTGCTCTTTAAGGGCGGTCTGACCGTCAAGACCACCATCGACCCCACGATGCAGCAGGTGGCAGAGAATGCCGTCCGCGAGCAGCTCGACACGCTCTCACTCGACGGCCTGGACATGGGCATGGTCGTCGTCGACCCCAAGACCGGCTACATCAAGTGCATGGTGGGCGGCTACGACTACAACGCCGACGAGAACCACGTAAACCATGCCACGGCCAAGCGTCCCGTCGGCTCCACCTTTAAGGCCTTTACGCTGGCAACTGCCATCCAAAACGGCATGAACCCCAACGTCACCCTCAACTGCAACTCGCCACTCAAGGCCAAGGGCACCACGACCGAGGTCCAAAACTACGCCAACCATAGCTATGGCAACATCACGCTTAAGCAGGCGACGGCATACTCCTCCAACACCGGCTACATCCAGGTGGCGGAAGCCGTCGGCAACAGCAAGATCATCTCGCTCGTCAAAAAGCTCGGCATCGATCCCGCCAAGGACAACATCGAGGACGTTCCCGTCATGACCCTCGGCACCGGCTCGATCTCGCCGCTCGAGATGGCCGCCGCCTACGCGACGTTTGCCAACGGCGGCTACTATCGCCAGCCGATCGCCATCACCGAGATTGACTCTCGTACCGGTTCGGTGCTGTACCAGCACACCGACAATCCCTCACAGGTGCTTACCGAGGGCGAGGCCGCCGCGGTCACCGATGTTCTGTCCGGCGTCATGAAGGGCGGCGGTACGGGTGCTGCCGGCGCCCTGAGCGTCAACCAGCCCTATGCCGGCAAGACGGGCACCACCGACAACACCACCAACCTGTGGTTCTGCGGCTATACCCCGCAGCTGGCGTGCGCCCTGTGGACCGGCTATTCCGCGGGCGAGATTCCCATCCAAAAATACGGCACGGACCTGCTGGGCGACAGCACCAACCTGCCTGTCTTTAAGCGGTTTATGAACACCGTTCTGACCGGTACCGAGCGCGAGGAGTTTGCGACCGGAACGGCGCCCACCTACAAGAACAACAGCGTCTGGAAGTTCTACGGCACCAACAACACCAAGAAGACGGAGAACGACGACAAGGACGAGAACGAGGACGAAGAGGAAACCACCACAACGACTACCACGACGACCACGACCACCGAGACCACGGGCGGCGATACCACCGGCGGCACCGGTACGACCGGTGGCTCGACGGGCGGCTCCACTGGTGGTTCGACCGGCGGCGATGGCGGCACGCCTACGCCTACGCCTACACCTACACCCACTCCCGACCCCTCGCCCACGCCTGACGATACGGTCGGCTAGAAATCATCCGGCCATAAGCAACAAGGCCCCTGAGCAGCTTATTAAACTGCTCGGGGGCCTTTTTAGTTTAAAGCGACCTGATGGGCGGTCTTTATACCGGCAGACAAAAAAGGGGGCACCGACCAACGTCGATACCCCTTACAAGCCACTATGTCAGCGCGCACAGTGCCGAGCGCACGACCCGCACGCCTACTTGCGAGAATTGCTCAGCTTATTGATCAGCGCCTCAAGACGCTCGCCGTCCTCAGCCGTCTGGGCAATAACCAAAATCGTATCGTTGCCGGCAAGCGAGCCAAGCACATCGGGCAACTCTGCCGCATCAACGGCGGCGGCGATGCCGGAAGCCGTGCCAGGCTGAGCCTTGATCATGACCAGATTATCGGTACGCAGAACGCCCGTTACGAGCTCGGAAACCATACGCTGCAGGTGCAGGTCCTCTGCCAGAACATAGATGCCCTCAGGGAGCTTACGCAGCCCCATGTCGGCAATATCGCGAGAGACAGTCGCCTGCGTGCAATCAAAGCCCATAGCACGGAGCTCATCGACCAGCACGCGCTGCGTACGGACGTCCTTATTGCGCACAATATCTCTAATGGCCTCCTGGCGCCCATTGCGTTTTTTAGCCATACAAACCCTCTCTCCAAAAGATGGCGGAGACAATCAATCAGTGATTGAATAGTTTAACGCTATTTGAAGGCTTTTGTGTATAAGAACGCATTTCGAAACAATTCTATGCAAGTTTGTTTCGTAATGAGCCGTTTAGGCGGTTTTTGCGCCCGTCCGGTTAAGAAAAGCTGCCAGATGCGTACACATCACGCAGCGCGCGGGCTTGGCGCTGGCAATCGGCCCAAACAACAGACCGAGTCCCCGATGGTTGTCCTTGAGCGCGGCGACCATCTGACGGGTTCGAGGCGCATCGAGCATATCACGCATGCGGGCGGAACGCTCGATTGACGACAACCCATGCGGGCTCAGGCACAAATTCTCGATGCAGGCGACCAGTCCGGCAAAGTAGAACTTTTGGCTTGCCAGCTTGAGCCGACCACCGCTATCTGCTTCCGAGAGTGAGTCCGCAAGCTCGTCGAGTGCTCGGATGTCATCGGATACCTTGGCATACATGGTGGGATCAAAGGCATCTGTAAGCTTAGGTGCCGCGGCGTGGAAACAAGCGTCGCCGCAGCCGGAGACGCACTGCGCCCGCGAGAGCGCGCACGCCATAAACCCAACTGTGCGAAACACCTTGTCGCACAAAAGGCATGCCTCAAACAGCGAGCGGCTGTACATCACGCCAGAGGTCTGAGCGACTAGGCCGCCTAAAATCAACTGGGACAGCCCGGTCACCATCGAAGACTTGTCTTCAATGACAATAGGGGCAACATCCAAGACGCGCGAATGGCGCTCTCGATGTGCATCATAACGGTCGAGCGACACCGTGGGGAACACTATGTCTGCCGCAGTATCGCACGCGATATCGACCATCTTGGAAAGGGACTGCGGAGCTAACCACTCATCGGCGTTCATAGCGATGATTTGAGAGCCACGCGAGGCAGCAAAACCGGCACGAAGACAAGCACCGCGCTTCGCGTCCTCGACGTCAATCAAATCAATATGGATGTCCCTGTCGGCAGCAACTTGAAGCGAATGGCGCACACCGGGCGCAGCATCGCGGCAGACAACGACAATCTGCAAATCGTAGAGGTCTTGGTTCTGGATACTCTCGAGCGCACGCATCGCATAGCTGGGCGAACCTTCTACCACAAGGATCACCGAAAGTCGCGGATGCGAGCCACGTCGAACCAAGTTATCCATCCTCTCGACAGCAATGAATCAAACCGTGGTTCATGGTACACCCCAGCAATAAAAGCAATGAGACACCGGTTGTATTGCACGCCAAGAACAGATGTTGAACACGCGCAGCCCACAGATGACGGGTGTCGACGCACGACGCGTCGAGCCCTCCCCTAGTCGAGCACGACGAGCTCGGCGGGATCGTAATCCACGCCCATAAACGTAAGGCCGCAGGCAGGAGCCGTGGGGCCCGCAGCGGTACGG
Organism: uncultured Collinsella sp.; assembly: GCA_958438125.1. GTDB lineage: Bacteria > Actinomycetota > Coriobacteriia > Coriobacteriales > Coriobacteriaceae > Collinsella. Next base: position 9,711 of record CAUBQN010000046.1, read on the forward strand.
TCGCAAGCATCGATGACCTCGCGCATCCACTCGGGTTCACGGCGATGCATGCCAATCTCGACAAGCGTGCCCACGATCGTACGGACCATCGAATGCAGGAACGCATTGCCCTCGATGGTAAACGTCAGGATGTCCTCGCCAAACGCAATCTCATGGCCAAACTCGGCACGCATCACGCAGCGATGCGTGGGCTTGCCAACGGCCGAGGCAACCTTGCAAAAGCTTTTAAAGTCCTGCTCGCCCAGCAGCGCGGGGCAGGCAGCAGACATAGCCTCAGCATCCAAGGGATAGCGATGCCACCACACGGCACCGCGGGACAGCACGGGGCGCGCATCTCGATCGGCAATACGGTACGTATACGTACGGGAACGCGCGTCAAAACGTGCAGAAAAGCCTTTACGGGCCCTGTAGACCTCGTTTATGGCGATATCTTTGGGCAGCAGGGCATCCATGGCCCTCAGCCACCTACGGCGCGTCAGGACAAGCTCAGCGTCCGTTACGGGCACACTAATGTACTGCGCCACCGCATGCACGCCGGCATCGGTGCGCCCTGCGCACGTCAGGTCGATCGGACGCCGCAGGAGCGTCTCGATAGCGCGGCGCAGCTCGCCCGCAACCGTCGTCTGGCCAGGCTGCTCGGCAAAGCCGCTATAGGACGAGCCATCGTAGGCCACGCGGAAAACGAGCGTGGCATCGAGCTCAGGAATCGAATTGAAATCAGACGGCGCGGTCATGGGCGCTCCCAACAAACAGGCAATGGCATTTCGACAAAAAAAGAGGGGTACGCGAACGTACCCCTCGAATATAGCCTATGCAGACGGATTGTCTACTCAGCGGTCTCCTCAGCAGGAGCCTCCTCGGCAGCCTCGACCTTCTTGGGAGCAGCGGCCTTCTTGGGGGCCGGAGCAGCCTTCTTGGCCTTAGGCGTGCAAG
>CAUBQN010000047.1 GCA_958438125.1 uncultured Collinsella sp.
ACTTTAAGCGCCCGACCTTCGTAACCGACTACCCGGCAGAGATCAAGGCCTTCTATATGCGCATGAACGACGACGGCAAGACCGTCGCCGCCGCCGACTGCCTGGTGCCTGGCATCGGCGAGATCATCGGTGGCTCCCAGCGCGAGGAGCGCCTGGACCTGCTCGAGGCCCGTATCAAGGACCTGGGCATGAATCCCGAGCAGTACAAGTACTATCTGGACCTGCGCCGCTACGGTTCTTGCAAGCACGCCGGCTACGGTCTGGGCTTCGAGCGCTTGGTGATGTACCTCACCGGCGTGGGCAACATCCGCGACGTCCTGCCGCACCCGCGCACCGTGGGCAACGCCGACTTCTAATCATCGGACGCTAGCTCGCATCGCCACGTGCCAACGCTCATCGCACAAGCGTCTCTCGACATCGGTCGAGAGACGCTTTTTTCAACAGCATCCGTCAAGCTTTCGGCAAGTTTTTGGTCAGTTGAGCAGGGCTGTTGAAAACTCGAACCGCCGTTTGCCGACGACTACCGACCGCCCAGAGCGTCCTGCGCCCCTGGTATAACCCCGCGTCCTAGGCTCCATACCGTCGCCACCCAAAACGGAAAGGACGTGGGCACCATGACCGAAGCCGCTGTTGAAACCTACGACACCACAACGAGAGGCGCCGCCTCGATGGCAGCCTATCGCGCCGTTCGCATCCTGCAACTATTAAGCGAGAACACCGGCGAGGACAAGGCCATGCTTTCCGATGAGTTGATCCGGCGCCTCGCCCATCCCGACGACCCCGCCCGCATGCCCATCTCGGCGGCGCGGCGCAGCATCTACACCGCCATCTCCGCACTTCGCCATGCCGGATACGAAATTGAGTACAAACGCGGCGTGGGGTATCGGCTCTTGACCCGTCCGCTCACCGACGAAGAGATCATCCGGCTCCACGGTATGGTCATGCGCAACCGCTCTACGCCCATTGCCATTCGAAAAAGCATGGCTCAGCACTTGGTCGCCATGGCGAGTGCCGACGTTCGCGGCTACCTCGATGCACCCGAGCCTGCTCCAAGCGCCGGTGGCAAATCCACCAAGGCCATGCGCACGCCTGTCAAGCGCATCGACACCTGCGAGCTCATCGAGCAGGCCATCGACCACGGAACCACGGTGAGTTTTGATATTTCGAGCGTCACGACACGTGGCGAAACTGAAGTAGCACGGATGACACTCCGCCCCTTTGCCATCAGGCAGCGCGATGGCATCTCGTATCTGCTGGGAACGGTCTATGACGCCCGAGGTGCCGATGACACGCTGCGCACCGTAGAGATTGGCCGCATGAGAAACGTCACCACACGTCTCCTCGACGGCAAGAAGCTCTTCGCCGCCCTCGACGAGGAGGACGACGCCTCCTCCGTCGCATAAGACCCTCCGCCGCCCATTCGACTACCCGTACCGCCCGTCCGATTCTGTATTAAAAAACCCGCCAGGCTGTTGTAAAAATGGACATCAGCGCTACTATAGTTCCACTTGCACTTTGTCCCAGTGCAGTGTTTCCAGCCATTTTTATACTGGGGGTAATGATATGAAGGACATCACCATCAGCCGCAGGAGCCTTCTGGTCTCCGCCGGCCTGCTCGCGCTCGCCCCGCTCGCCGGATGCGGCGGCAACTCTGGTTCCGGCTCTGCTGCCGCCGGTTCCGACTACACCATCGGCGTTCTGCAGCTCACCGAGCACTCCGCACTCGATGCCGCCAACGACGGCTTTGTCAAGGCCATCAAGGAGAGCGGGCTTAAGGTCAAGATCGACCAGAAGAACGCCCAGAACGACCAGTCCACGTGTAAGTCCATTGCCGACAAGTTTGTGGGCGACAACGTCAACCTGATTTATGCCATCGCCACGCCCGCCGCGCAGGCTGCCGCCGGCGCCACGGCCGATATCCCCATCGTGGGCTGCGCCATCACCGACTATGCCGCCTCCGGCCTGGTCCAGGACAACGACAAGCCCGGCACCAACGTCACGGGCGCTTCCGACCTCACCCCGGTCGCCGAGCAGCTCGAGATGATGCAGAAGGTCCTGCCCGACGTTAAAAAGATCGGCCTGCTCTACTGCACCGCCGAGTCCAACTCCGACGTCCAGATCAAGGCCGCCAAGAAGGAGCTCGACAAGCTGGGCCTCGAGTACACCGATTTCACCGTCTCGAGCTCCAACGAGATTCAGTCCGTCGTCGAGTCTGCCGTGGGCAAGGTCGACGCGCTGTACTCCCCCACCGACAACACCATCGCCGCGGGTGCCTCGCAGGTCGGCCAGATCTGCAAGGAAAACAAGCTTCCCTTCGTGACCGGCGAGGAGGGTATGTGCATGGCCGGCGGCCTGTTCACCCTCTCCATCAATTACGAGGACCTGGGCTACGCCGCGGGCGAGATGGCCGTTAAGATCCTGAAGGGCGAGGCCAAGCCCGAGGACATGCCTATCAAGCACCTCTCGAGCAAGGACCTGGTCGTCGTCAAGAACGACGAAATGGCCGAGGCCCTGGGCATCGACCTTTCCGCTCTGGACGAGTAGCGACATGCGCGGCGATGCGCCTAGGGCCCATGCTCGCACCGTTGCCGTGTTATTCAATATCTGAGCCATAGGGGCGAACGCCAAAGACCGGCGTTCGCCCTGCTTGTTACGGATGAGACAAAACATCCGTCCGCAGCTCTTTTATGCATTGTTACCGCTATTATGGTGAATCACGTGTCCACCCTATCCTAGGAGGTATGAAGCATGCTCATTGCATTGCAGGGCGCCGTTTCGCAGGGCGTCCTCTGGGGCATTATGGTGCTTGGCGTGTTTATCACGTTCCGCCTGCTCGACATCCCCGATATGACCTGCGACGGCAGCTTTGCCCTCGGCGGCTGTGTCTGCGCCGTGCTCATCGTCAATAACAACGTCGACCCGCTGCTCGCCGTGCTGGCCGGCATGTGCGCCGGCGCCATCGCGGGCGCCGTCACGGGCATTCTGACCACCGTCTTCGAGATTCCCGCGATCCTCGCCGGAATCCTCACCCAGATCAGTCTGTGGTCCATCAACCTGCGCATCATGGGCAAGTCCAATACGCCCATTCTTGCCAAGGGCACCGTGTTCTCGGCCGTCAGCAATATGACCGGTCTGCCGCAGTCCACCGTTGCCATCATCTTGGGCATCCTGCTCGCCGTGGCTATCGTTGCCATCCTGTATTGGTTCTTTGGCACCGAGATCGGCTCGGCGCTGCGCGCCACCGGCAATAACGAGTACATGATCCGCGCTCTGGGCGTCAACACCAACTCCACCAAGATGATCGCCCTCGTGCTCTCCAACGCCCTCATCGGCCTTTCGGGCGCGCTCATCTGCCAGAGCCAAAAGTATGCCGACATTGGTATGGGCACCGGTGCCATCGTTATCGGTCTTGCCGCCATTGTTATCGGTGAGGTGCTCGGCCGTCTGCTGCCCGGCGGCCTCACGCAGTTTAGCGTCCGTCTTGCCTCCGCCGTCTTTGGCTCCGTGGTGTACTTCCTTATCCGCGCCATCGTGCTGCAGTTGGGCATGGACGCCAACGACATGAAGCTGCTCTCCGCCGTAATTGTCGCTGTGGCCCTGTGCGTGCCCGTGGTTTGGGAGCGCTATAAGCTCCGCAGCTCCTACACGAAGGGGGATGAGGCAGATGCTTAAGCTCTCGCACGTCAAGAAGACCTTTAACAAGGGCACCGTCACCGAGAAGCGCGCGCTCACCGGCGTCGACCTCACCCTGAATGACGGCGACTTTGTAACCGTGATCGGCGGCAACGGCGCCGGCAAGTCCACGCTGCTCAACATGATCGCCGGCGTGTACCCGCTCGATTCGGGCGTTATTGAGCTCGACGGCACCGACATCTCGCGCCTGAGCGAGTCGCAGCGCGCCAAGTACCTGGGCCGCGTGTTTCAGGACCCCATGCGCGGTACCGCTGCCGACATGCAGATCGCCGAGAACCTGGCCCTCGCCAAGCGTCGCGGCCAGCGTCGCGGCCTTTCGTGGGGCGTCACCAAGGCCGAGAAAGATGGGTACGTTGAGCTGCTCAAGCGCCTGGACCTTGGTCTGGACACGCGTCTCAACGCCAAGGTCGGCCTGCTCTCGGGCGGCCAGCGCCAGGCACTCACCCTGCTGATGGCCACGCTCACCAGGCCGCGCCTGCTACTGCTCGACGAGCACACCGCGGCCCTCGACCCCAAGACGGCCTCTAAGGTGCTCAACCTGACCGAGGAGATCGTCGACGAGAACCGCCTGACCACGCTCATGGTCACGCACAACATGAACGACGCCATCCGTCTGGGCAACCGTCTGATCATGATGCACGAAGGCCACGTGATCTACGACGTGGCGGGCGATGAGAAGAAGTCGCTCACCGTAGCCGACCTGCTGCAGAAGTTCGAGGAGGTCTCGGGCGGCGAGCTCGCCAACGACCGCATGCTGCTAAGCTAAACCTACCAAAAAGGGACAGGTTTATTTTGGCAGGTTTTATCTGCGCAAACGTCAAAACCGCCGCAAAGGGACAGACGTCCTTGCGGCGGTTTTCGCATATTATGTCGATAATCCGATATTCAACCAGACATTCTGGCTAAGGACTAAGGAAACTGCCATGAAAAGACTCCCCCGCTTTGCGTTAGCCGCCGCGTTGTTTGCCGGCGCGCTCGCAGGCATCCCAAGCCTCGCTTTCGCGGGGAACCTGCCCGCCGCTATTGACGGCTCCGTGGCCGTCATGCACACCAACGACATCCACGGCAGCTACAAGTACAGCTACAACGAAAGCAAGGGCACCGGCACTGTGGGCTTTGACGGACTGGCGGTTCTCTATAGCGCCCAGGGCAACGCCCCCGATCTTTTGCTCGATGCGGGCGACACCTTCCACGGACAGTCCTTCGCCACCATGAGCGAGGGCAAGAGCATCGCCGAGCTCATGGACACCTTCTATGCAGACGGCTACGACGCGACCACGCCGGGCAACCACGACTGGAGCTACGGCGCGGACAAGCTCCGCACCATGACCGGCCACAGCCCCACCGGCACGCCCTTCGCCATGCTCTGCGCGAACGCGAAGTCTACGAGCGGCGTATGGAGCTCGAGCATCACGAAGACGCTCGATCGCACCTGGGAGGATAGCGAGGATCAATCCACATTCGACTACAAAATCAAGGTCGGCGTCGTGGGTGCCATGGATGAGTCGCTGGAATCCTCGCTGCGCGCGGACCTGGTCGCGGGTACGTCGTTCTCGAGTGCCGCGAACGCCATCAATGCCGAGGCAGAGCAGCTGCGCAAGGAGGGCTGCGATGTTGTTGTGTGCATCGCGCACACGCTCGACGCCAAGACCTTTGCCACGCGACTCCGTGGCGTCGATGCCCTTATCGCAGGCCACGAGCACATCAACCTTAACGAGAAGGTGACGGGAGCCGACGGCAAGACAATCCACGTTGTCGAGGCGGGCAGTGCCTTTGCCGAGGTAGGACTGCTTTCCATTCCGTACAAATACGACACGAATGGCACCGAGACGACCGACGATGACACGGTCACGGTCCCTGCATACGGCAGCAACGAGAAGCTCTACACCGCCAAGGACGTAAACGCTCTTTTGACCGACCCCAACAAGGGCTCCGCCTATCAGAGCATCCTTGATGAGGTCCACAACAACAAGATCAAGCCGCTCGACGATGCCTTTAGCGCCGCATCGAGCGAGGTGCTCGGCACGAGCTCTACCAACTATTTCTACGGCGAGGACGCCGCAGGCACGCATGGCTGGGAAATGGTGCGCACCACCGATTTCCGCCCCAGCAAGGAGGGCGACACCACCAAGGCCCAGACCATCGGCCACGTGATTTGCGGCTCCTATCTTGCCCTGACGGGCGCGGACCTCGCTATCGAAAACGCTGGCGGCATCCGCGGCGGCATCGCGGCGGGCAACGTGACCGCCGGCAACGTCATCGCCATCTCGCCCTACGGCAACACCGTGGAGACCTGGACCATGACCGGCGCGGACTTCCTCGCAGCGCTCGAGCACTCGCTACAAATCAGCGACGATTGCAACGACAGCTACGAGCTTCAGCAGGCTTATGTGGCGGCCGGTCACACCGAGCAGGAGGCGCAAGACAAGTACAAGTGGCGCGATGACTCTGGCAGCGTTCTCTCCTTTGGCGGCATCAACGTGACGATTGATTGGACGCAGCCCGAAGGCAAGCACATTGTGAGTGCCACACTCACCAAAGATGGCAGCACGCTCGACCCCGCCAAGACCTATACCGTCGCCACCAACAACTACATCATCACCAACACGACCGACTTCCCCACCTTCGCAAACGCCACCAAGCACACCGAGTGGGGTACCTGCGAGTCAGCGCTAAGGGCGCTGATCGGGCAGAACAGCTGGGAGAGCAAGATGGCCTCGCTCGCGGGCACCATCAGCTTTGGCTCCGCTGCCGTGGACCCCACGCCCACACCGGCCCCAACGCCTAAGCCCTCACCTAAGACGGACACGACGACCACGAAGGTCATCACCAAGAAGACGACCGGTAAGCTCGCTGCAACGGGAGACCGCACGCTGGCAGTAGTTGGCGCGTGCCTTATCGGCGGCATCATCGTCATCATCCTCGGCATTATCTGGAAGCGTCGACGCTAAGCTACACCGCCGGGCCTTGCAGCCCCGCCGCGTAAACCTTATATCGAGCACAGAAGCCCGTCCGAATTTGATCGGACGGGCTTCTTGGTGGGTATCATGGTTGGACGAGCATTAGGAGGTTTTCCCTACATGGAATTGTTTGAGCCGATTCTTCATTTCTTTGAGCAACGGTGGGTCCACAACATCATCTGGGCCGTCATCTTGGCGATAGGCACCGCCGTCGCCGCCAAGGTCGTATCCAAGACCCTGAACCATCTGCTTAACCGAGACGATAACCCACTTCCGGCATCGAGTATCTTCATCAACATCGCACGCGCCGTCATCTGGATGATCGGCGGCAGCTTTATCCTCGACAACTGCTTTGGCATTAACGCAAACGCGCTCGTCGCCGCTCTTGGCGTCGGCGGCATCGCCATCTCGCTCGGCTTTCAGGACACGCTGTCAAACCTTATTGGCGGCATGCAGGTGACCTTTATGGGCATCATCAAACCCGGCGACAATATCGAGGTCGGCGGCGTATCCGGCGTGGTCCAAGACATCACTTGGCGCCATACAACGATTGAGGATGCCTGTGGACAGACCATCATTGTGCCCAACTCCAACATCTCCAAGAACACGCTCGTGCACCTCATGCCCTTCGGGCGTGTGGCTGTGCCCGTTGCCGTAAAGGACACGTCCAAGTGGGCCTCGCTCGACGCACTGGCAGACGAGCTGACCAGCGCCACCAAGGCCGCCGTGCTTCCCATCTCGGGCTTTGACAAGGAGCCCTACGTACTCTTTAGCGAAATCGGCGACTTTGGCATCAAAGGAAAGATCATCTTTATCGTCAGCGACGACAGCACTACTTTCACGGCAGCCGACGCCTGCATCCGCGCCATCGCCCCCATCATCGCCTAAACCACCGCAAAGGGGACAGGCATCTTTGTAGTGGTTTTCATTCGTGGTACCATGGTTCATATAGTTGTTTAAACGACTAAGGGAGCAACATTATGGAAGAGGCCTATCGTCAAGCACGCAAGCGCGGCGAGCAAGGACGTCGACGCGCCATTAGCCAAAGCGAGCATCCATACCTTACGGACCTCGATAGCTTGGTTGCTCAGCTCCCCTTAGGTCAGCGAGAGAATGTCGGCCTGCGGGATATTCCGCTCGAAATGGTCGTCGGCACGGTCACCAAGGGCCGTCAGTCCGCCTTTTCGTGTAACTTTATGCCCCTGCTTCCGTTTAGCACCGAGTTCGCCCGCAAGTGGTCCAACCTCTACGACATCCAGGTGACCGAGGGCTATCGCGACCCCGTCATCGTCACCGAGTTCATGCATCGGTTCTATGTCCAAGAAGGCAACAAACGCGTCAGTGTCCTCAAATTCCTAGACGCCCCGACGGTTTCGGCCAAGGTCACCCGTCTCTACCCCGGCAAATGGGATTCCGTCGAAAGCCGCCTGTACGGCGAGTTCTGCGCGTTTTGGCGCGTCTGCCCCCTATACGAGATCGAGTTCTCGCGTGAGGGAAGCTACGAAACGCTCGCCAAGATGCTCGGTCAGAACCTTATCGAAAAATGGCCGCAGAAAAAGGTCGACTACCTGCGCCACACCTTCCTGCTCTTTAAGCGCGCCTACCTTCGCGCAGGCGGCGACCACCTGGACATTACGCCTGCCGACGCCATGCTCGTGTACCTCAATGTGTACAACCAGGACCGCCTGCTGGATACGCCGACGGATATCGTCGTAAACCGCCTGTGCAAGATTTGGCGCGAGCTGGTCATTGCCGGCAAAAATGACGAGGACAAGGTCGATCTTGTCGAAGCACCGAGCGTCGACGAGGAAGAAACGCCCGCCAAGTCCGCCGCTGGCGTGCTCAACTTCTTTATGGGCAAGACCGTCTACTCGACGGCCAACCCCCTGCGCATCGCCTTTATCCATGAGTTCCCCTGTGCGACGTCGAGCTGGGACAGCCTGCACGACCAAGGGCGTCAGTATCTCGATGAGCACTTTGGCGGTATCGTGTGCACCGAGGCGTTCGAGGACTGTCACGATCCGGATGTGTTCTACGCCGCCGTGGAAACGGCTGTCAAACATGGAGCAAACGTCATCTTCTCGACCTCGCACCGCCTGATGGAATACACGCTCAGGGCTGCCGTTGAGTATCCCCGGATTCGGTTCCTCAACTGCTCTATCGGCCTTCCCCATCAAAGCGTCCGTTCGTACTTTGGCAAGATGTACGAGGCCAAGTTTCTGCTGGGCGCCCTCGCGGCCAGCATGGCGGACAACCACCGCATCGGTTACCACGCGTCGGTCTTCGCCTCGGGCGCACTCAGCGAGATCAACGCCTTTGCGATTGGCGCCTCGCTGCTCGACCCGCGCGCGCAAATTATCCTGACCTGGGGCGATGTGCCCGCTGGAGGTCTCGCCGAGGCCATGTGCCGCGAAGGCGTGAGCGTCATGACCGGCGCCGATATGTCAAAGTCGCTGGAAGATCCCACCGCCTACGGGCTTCACCGCTTGGTCGATGGCAAGGTTACCGGCATCGCCATGCCCGTCTGGAACTGGGGGCGCTACTACGAGCTTATCGTGAAAAGCCTTCTGCACGGCACATGGGACGAGACCAGCGACGACAACCAAGTGCGCGCTGTCAACTACTGGTATGGCATGAGCTCCGGAGTTATCGACATCCGTTACGCTCCGGGCCTACCCTACCAAACGCGCAAACTCGTGCAGTTGCTCCGCAACGGCATTGTTGAGGGATCCATCAACCCCTTTGGCGGCGAGCTCCACAGCCAGAACGGCGTGGTACAGATCGAAGGCTTCCCTCCGCTGCCGAGCACGCAGATTGTCGAGATGAATTGGCTGGCGGACAACGTGGTGGGCACCATTCCGCAGCCCAACGATGAGCCGAAGGTCCCTGCCCTATGAAAATCCTTGCCATAGCCGATACCGAAGAACGATGCCTTTGGGAGTGCTTTCGCAAGGAACGCTTTGAGGGAGTCGACCTGATTTTGTCCGCCGGCGATCTGGACCCGGACTATCTTGAGTTTTTGGTTACGGTCATCAACAAACCGCTCATCTACGTGCGCGGCAATCACGATGACCGCTACGCACGTCATGCACCGGGTGGATGTATCTGCGTAGAGGACAGCGTGTACACGTACCGAGGGATTCGCATTGCGGGCCTTGGCGGGTCCATGCGTTATCGCGACGGCGCCAACATGTACACCGAACGCGAGATGTCCAAGCGCATGCGTAAGCTGTCGCGTAAGGTTAGGATGGTCGGCGGGTGCGACATTCTGCTTACCCATGCACCCGCCGCCGGTATGGGAGATCTGGACGATCTGCCGCATCGAGGATTCGAGTGTTTTAACACAGCACTCGAATCCTGGAATCCCGACTACATGGTGCACGGGCATGTGCACCAAAGCTACGGTTGCGATTTTCAGCGCGAGCGTCAGCATGTGTGTGGAACGACGATCATCAACGCCTGCGGCTATACGCAGTTTGAGCTCGACCAGACGCACTACCCCATCCGCGGCTGGCAAGCAGCTTGGCTCAACTCACAAACCATGCGCCGCGAGCTCAAACGCCACGAAGCCATCGAGTCTTCAACAGCCAGAACCCCCTGGTAACCACCTTTAAGGCTTGACGCTGCGCCGGCCCCAAGCACCCCATCTCGCCCCTCAAGCCGTCGCTCGCGTACCAAAGTACGCGTCGCTCCTCTTTCGGGGCGACCTGGGGCACTTGGAACCGGCTCGCTGCGATGCCATAACATTGACGCAAAAGTGCCAAAACCACCACAAAGGTGCCTGTCCCCTTTGTGGTGGTTTTGGCCCGAGATAGCAAGAAACCCGGTCCTGTACGAGGCAGAACCGGGTTTCTTTAGCAATGCTTGCTTTGCTCAGGCAGTAACTAAAAGTTACTCAGCCAGGAAGTCGCGCTGGACAGCGGGATCGACCTTGACGCCAGGGCCCATGGTGGAAGACACGGAGA
>CAUBQN010000048.1 GCA_958438125.1 uncultured Collinsella sp.
ACGTACTCGACGGCGAGCGCATCTTTGTGGCCATGTTCGCCGACCAGGGCGTGACGATCCCCAAGGACACCTTCGTCCGTGGCGATGCCGAACAGTTTGGCTCCTTCCTCAAGGCCCGTATCAACAAAAAACTCCGCATCGAGACCAAGAAGAAGAAAATGAAGGCCGAGAAGGCCGCCGCCGAGGCCAAACAGGGCGACAAGCCCCAGGAGACCAAGGGCAAGCAGCGCAAGCAGAAGAAGAACAAGAAGAAGCGCTAAGGGCAAGCCAGACAGGCAGCCTCGCATCCCGTTATCCTCGCCATCCGCCCGAGCGTGCTACACTAGCAGCATCTATGCCACCGCGAACGGCTCGGCTCCGCGCCCGCCGCTCGCAAACGAACTTTAAACGCACGAGGGTTGGCCATGCCGCTTTTCTCGCAACATACCGCCCGGTTCTCGCCGGACGTTCCTTTGGAGGGCACCAGCTCTCGCGAGCTGCTCAAGCGGTACCAGCCGCTCGAGACACTTGCGACCGGCGGTTTTGGCTCCATCGAGATCTGCCGCGACACGCACCTGCGCCGCCGCGTCGCCATTAAGCGTATCCCCCTTATCAACGGTGCCGGCATGCCCGCCAGCGACATCATGGATGTCCTGCGCGAGGCGCACACCGCCGCCATGCTTCAACATCCCAATATCGTGCAGGTCATCGACTTTACGCACGACACAGCCTATGCCTACCTGGTTATGGAATATGTCGATGGCATGTCGCTGGCCGAATTTTTGCATCGCGTGGACGGCCACTCACTTACCTTTGACGAGGCCGCGGCCATTGCCGATGCCCTGGGCCAGGCGCTCACCTTCGCCCATAGTAATGGCGTACTCCACCTGGACATTAAGCCCGCCAACGTGCTCATCGACCACTCGGGCAATGTAAAGCTCACCGACTTTGGCATGGCGCGGCTGTCGTCCGCCGGTGGCTTTGGCGGCTCGCGCGGCGGCACCATCGGCTACATGCCGCCCGAGCAGCTCGATATCGAGACCGGCACGGTCGATGAGCGCGCCGATGTCTTTGCCCTCGCCTGTGTGATCTACGAGAGCCTGTGCGGCAGCGCCCCCTTTATGGCGGCTACGCCCGCCGACTCGCTCGACCGCATCATCGGCGGCGCCACCTATCCCAGCGAGCTGATACCACACTTCCCCCCGGGAGCCGAGGCCGCGCTCATGAGCGCGCTCTCCCCCATGCCGCAGGACCGCCCCAACAGCATCGAGGCATTTTGCGACCAGCTCCTTGCCGGTCTGGGCAGCGTGCGCGAAGGCCGTCGCAGCCTGGAGCAAATGGTTGGCGAGCTTTCGGATGACGAGCAGGAGCTCGACGATATCGAGCCGTCGCACTACGAGGACGACGCCATCGAGGTCGACCCCGCACTCGGCTGGGCGGGCACGCGCTGGAGCCATGCGCGCGACTACACCATGCGCACTATCTCGGCGCTAACGTGCGGCACCTTTAGCTTTTTGTTGATGCAAACGGCCGGGGTCGCGGCGCTTCCCGGCCTGGTCATTGCGGCTATCGCGATCGGAGCGGCGGCTGGCCTGGCCCCCCAGATCGGCTCGGCCATCTCGGCTGTGGGCTTTTTGGTGCTCATGGCCAACGCCACCATGCAGGCACAGGGCATCCTGTCGATGCTGCCCGTCGCGGTGATCTTTGCCGCCGCCATGTCCGGTTGGTGGATCGCCTGGGGTCGTACCGAGGCTGCCGCGAGCGCCGCGCTCACCTGTGCACTCGCGCTTGGCTGTCTGACCGGCAATACCTTCCTGGCAGCTGGGGTCGCCGCCGGCGTCGCGTCATTTTGGCTCGGCCCGGCAAGCGCCGCCGCGGCAACGGGCATGGGCGCGCTTTTTGCCCGTCTGGCCACGGTCGCGCTTTCAGCCGGAGGCGTGCTGGGGCTCGGTAACGTTGCCGCAGCGCTGGGAGACCCGCTCCTTTGGGCTGCCTTTGTGCTGGTCGCGGCAACTGCCGCGGCGTCATCTGCGCTGCTCAATGCCCATGCCAAGCGTGCCGATCAGGGCTCAAACCTTGCCGCAATCGCCGCCATCGCTGTCACCGGCATCGGCTGCGCAGCGGCGTCCTGTCTTGCACACCATATGGAAATTGCCAGCCTTGCAGCCGCGGTCGTCGCCAAGGCGGCGGTTGCGGGAACCCTATCCTCTATAATCGTTGGGATATGCCTATATTTGCTCGGATACCAAAGAACCTATACGGAGAGTGATCTTTCGTGAACTTCCTGAACATCTTCGAGGACCACGTGGCCGGCATCTTCGGTGCCACCCGTGCCCCGTTCTCCTTTAAGAAGCTTGCTAAGCAGGCCGCTCGCGACATGGAGGATCAGACTCTGGTGATTAACGGCGTCAACACGGCGCCGGCACTCTATACCATCCTTATCGCCGCCGACGACGATCCCATGCTCGCCCCGTTCTACCCCGAGCTTTCGCGCGAGGTCCGCGAGTTTGTGAAGGCGCAGGCCGAAAAGCGCCGCTATGTCTTTGTCGGCGAGCCCCTCGTGCGCTTTATGATCGATCCGCAGCTGCGCGCCGGCAAGTTCTCGGTCTTTGCCGAGAACGTCGATGCCCCCACGCTCGGCCGCCTGTACGAAGAAGAGCGCGCCTATCAAAACGGCCTGGGCCAGAACAACTCCGCGGCAAGCCGTGCCGCCAGCGCCCCGCGCGCCGGCCAGCAGCAGTTTGCTGCCCCGCAGCAGCAGCGCCCCGCCGCCATGCCCCAGCAACAGCCGACGCCTCGCGCCGCCGCTCCCGACCCGCTTGCCGTGGCAGACCCCTTCGCGCCTAGCGTCCCCGACCCCGCCGCAGCACCCATCCCGGTGCCGCAGACCGTCTCGCGCGACGCGCTTGCCGGCATGGGCGGAGCCGCCGCGACCGGTGCCGCCGTGGGCCTAGGCGCCGCAGCCGGCATCGCCTCCAACATGGCGAGCACTCGCGCCCCGCAGCGCCCGCTCGCCCAGCTCGTCGACGTCGTGAGCGGCGAGAGCCATAGCATCACCTCCGCACAGGTGACCATCGGTCGCGAGCGCTCAGTTTCCGACATTGCCCTGCGCGACCCCAACGTGTCGCGCCGCCACGCCCAGCTCACCTTTACGGGCTCGGATTGGTCGATCGAGGACCTCAATTCCACCAACGGCACGCTCGTCAACAACCGCCGCATTACGCGCTGCCCACTGCGCAACGGCGATCTGCTGACGTTTGGCCTGAGTACCTTTGAATTTAGGGGATAGTCGCTTATGAACATCGATATCGTCCTTTTTGCAGGCCGCATCGTCTTGGTCGCCCTGCTCTATATCTTCCTGTTCGCCGTCATGAAGACCGGCGTGGGACTTGTGCGCGGGCAGCGCCGCGACTCGGCTATCTGGACGATTGATGTGGACAAGGGTCCGCGCGGTATCCGCGGCATCCACGTAGACATGCTCGGCCCCGTCATCGTCGGTCGCTCGCCATCTTCGGACATCTGCATCAACGAACCGTTCGTCTCGGCCTCGCATGCGCGCTTTTCGCTGCAGGGCCCGGCGCTCATCATCGAGGACCTCAACTCGCTTAACGGCACGCTCGTCAACGGCCGCCAGCTCGTGGAGCCCGCGACGCTGCGTGAGGGCGACGAAGTCCAGATTGGCGACGTGGTCATGAAGGTGAACCGTCGATGATCGACGAGGAGAACAAGTCCGCAACTATGACCGAGGCACCGGCCGCCGCCACAGCTGCGCCGGCCCACGCCGCTCCGGCGGGCTCCGCACCCGTGGAGCCCGAGGACACCGTGTTCTCCCTGCCTCTTTCGCATGTAACGCATGATATTTCGGATCTCGCCGATAACGAGGACGAAGAGGATGCCGTAGCGGCGCCCATCGGCGCACATGCTGCGAAACAGCCCACAGCGCCCGAAACAACCCCAGCGCCGGCTCACTTTGCAGAGCCCGTCGCCGCGGCAATCAACGAGAGCGCTGCGGTGTTTGCGGCACCCGAGCCCGCCGCGCCGGCGTTTCCCATAGCCCCGGCATCCGAGGTTGCGCCCGCGTCTACGCCGGCGCCCGAGCCTATAGACGTCAGCCCGCAAGACGACGAGTCGACCGCCCGCATGTCCGAGGAGCCCGACTCCCCGGACACCGGCGATTCCGAATCAAACGCCGAGACCGACACCGTCTCTCCCGGTGACACAGCCGAGATCGACGTTGCCGCCGTTGAGGCCAAACTCAAAGACCCCGGCTCGACCATGAGCTTTGAGCCCCTGACCGAGGAGCGCATCGAGACCGACTCGACCTATGATGCCGGCACCACCACGCAACTCATGTGGGGCGCCCGCTCCGACGTTGGCTGTGTGCGCCCGCACAATGAGGATTCCTACCTGGTGCAGTCGCCGCTCTTTTGCGTATGCGACGGCATGGGCGGTCACGCCGCCGGCGAGGTAGCCTCTTCTATCGCCGTCGAGACTATTGCCAAAACGGCCCCGCAGTCCGCCGACGCAGCACGCTTGGCCGCAGCCGTCGAGGCCGCTAACGCCGCCGTAATCGAGGCGGCCCTGAACGGCCTGGGCAAGCCCGGCATGGGCTGCACAGCCACCTGCGCCTATATCGAAAACGACACGCTCGCCATCGCCCACGTGGGCGACTCGCGCGCCTACCTGCTCCACGAGGGCACGCTCATCCGCGTGACCCGCGACCACTCCTACGTGGAGGAGCTCGTGGACGCCGGCGAGATCACGGCAGACGAGGCTCGCGTCCACCCCAACCGTTCGGTCATCACCCGTGCGCTGGGCTCGGACCCCGCCATGTATGCCGACCACTTCACTCTGCATATCGAGGAAGGCGACCGCCTGATCCTGTGCTCCGACGGCCTTTCGAGCATGATTCCCGACAGCGATATCGAGAACATCGCCACGCAGTCCTCAACCGCGCAAATCTGCGTCGACAACCTAGTGGACGCGGCGCTTGCCGCCGGCGGCCACGACAACGTGACCGTAGTAGTCGTTGACCTGGTTGACGATGGCGTTATGCGCGAGGCGCAACGCGTGCGTCGCCGCAACATTACCATCGCCGCCATCCTGGCCCTCGTCTTTGTGCTGGCAGCTGGCATCTGGGCCTACACGGGTGTCACCGGCTCGTACTACCTGGGTACCCACCAGGGCAATGTCGCCGTCTGGCGCGGCCTGCCCGGCAAGCCGCTCGGACTCAAGCTCCACTGGCTCGAAAGCGAAACCAGCATTAAGCTGTCCGACCTGCCCGAAGACACGCAAAACCGCCTCAAGGCGGGCATTCCGCAAACAAGTGTCGACGATGCGCAGGACACGATATCCAAGTACCGCCACCAGATCGACGAGGAGCAGACCCGCCAGGTGATCGACGCGCAAACGATTCGCGACAACACCAATCAGGGATCGACCTCCGAATCAGATTCCGAGAAAACCGCCGAACAGTCCGCCGAGGCCGAAGCCTCCGATAAGAATTAGAAAGGGAGTGCCGCTTATGAGTCGCCGCAACACCGAGCTGCTCTTGCTCATCGCCTCGGCGTTCCCCGTCATCCTGCTGTATGCGATGTACGTCCTCACCGCGGGCGCTGCCATCTCCTTTGAGACGCTCGCCGTACCGATCGGCCTCTTTGCCGCCTTTGCCGCGGCCCACATTGCCGTGCGCATCTTGGCGCCCGGTGCCGACCCCGCCATCCTGCCCATCGTATTTATACTTTCGGGCATCGGCATCACGTTCGTGACGCGTCTCGCCCCCGCTCTCGCCATCTCACAGCTCATCATCCTGTTTGTCTCGGTGGCGCTCATGGTGGGAACGCTTGCACTAGTCAAAAACCTCGACGTGGTCATGCGCTACAAGTACACCTTTGGCATCATCGGCATCATTCTGCTGATGCTGCCTATCTTTATCGGCACCACGATCTCGGGCTCCAAGCTGTGGATTCGCATCGCGGGCTTTACCATCCAGCCCGGCGAGTTCGCCAAGGTCTTTATCGTCCTGTTCCTGGCCGGCTACCTGGCCGAGAACCGCGAGCTGCTCTCCATCTCCAACCGCAAAATCCTGGGCTTTAAAATCCCTCGCCTGCGACTGCTGCTGCCGCTGTTTGCCGTATGGGGCGTGTGCCTGCTCGTCGTCGTCTTCGAACGCGATCTGGGCTCTGCCGTACTGTTCTATACCATCTTCTTGCTGATGCTCTACGTTGCCACGGGGCGCTTTTCGTATGTCGTTATCGGCCTTGCGCTCTTAGCCGTTGGAGCCGTGGGCGCCTACAAGTTCCTGTCTCACGTTCAGGTGCGTTTCCAGGTTTGGCTCGATCCGTTTAAGGACGCCCAGGGCCAGGGCTACCAGATCGTCCAGTCGCTCTTCTCGCTTGCCGATGGCGGTCTGGTCGGTGTTGGCATCGGCAACGGCATGGCCAACAACATCCCTGTCGTCGAGTCCGACTTTATCTTCTCGGCTATCGGCGAGGAGATGGGCCTTTTGGGCGGCGGCGCCGTGCTCATCCTGTTTATGCTCTTTGCCGTGCGTGGCCTCACCACAGCTGCCCGCGCAAAGTCCGACCTTGCCGCCTTTAGCGCCACCGGTCTTACGGCAGCCATCAGCTTCCAGGCCTTTTTGATCGTTGGCGGCGTAACCCGCCTGATCCCGCTGACCGGCGTCACCCTGCCCTTTATGAGCCAGGGCGGCTCCTCTCTGCTGGCGAGCTTCATCATCGTCGCGCTCCTGCTGCGCGCCGGTGACGAGGCGACCGGACGCGAGGCCGAGCTTACCGGCACCGGCACCATGGCCGCCATCACCGATGATCAGGTCGCATCTGCCGCCGCCCCGACGGGCACGCGCTTTGCCACCTCGTCTTCCTACGGCAGCGGCAGCCATTCCGTCGGCTCGCGCATGCGCCGTCGCCTGCTCGACACGCCTGAATCCGGTGTGCTCGGCCGCGTTGCGCTCGCCAACCGTCTAACCCGTGCGGTGCTCGCCTTTACGGCGCTGTTCGCCATCCTTATCGGCAACCTCACCTATGTCCAAGTCATCAAGGCCAAGGACTATCAGGACATGCCGACCAACAACCACACCATCGCCCGCTCCAAGTACATCCAGCGCGGCTCCATCATCACGTCCGACGGCGTGACGCTGGCCGAGTCGCTGCAGCAGGAGGACGGCACCTACGTACGCTCCTACCCCAACGGTAACCTGGCAGCGCACGTGGTTGGCTACGTGAGCCAGCAGTATGGCACCACCGCCATCGAGAGCGTCATGAACGACACGCTCACCGGTTCTAAGGACTACTCCAGCTGGAACAACGCCATCGCGTCGCTCGCGGGCCAGACCCAGCCGGGCAACACCGCCAAGCTCACCATCGACTCGCGTATCCAGACGGCTGCTGAGCAGGCGCTCAAGGGCTTTAAGGGCGCTGTAGTGGTCATCGACCCGCGTACCGGCGCGGTTCTCGCATGTGCCAGCTCGCCCACCTACGACAACACCAACATCGATGCCCTGCTGCAGACGGGTGGCGGCGAGGACGGCTCCATGTACAATCGCGCCATGGACGCGCTGTACACGCCGGGCTCCACGTTTAAGGTCGTTACGCTTTCCGCGGCACTCGAGACCGGTACCGCCAGCCTTACCAGCACCTACCAGGCGCCCGGTTCCATGGACATCGGCAACGCACCGGTCACCAACTATGCCAACGAGAGCTACGGCACCATCAGCCTACAGCAGGCCTTTGCCGTGTCCTCCAACGTCGTCTTCGGCCAGGTGGCAAACGAAGTTGGCGCAAACACGCTCGTGCAGTTTGCCAACGCCTTTGGCTACGGCCAAAAGCTCGGCCAGGACCTGACCTCCGCGGCCTCCATCATGGCCGACCCGTCGCTCATGACCGAGTGGGAGACCGCCTGGGCCGGCGCCGGCCAGCCTGTCGGCATGGACCATACGCCCGGCCCGCAGACCACCGTCATGCAAAACGCCGTGATTGCCGCCGCCATCGCTAACAGCGGCGTGGTCATGGACCCGTACTTTGTAGCCCAGGTACTCGCCCCGGACGGAACCGTGGTCAAGACCACGCAGTCCCGCTCGCTGGGTCAGGCCGTCAGCTCCGCCACGGCCGACCAGGTCAAGCAGGCCATGCTTGCCGTCGTCCAGTCCGGCACCGGCACCGATGCCCAGATTCCGGGCGTCAAGGTCGCCGGCAAGACCGGCTCAGCCGAGACCGGCGGCACCAACGTCAACTCGATGTTCGTTGGCTTTGCACCTTACGATTCACCCACGGTCGCCATCTCGGTGGCCTTGGAGGATTTCGACAAGCATGACGTCAAGGCCGCCAAGATCGCCGGTATCGTCCTGACCGCGGCGCTTGCCGCACAGGGAGCGTGATGCCCATGATCGAATCGGACACCCGAGGCGCGCCGCGGCCTAAGAGTTAGCGGCAACGCGCCACACGGCCCCAGCGGCCACATCGTAGGTACTACACACATCGTTGAGCGAATAGTTATGTTAGGAGCAGGAATGGAACAGAGGGTCCTCGGGGGAAGATACCTCCTCAAGGATAAGGTGGGAACAGGCGGCATGGCGACCGTCTACCGTGCACAGGACCAGGTCCTCGACCGCACGGTAGCCGTCAAGATCATGCTGCCGCAGTATGCTGGCGACGCAACCTTCGCCGCACGCTTTAAGCAGGAGGCTCAGGCAGCAGCCGGTCTCTCCTCCCCCTATATCGTGGGCGTCTACGATTGGGGCAAGGACGGCGACACCTATTACATCGTCATGGAGTACTTGCGCGGCACCGACCTTAAGAGCGGCATCAAGAGCCACGGCGCCCTCGACCCCAAGAAGGTCGCCCAGATCGGCTCGCAGATCAGCTCCGCGCTTTCGGTCGCCCACAAGCACGAGATCATCCACCGCGACATTAAGCCGCAGAACATCATGGTGCTGCCCGACGGCAACATCAAGGTGATGGACTTTGGCATCGCGCGCGCCAAGAACAGCCACCTCACGCAAGACAACAACGTGCTGGGAACCGCCCACTACGTAAGCCCCGAGCAGACCCGTGGTCAGGACCTCGGCCCCACCTCGGATATCTACTCGCTGGGCGTCGTGATGTACGAGTGCGCCACTGGCCGCGTTCCCTTTGACGGTGACGACGCTATCTCAGTCGCACTCAAGCAGGTCAACGAGCTGCCTATTCCGCCGAGCCAGATCAACTCCGGTGTCGACGCCGACCTTGAGCGCATCATCCTCAAGTGCATGGAGAAGGATCCGGCAAACCGCTTCCAGACCGCCGACGAGCTGCGTCAGGTGCTCAACAGCTACCTGTCGGGCCGTGCCGTCAACGTCTCGGAGCCCACGCGCATCATCGGTGCCCCCGGTGAGCTGGGCGCCACCAAGACTCGCGAGCTTTCCGATCAGACGCGCGCCATGGTGCGTCCCGTCTCGGGCGTGAGCGGCCAGAATACCGCCCGTAGCTCGGTTTCGGGCTCCACCGGCTCGTACGAGGTCGAAGAGCCCAAATCCAACAAGAACAAGATCATCGCCGCCGTGGTGGCAGCCGTTGCCGTCATCGGCATCGTGGTGGCCTTTGCCACAGGACTCTTTGGCGGCGAGCAGGTCACCGTGCCCGATGTGCTGGGCAAGGACCAGCAGACTGCCGTCGAGCTGATCAAGGAAGCCGGCCTCGAGGTCGGCACCATCGACCAAAGCTACAACGACGATGTCGACGAGGGCAAGGTCGCCGAGCAGACGCCCAACGGCAACACCAAGAAGGCCAAGGGCACCAAGGTGAACCTGGTAATCTCCAAGGGTCCCAAGCCCTCCGAGAAGGTTGAGGTTCCCCATCTTGTCGGCCTGACCAAGGACCAGGCCGAGGCCGCGCTGGCAAGCGTTGGCCTGAAGGGCAACGCCTCCGAGGAGGCCAACGAGGCCGATGAGGGCCAGGTCTTTGAGCAGGGCACCGAAGCCGGTAAGGAAGTCGCGAAGGGCACGACCATCTCGTACAAGGTCTCGAGCGGCCCGGATACCACGTCCGTCCCCGACCTGACCGACATGACCGAGGCCCAGGCGCGCAACGCCCTCGATATGGCAGGCTTTGGCGTCGACGTGAGCTACCAGGAGAACGACTCGGTTACCGAGGGCACCGTGATCAGCTGGAACCCCAGCGGCAAGCAGAAGCCCGGCGCCACGATTACCGTCGTCATTGCCAAGAAGTCCGGCAAGGCCACCGTCCCGGGCAACCTGTACGGCAAGAGCATCTCCGCCGCCGTTACCGCGCTCAACAACGCCGGTTTCTATAACATTGGCTTCTGTGACCAGAACGGCAATCCCGTAAGCGGTAACGAGGACGCCACCGTTACAGGCGTCTCCCCCACCGGCAAGCAGTCCACCGACAGCACGATTACGCTGACGGTCGCACTTTCTGGTTCGGGCTCGGGCACGGGCACGGGCACGGGCGACGATTCCGGTACGACCAACTAGTCGCCACCTCACCGCTCATTACGGCTCTCGCCGCAAACATATTCGCTCACAGGCGCCCGCTTGCTTCCCCAGCA
>CAUBQN010000049.1 GCA_958438125.1 uncultured Collinsella sp.
TTATGCCTCGAGGTTTTCCTCGATCCAGGCGACGGCACCCTTGGGATCCTTAGTGAGGTCGATGTACTGTTTGCCCTTGGGCGACAGCAGCGTGATGCCCAGGCGGTCGGTGTCGGCCTTCATCTCGTTGTAATAGGTGCGAACCTGCGGAGCCAGGACGATGACGTTGTACTGGTCCATGATGGCGTAGTGGCTGCCGTAGGCACCGGCGTTGGCGGTAATGTCGATGCCCAGCTCGTCGGCGCCTTCCTTAAGCGCGTTGGCGAGCAGTGCAGAGGTGCCGGCGCCAGCGCACAGAACCAGAACCCTCAGATCCTTGCCCTTAAGGGCGGACGGAGCTGCGGAGGCCTCAGTGGCAGAAGCGGTCTCGACAACAGGAGCCTCAACGGCGGGGGCGGCAGCGGTCTTGACGGCCTTGGTCTCCTCGGCCTCTTCTTCGGCCAGGGTCTCGGCCTCCTGCTTGCACAGGACGTTGTCGTAGGCCTTGCAGAACGGGTAGTAGATCAAGAAGTCAACGACCAGCAGGACGACAACCAGGACCAGAGAGATCGGCTGGAAGTTGGTGTCGATGAAGGTGCCGATCGGTCCGGGGAGTGCCCACGGCATGGCATAGATAAAGCCGTTCATGCCCAAAAAGTCGATGAAGAACTTACCAATGAGGACGTTGGCCACGGGGGCAAACAGGAACGGGATCAGGAAGTACGGGTTGAGGATGATGGGCGCGGCGAACAGCAGCGGCTCGTTGACGGCGAACATCACGGGCACGACAGAGGCTTTGCCGACGGCCTTGAGCTGCTTGGAGCGCATAAAGAGCAGGAAGATGATCGGGACAATGAACGTGGCGCCGGTGCCGCCGAGTTCGCCGATGTAGTTACCGAAGTTTTCGGTCAGGGCGAGGGCGGGGTGACCGCCGGCCTGCAGCGTGGCGAGGTTGGTGGTGATGTTGCCAAACAGCGCGGCGTTGAGGGCAGGCTTAACGACCGAGGGGCCGTGGATGCCCATGAACCAGAACAGCGGGATCATGAACCAGATGAGGGCGAGGCCGGCGTAGGAATCGGCAGCGGCGAACAGCGGGCTCACCAGCGTGGAGATGACGTTGGCAAACGGGACGGCCAAGCAGGTGCGGCAGATAACGTCGATGACGGCGACAAACAGGATGGAGAAGCTGAAGGCGAAGATGTCGCGGAAGTTCTGGGCGATGGCGCCGGGGACTTCTTTGGGCAGCTTGATGGTGATGTCTCGCTTAATGCAGAAGGCATAGATGTTGACCGTGGCAAATGCGGCGACAAAGGAGCTCAGCAGGCCCTTGGTGCCCATGTTGTCGGTAAAGAACACCGAGACATCGGCGCCGTCGATCTTGGCACTCGTCTGGGTAACGGCCAAGATGAGCATAGCGCACATGGCGGCGACCATGGTGCTCGTGGCGTTGATGGCCTTGCCGGCAGGCATGCGGCGGTTCTTGGAGCCGGTCAGCGCGCTTGCGGTGGTGCCGGCGACCATGATGCCCACGACGCCCATCGTGAAGTTGTAAACCTTGTTGCAGAAGTTCACGACGTCGACGTTCCACCAGTCGGGCAGCGTAAAGCCGCCGACCGTGGCGACAACGCCCGGCAGGGTCGAAATAAGCAGGAAGACAGAAGAAGACAGGATGATGGGCATTGCTGCCAAAAAGCCGTCTTTAATGGCCTGAAGGTAGATGTTCTTAGAGACCTTGTCGAAGTACGGCTGACCTTTCTCCAGGAACTTAACGATCGATTCCATAGTTCACGCTCCTCTTTGCATGAAATCTTAATGGCATGGACGTTGAAAACCTATATGGTCTCCCGCTTGCTAAAAGCCCGGGTGCAGGCGGGGTCGGTCCCAGGGGGAGAGAGGGGAGCGGCTGGGTTTGTATCGCATAGGGCCGCTCCCTTCTCGGGGGAAAGCGAGGCGATGCGCTACTGCGCGTCCGCCATAGTGTCGGCGAGCTCCTTGTACCAGAGTGCCGACTGCTTGATGTAGCGTTTTTGCGTGTCGAAGTCGATGTAGAACAGGCCGTAGCGCTTGTTATAGCCATTGGCCCACGAGAACTGGTCCTGCAGGCTCCAGATAAAGTAGCCCTGGACGTCGACGCCCTCGGCGTGCGCCTGGAGCACCTTCTCCATGTGCTGGTCGACAAAGTCGATGCGCTCGGGATCGGCGACGATGCCGTTTGCGTCGGGCTCGGGGTCCTTGTGGCCCAGGCCGTTTTCGGTGATATAGATGACGGGGAGGTTGGGATAGGTGGCGCTGATGTGCTTGAGCGTGTCGTAGAGGCCTTGCGGGTAGATGAGCCAATCCCAGTCGGTGGTGGGGATACCCGGCATATCGACCTGCTGCCCGACGCCCTTAAACTTAAAGCACGAGGTGCCCTTGTCTCCGGTGCCGTTAAAGCTGTTGGTTGACTCGCCATCGTAGGCGGCGATAAACGCCGACTGATAGTAGTTGAGGCCGAACATATCGTTGCGGGGCGCCGCCTTGGCGAGCTCCTCCATGTCGCTGTCCTCAACCGTAAGTGTGGCGTTGTTGGCACGCAGAATCTCGTTGATGAGTGAGAGGGTGCGCGCGGAGTAGTGACCCAGGAAGGCGCCGTCCATGATGAAGTCGGTGTAGAAGGCGTTGTACAGGTCGGCGGCGTGCTGGTCGGCGGGCGAGTCGGTGGCAGGATATGCCGGCGTCAGGACGTTGACCATGCCAATGCGTCCGCCCAGGTGCTCGGTCTCGTCAAGATCCTTATACAGGTTGACGGCGCGGGCGTGGGCAACGAGCTCGTTGTGCTGGCTCTGGATGCCGCTCGTCACATCAAAGTGATGGTTGGGCGGGAAGTTGCCTTGGATGTATTGGGAGTGCGAGAGGCTGATGAGCTCGTTGATGGTGAACCAATTTTTGACCTCGCGGAACTCGCGGAAGCAGAACTCGGCATAGCGCACATAGGCGTCGACGGTCTTGCGGTTGAGCCAGTCGCCCTGGTTGAACAGGGCGGCGGGGGAGTCAAAGTGATGCAGGGACACATAGGGCTCGACGCCATACTTTTTGCAGCAGGCGAACAGCTCGTGGTAGTGCTTAACGCCCTCGGCGAGGGGTTCGGCATCGTCGCCGTTGGGGAAGATGCGGGTCCAGGCGATGGACACACGAATGGCGTTGAGTCCATGCTCGGCAGAAAGGCGGATATCCTCCTCGTAGCGGTTGTAGAAATCACTGGCCGGGTCGGGCAAAAAGCGACCCTGGGCGACAAGGTAATCGTCCCACATGGTCTTACCCTTGCCTGCCACCTTCGTGGAACCTTCCGTTTGGTACGCGGCGGTTGCGGCGCCCCAAACAAAGCCCTTCGGCAGCTGCTGTACGCGGTTTAGCAAAGACATATGCATACACCCTCTCGTCTCGCTGTTCGATATTGTGCGTTTGCGCTCAGGAGGCTCCCTGGTTAGCGTTCAGCGGTGAAAAAGCCCGATAAACACTGGCTTAAAATGATTAGAACCAAAATGAGCACGTGAACATTTGACAATGAGCACGTTAACATCCGGCTGGGATGTATAGAAACAAAACAACTTCAAACAGCCGCGAACGGTTGTATTTGTTCGGTAAGCGGTTTTGATTGACAGAAGTTTTCATGTTGTGGTATATGGCTCGGGTATCATGAGCACGTTATCAATGTATGTACGATGCACCATGGGCGCGGGGAATAGTTGGGAAGCAGGTTAGCGTGGAAGGCATGGATCAGCAGACAAGGAATGGTCGTTCGGCGAGCGCGGCAGAGGTTGCGGCGCTCGCTGGCGTGAGCCGCCAGACTGTGTCTCGCGTGGTCAACGGTATGCCCAACGTGACGGAAAAGACGCGCAAGCGTGTGCTGGCCGCCATGGAAGAGCTGGGCTTTCGTCCCAATTTTGCTGGAGCGGCGTTGCGCGGCGGGTCGTATCGTTCTATTGGCCTGTGCATGTACAACATCACACGTGTCGGTAACCTGGCGACGCTCGAGGGTATCATGCAAGCGGCGCGCGAGCACGATTTTGCCGTCACTATGATCGAGATGGGCGGCGACAAGCCCTATGCACTTGCCGATGCCTCGCGCCGCATGGTCGAGCGACCCGTCGACGGCATGATTCTCAACATGAACCGCATGGCTCCCGATTTTGAGGAGTTTGTTCCCCAGCCGGGAGTGCGAACGGTCATCCTGTCCATGTATGCGCATCCGCGCTGCACGACGATCGACTCCGACCAGTATGGTTCGTGCGAGCTGTTGACCAATTATCTGCTGGAACATGGTCACTCGAATATGCGGTTTGTGGCGGGTCCGGAAAACTCGATTTCCTCGCGTTTTCGTGAGGCCGGTTGGCGCGATACGCTGGGTCGTGCTCATGTCGATGCCGCTCCGATGCTGCGTGGCGATTGGAGTGCGGACAGTGGGTACGCCATGGGCGAGCGGATTGCGGCCGAGGTGCTTGCCGGCGGGTCGCAGGCGCCGACTGCCGTGCTTGCGGCAAATGACCAGATGGCGCTGGGCGTTATCGCCGCGCTCGAGAACGCGGGCCTGTCCGTGCCCGACGACGTGAGCGTGGTTGGTATCGACGACGCACTCGAGGGACTTGTTCCTCACAATCGGCTGACGACGCTGCGATTTGATTTGCGCGGTGTCGGTAAGCTTGCGTTTGAGGCGGCGATTGGAGAGAGCTCGTCTATCGAGGCGATTCATGTGCCGAGTACGCTGGTCGAACGCTCGACTGTTAGGGACATACGGGGTTAGGTCCTACTCCGTTTGTCTCGATTTGTAACAGGTAGACGGTCAAAAGCGGGCTACGTGTTACAGATTTAGATTCTTCGGAAAGAGCAATCCTGTTTGTCTCGATCTGTAACAGCTAGGACCAAAAAACTCGGCTAGATGTTACAGATTGAGACAAACGGCTTCCGACCTGCACAAAAAGGCCGGGGGGCGGCGCGCCGTGTGACGTGCCGCCCCCCGGCTGAGAAATGGGGACAGGTTGTGTGAGCGGGCAACCCCGCCAGTCACTAGTCCAGACGACGGGTCTGCGCCACGTGCTTATACCAGTAGGCGCTTGCCTTGGGCGTGCGCTTCTGGGTTTCAAAGTCAACGTAGAAGAAGCCGTAACGCTTGTTGTAACCATTGGTCCAGGAGAACTGATCCTGCAGGCTCCACAGGAAGTAGCCACCCACGTTGACGCCCACCTCCATGGCCTTGAGCAACCAGCGCAGGTGCTGCTCGATGTAGTCGATGCGCGGCTGGTCGTCCACAAAACCGTCCTTGTAGGGGTCCTTGTAGCCCATGCCGTTCTCGGTGATGAAGATTTGCTTGTAGTTGGGGTAGCGCTGCTTAATGTAGACGAGCAGATCGAACAGGCCCTCGGGATAGATGATCCAGTCCCAGTCGGTGGTGGGGATGCCAGGCTTGTTCACATGCTCGCCAATGCCCTTAACGCGCCAGCGGCCGGTGCCCTTCTCACCCGTACCGTTGTGGTGCAGGTCGTTCTCGCCGTCGTAAGCCTTCAAGAAGCGGCACTGGTAGTTGTTAACGCCCAGGTAGTCGTTGTAGAGCGCGGCCTCGCGCATGATTTCCAGATCCTCGTCTAGGATCTCGATGGTGCCGCCCGAGACGGCAGCCAGGCGGTTGGCGCACTCGAGGGTGTCGGGGGCATAGTCGCCGCGGAAGGTGGCGTCGAGCAGAAACTGGTTCTGCAGCACGTGCTCGTTGTTGGCGGCCTTGATGTCGGCGGGGTCGTTCTCGTTGAGCGGATACTTAAACTCCAGCGACTGAATGACGCCGATTTTGCCCTTAAAACCGCCGTTGTGGAAAGCCAGCACGGCCTTGGCGTGGGCGAGCATCATGTTGTGCTCGCACTGGAAGGCCTCGGCCAGATGAGCTTTGACGCCACCGGGGAAGGTGCCCTCGATGTAGGTGTTGGAGGCGTCGGCCCAAATCTCGTTAAAGGTGAACCAGTAGGTTACCTGGTCGGCGTACTCCTTAAAGCAGAAGGTGGCAAAGTCCACAAAGGCATCGATGGTCTCGCGGTTGAGGAAGTCGCCCTTCTCAAAGAGAGTCAGCGGCGTGTCAAAGTGGTGCAGCGTGACGAACGGCTCAACGTGGTGCTTGTGGCACTCGGCGAAGAGATCGTGGTAGAACTGGACGCCCTCGGGGTTGATTTCGCCGGTGCCGTTGGGGAAGATGCGGCTCCAGGCGATGGAGAGGCGAATGCCGTTGATGCCGAACTCCTCGCACAGCTCCAGGTCGACGGGGTACTGGTTGTAGAAGTCCGAAGCGGGATCGGGGGAGAAGCGCCCCTGGGCCTCCAGAAAGTCGTCCCAGGCAACCTTGCCCTTACCGTGAGTGCGGGTCTCGCCCTCTACCTGGTAGGCAGCGGTGGCGCCGCCAAAGACAAAGTCCTCGGGAAACTGCGCGGGCGGGTTGGTGACGCTAGCAGGATTAACGGACATGATGATCCAATCGTCTAAATCGAAGGGCCAGCCGGTCTTGGATGGTCGGCTGGCCCTGGGCGTTACTTACTTCGAAAGTTGCTCACTCACGAAGGCGAGAGACTTGTCGCCGTTCTGGGAGAGCTCGATGTACTGCTTGCCACGGCAGGCGACGCACTTGTTGCCCACGCGCTCACAGTCCTTCTGCAGGTCGGCCAGGTAGCTTGCGGCCTGCGGGGCCAGGACGACCAGGTCAAAGTCGGGGAGCATGTCCACGTGGTTGCCATAGGCCTCGGCAGCGGTCTCGAGGTTAATGCCGCGCTCCTTGGCGGCCTTGGCCAGCGCGTTGGCGAGCAGGCCCGAGGTTCCGCCGCCCTGGCAGAGCACGAGCACGCGCTTGCCGTTGAGGTCGCTGGCGGTCGTTGTCTCGGCAGCGGGTGCTGCGGAAGCGGCGGGGGAGTCGGCCTTCACGGCCTCGGCAGCAGCGCCGGCGGCAACGCTCTTGGCGTCAGCCTTGCCCTGGAAGGCATCGTTGAGCTTGGCGGCTTTCTCGGCGTTCTTGGCGGCGAGCTCCTCCTGGGAGATCTCGGCCTCCTCGGCGCACTTCTGGGCGTCATAGGCACGGAAGAACGGATAGTACAGGGCAAAGTCGACGACCAGGATGATGGCGAGCATCACAAAGGCGAGCGGCTGGAAGCCCAGGCCCATGATGGTGCCGATGGGGCCGGGGACGGTCCAAGGCAGGGTGTACATAAAGCCGTTCATGCCCAAGAAGTCGATAAAGATCTTGAGGATCCAGATGTTGGCGATCGGGGCAAAGACAAACGGGACAAAGAAGACGGGGTTGAGCACGATGGGTGCGGCGAACAGCAGCGGCTCGTTGACGGCAAAGCAGACGGGGACGATGGCGGCCTTACCGACGGCGCGCATCTCCTGAGACTTGGCCAGGAAGCAGAACATAAAGACCAGGACGAGCGTGGCGCCGGTGCCGCCCATGCAGACGACGAAGTACTGGGCACCCTGGGTCAGGACAGCGGAAGCGTGCTGGCCGGCCTGGAACGCAGCCAGGTTGTCGGTCATGTTGGCAACGAGAGCGGCGGCGATGGCGGGCTCGACGATCGAGGGGCCGTGGACGCCCACGAACCAGAAGAGGCTCATGGCGCCGTAGATCACAGCGAGGCCGATGTAGCCATCGGCAGCGGTGAACAGGGGCTGGAACACCTGGATGACACCCTGGGCAAAGCAGAAGCCAAAAGCAGCGCGGAAGACGATGTCAAAAACCCAAAAGACGGTGATGCAGACGGAGAAGGGGATGATGTCCTTAAAGGTCTGCGAGATGTTGGGCGGAACCTGCTCGGGCATCTTGACGGTGATGTTGCGCTTAATGAAGAACTTGTAGATGATGCCGGTCACAAACGCAGCGATGAAAGCGGTCAGCAGGCCCTTGGAACCAAGGTAGGTGGTGTTGAAACCGCTGGCAGCGTCCGTGGCGATGGTGTCGCTCGAAAGGAGCAAGAAGCCGATGATGGCCGCGCACATGCACGAGATGAAGTTGATCTGGTTGTTCTTGGGCAGATCGCGGTTCTGAGCGTCGGCGAAGTGCTTGGCCGTGGTGGCGGCGCAGGCGATGGCCAGGATGCCCATGGAGTAGTTGTAGCACTTCCACAGGGCGTTGTTGATGTCATCGGGCCAGTAGAAACCCCAGATGTTGGGGACCGAGGCTACCAGGCAGAAGATGGACGAGAAGATGATGATGGGGATGACGGAGATAAAGCCGTCGCGGATCGCCTTGAGGTACTTGTTGCGGGCGATCGCGTTGAAAAAGGGCTGGCCCTTTTCGATGATGGCGATGAGTTGCTCCATGCAATGCTCCTAAGAGTCGGTGGGTTAGCAACGATGGTAGCTTTTGGCGTCCGGTTGCCAAAATGTTGACGTTGCCATTTTGCGACACAAAAAAAGACGCGAACCGGTGGTTCCTGTGCCTGCGAACCGTCGATTCCTTACGCGTAAACGTTTGAGCCGCCCGGTGGCTCTGTGTTTGCACAATGGCAACGTTAACATTTGGTAGACAAAAGCCGTTCGGGGAAGCAAAAATGTCGGTGAACGGTAGGTTTTGGGTGGTGAGCGTATGGTGGGGGAGGCGTTGGATATACTTGAAGACGTTTCATTTGACTGCGCAAGGTGCCACCAATGGCATCGTTGACATAGAAAGATCGACCTATGGCCGCTGTTAAAAAATCGGTATCCGTCAAAGACGTAGCGCGCCTCGCGGGCGTCTCGGAACAGACGGTCTCGCGCACCGTTCACGATTCGCCCAGCGTGCGCCCCGAGACCAAGGAGCGCGTGCGTGCCGCCATGCGCGAGCTGGGGTATCGCCCCAATTTTGCCGGTCGATCGCTGCGTCGCGGTAAGTTTAAGACCGTCGGCGTCGCCATGTTCAATATTACCGGCACCGGCAACCTCGACCGTATGGAGGGCTTTGCCGCCGCCGCCGATAAGCACGGCTATGCCATCACTCTCACTAAAGTAGACGGGCATCCGTATACCCTCGAGGGCGCATCGTCGCGCATGAGCGCACTGCCGGTGGACGGCATGGTTGTGATTATGAACCGCATGCCGGCGGACTTTGGCACCTTTGAGCCGCTGCCCGGTATGCAGACGGTGCTCGTTACCATGCTGGAGCACCCGCTCTGTTCAACGGTCGATAACGACCAGTTCGATTGCTCGCGCCAAGTGGTCGAGTACTTGCTGGGGCAGGGGCACAAGACCGTGCACTTTATCTCGTGTCCCGAGCGCTCGCTTTCGGGCATGCGGCGCGAGGAAGGCTGGCGCGAGACATTGCGTGCGCATGGCATCGAGCCACCGCAGCTCGTGCGCGGCGACTGGACAGCGCAGAGTGGATATGCTGCCGGTCAGGCTCTGGCGGACGATCCGACCTGTACGGCCATTTATGCTTCCAACGATGCCATGGCATATGGCTGCATCCGTGGGCTCGAGTCGCGCGGGAAGTGCGTGCCCCAGGACGTAAGCGTGGTGGGTGTTGACGATAGTTTGGGCGATATCGTGCCCGATCGTCGCCTGACCACGGTGCGCTTTGACAACAAACGCGTCGGCATGTGGGCGGTCGACAAGATTGCCGGCGCCGAGGGCGCTGCACCCGGTGTGGAGCACATGCTGTTTCCGGGCGTGCTCGTCGAGGGCGATACGGTGCGCGATGTACGCTAGGGCGCGGGTCTGTTTGGGTTGCCGCTAATTGTGTTCGATATTGTTCAGATTGGTTTAAAAACCGTTCACGGGCGAATAGTGACCGTTCATAGCTCAAAATTACGTTTTGCGCTGTTCTTTTTTGTTTGAATGTTATTGTTTCTGTCATACACAACGCAGCGCGTATGCCCGGACGCGATGCTCTCCATTGGTTCATATGTGAAAGGAACGCAATATGGCAACCAAAGAAGAAATCTCGATGGTTGGATTCGAGATTGTCGCATACGCAGGTGACGCCCAGACCGATCTGCTTGCAGCGCTCGATGCTGCTCGCGAGGGTGACTTTGAGAAGGCCGAACAGCTGCACAAGGATGCCAGCGATGCACTTATCGGCGCCCACGACACGCAGACCAAGCTGCTTTCGCAGGAGGCCGGCGGTGGCGAGATGGAGATGACCTTCATCATGGCTCACGCTCAGGACACTCTCATGACCACTATGATCCTGGAGAAGCAGGCCCGCTTTACCATCGATGCCTACAAGCGCATCGCCGAGCTCGAGGCCAAGCTCGCCTAACGAGCCCTCACAACCAAGT
>CAUBQN010000050.1 GCA_958438125.1 uncultured Collinsella sp.
AGGTGCGGTCGGCCAAGCCCGGGTCGGTCATGATGGTCGCCGGGTTGGAGTTGACCAGGATGACCTCAAAGCCATCCTCCTTGAGCACCTTGCAGGCCTGGGCGCCGGAGTAGTCGAACTCGCAGGCCTGGCCGATGACGATGGGGCCCGAACCAATGACGAGGATACGCTTGATGTCAGTACGTTTAGGCATATTAGTTCTCCTCGGTCTCAGCGGTCTCGGACTCAGCAAAGTTCCAGCCGGCAAGGCGGTCCTTCGCGGTGTCGATGTCCAGGTAGTTCTCCTCACCGTCCATGAGTCGCGTAAAGGCGGTAAAGAGATAGTGGGCATCGGTGGGGCCAGGCGAAGCCTCGGGGTGGTACTGGACCGAGAAGCACGGGGCGTCGAGCAGCTGGATGCCCTCGGCGGTGCCGTCGTTGAGGTTCACATGCGTCAGGCGAATGCGACCAAAGCGCTCGTTCATCACGACCGGCGCGATTCCGCGGCGCACCCAGGCGCGCAGATCTCCATCGGCCGCATGCTCGGTCTCGCCGCCCGAAAGCTCGGGGACAAGCTTGCCCAGACTGGGGAACAGCAGGCCAAAGCCGTGGTTTTGCGCGGTGATCTCCACGCGGCGGCTCACCAGGTTCATGACCGGCTGGTTGCCACCGCGGTGACCGAACTTAAGCTTTTCCATCTGGGCGCCGCAGGCCAGGCTGATCATCTGGTGACCAAGACAAATACCAAAGACCGGCACCTTGCCGATCAGCTGCTGCACCTGCTCGTAGGTCTCCACCACGGCGTCGGGGTCGCCGGGGCCATTGGACAAAAAGACACCGTCGGGATTCATGTCGAGCACCTCACTCGCGGGCGTATCCCACGGCACGACGGTAAGGTCGCAGCCGGCGCGGACCAGCCCCTCCAGAATACCGCGCTTCACACCGCAGTCGTAGGCGACCACCTTGTGACGGGCAGGAGCGGCAGCCGAAAGCGCAAAGTCATGCGTGGCAGGCAGGTCGGCGGCCACAAACTCATGAGGCTCAGGGCAGCTCACGGTCTTGACCAGGTTCTCGCCTACCAGCGTGGGCGCTGCGGCCAGACGCTCGGCAAGCTCGTCGACGTCGAAGACCTCGGTCGAGATAATGCCCATCTTGGAACCATTGTCGCGCAGATGGCGCACTAGAGCGCGGGTGTCGATACCCTCGATAGCGACGATGCCGTGAGCGCGCAGGTACTCCGGCACGCTGACGGCCGAGCGCCAGTTAGAAGGCGTGGCGCACATGTCGCGAACGATCATGCCGCGCATAGCCGGAGCGCTCGCAGGGCGCACGGCGTCGCCGGGGAAGGCCGACTGGACGTCGGTCTCGTCGATACCGTAATTGCCGATCTGCGGATAGGTCATAGTTACGATTTGGCCGGCATAACTCGGGTCGGTCATGACCTCAAAGTAGCCCTCGAGCGAGGTGTTGAAGCAGACTTCGCCGGTCGCGGTGCCCTCGGCGCCGCATGCACGTCCATAAAAAATGGTCCCATCCTCAAGATACAGGATGCAGGGACCACAGGTGCCCTTGCTGGTTTTGGCCAGCATACGCTGGCAAAGCTCGCTGGGCGCGAAGGTGCGGGCGGCAGCGCCCACGGTATGGTTGTTCGCCATAGTTCTCCTTCCCGGTCTCACAGGACCGGCTTAAAGGTGTGTAGTTAGGCCTCGCGGTATTGTAACCGTAAGCATGCCTCATGGCGTTAATTTCATCGAAATGTTTACGAAATGATAATTATGACTTTCTATGCATAATGTTTTTTAATCCCCGTCCCAAAAAAATCATCCCGCGGGACTTGTGGCTCACGCGGGATGATGGCGTCTTATTTTTTCTTGTCCTGCTCCAGCAGTTCGGACGGTGTGCGATCGGGCTTGCCGCCGCGGAAAATCTCGCGGCCATGCAGACGATGCTCCAGATCGCGCTCGGCCTTTTCCTCGTCAATCTTGGTCTGGCTCACCACCGGGTCCTCAATCAACGACGACACCGAGTTCACCTGCTTCTGAATGCGCTCGGCGATGGTGTCGTCCATACTCACGATGCGCATCTTCCAGTCGATACTCGTGGCGTTGGATGAGCTCTTGGTCCACACGAACGTCAAAATGGCGCTCTGGTGGCCGCGCGCGGGGAACATGCCAAAGAAGGAATCGTGCTGAATGTTGCTATCCTCGTCGATATAGGCGTGAACGTTATACACCACGCGGTCGATCTTATCGTTGAGCAACGCGTTGGTCGCAAGCGCCGCGGCCTGAATCTGCCCGTTGGACAGCAGCTCGAGCTCGTTGGCAGACGATGTGTCCAACACCGTCACCTCAACCGTGCCCGTGCGTTCATCGGCTTCATCGACGGTAAAATCGAGCGGGAACTGCGTAAAGCCATTGCCCCACTCAAGGCCGCCCTTCAGCGCGGTCGAAACGGTATCGACCGAAACGCTCTCGGACAGGTTGGCGGTGTTCAGACGACGCATCACGCCGTAGCCAATCTGCATGCCCACGATCAGCACCAAAATACCGATGACCACGGCCATCGCGGTCTTCGTAATGGTATGGCTCACCTGCGAGCCCGAAGGATCGTCCTCGGACAGCGGGTCGATATGTTTTGCCTGGCTCGCGCGGTCCTCGCTGCGCAGCTGCGCTAGCGCCGCTTTGTCACCGCGCTTGACGGCGGCCTCTTTCTCGCGCATGCGCTCGGTACGCTTTTTGGCAAGCGTAGGATCCAAGACGCCGGATGCATCGATTTCGGAGAATAACTCCGTCACTTCTTCCGGAGTCAAAGGGTTCTTGTCAGCCATAAACTTCCTGTCATATCAATCAGTCGAGCTCGTGCGCACGCGCACCTTCGAACTGCATTCGATAGTAACGGGCATAGGTGCCGCCACGGGCGAGAAGCTCCTCGTGCGTGCCACGCTCCACAACGCGACCATGCTCAACGGTCGCAATCTCATCGGCATGCTTAATGGTCGAAAGACGGTGGGCGATAATAATCGTGGTGCGGCCGCGTGCCAGCTCTTCGAGTGACTCCTGCACCGCCTCCTCGCTCTCGTTATCCAAAGCACTCGTCGCCTCGTCCAAAATCAGGATCTTGGGGTTCTTGAGAAACACGCGCGCGATGGCAACGCGCTGCTTCTGTCCGCCCGAAAGACGGCTGCCGCGCTCGCCCACCACGGTGTCGTAGCCCTGCGGAAGCGACTCGATAAAGGCATCGATGTTGGCGCGACGGGCGGCCTCGGCGATCTCTTCTGCCGTGGCGCCCGGCTTGCCGTAGGCGATGTTCTCGCCAATCGTACCGTCAAATAGATAGACATCCTGCTGCACCAGGCCGATGGCGCGGCGCAGGCTCTGCTGCGTCACATCGCGCACGTCCTGGCCGTCGATGCTAATGGATCCGGCAGCCACGTCATAAAAGCGCGGCAGCAGCGAACAGGTCGTGGACTTGCCACCGCCCGAAGGGCCAACCAGCGCGATGGTCTGCCCGGGCTTGATGGACAGATTCATATGGTCGATAACGGGACGCTCGTCGGCATAGCCCTCGCCCAGCTCGACATCCTCGTAGTTAAAGCACACGTCGTGATACTCCACGGCGCCGGCAGTCACCTGCAGATCCGTAGCGCCCGGCTTGTCCTGGATATCCGGCGCGGTCGAGAGCACCTCGTCCATACGTTTAAAGCCGGCGATAGCCTTCTGATACGTTTCGGCCGAATTGACGAGCGTCTCGAGCGGCGTGCAGAACAGCGAAATATAGAGTGCAAAGGTCGCCATATCGACCGCCTGCAGCTGTCCCTGGGCGACCAGCCAGCCGCCCAGCAGCACCACGATCACATAGAGCACACCCGAGAGCAGGCCATACGTCGCGGTATAGACGCCCATGGCGTGATACATGTTCTCCTTGGACGAAAGGTAGCGATCGTTAGAGGCACGGAACTTGGCGCGCTCGGTCTCCTCGTTGGCAAAGCTCTTGACTACGCGCATGCCCGCAAGCGAATCCTGCAGCTGCGCATTGATGCCGCTGATCTTTTTGCGGTTGTCGCTAAAAACCTCGCGCATACGCATGTTCTGCCAAAACATGATGACCGCAAAAGCCGCCGTCACCACGGCCATGGCGAGCGCCAGCACCGGGGCGATGGTAAAGAGGATCGCAAACGAGCCAATAATCTCGATGCCGCAGATGATGATCCACTCGGGCACGTGGTGCGCCGCCTCGCAGATATCGAACAGATCGTTGACCACGCGGCTCATCATGTCGCCCGAACTGTTGCGGTCGAAGTACGCAAAGCTAAAGCGCTCGTACTGGTCAAACAGGTCCTCGCGCATCTTGGACTCCATGCGCGCACCCATCACGTGGCCCCAGTAGCTCACAAAGTAGCGGCAGGCGCAGCGAATGGCATACATCAGCACCAAGCCCACCGCGATCATGCCGAGCGCCTGCATAATGGCAGCCTGACCCTGGGTAAACAGCCCTCCGGTCAAATTGCGCAGAATAATGGGGAACGCCAAGTCAATGGCGGCAAGCACCAGGGCGCAAACAGTATCGGCAACAAAAAGCCCCAT
Source organism: uncultured Collinsella sp. (assembly GCA_958438125.1). Lineage (GTDB taxonomy): Bacteria > Actinomycetota > Coriobacteriia > Coriobacteriales > Coriobacteriaceae > Collinsella. The sequence continues at coordinate 4,563 of CAUBQN010000050.1, forward strand.
CTGGGGCTTGTAATACGAAAGAAACCTCTTCAGCATAATCACCTTACGCGGTTTTACCAAACCGCGTTTCGTCTCGACGCTGCAAGTGCTCCATTTGGACAATCTGGCCTTCAATCGTCGGTCGCGTATATCCGTACGCTTCCCTCCTCTTTTAGGCCACCTTGTCTCAAATGGAGCACTTTCGCTGACTTACACAAACCTGCGGGATCATCCCCGCTCGTTAAAGATCGGCCCCGCCCAAGCGATGCGCGATGCTGTCGCAAGCCAAGGCACCTACGACGGTCTTGGCGTCTTCGATCTTGCCGTCGAGCACGGCGTCGATCAGCTCGTGTAGCGGCACCAGATCCACGTTGACAAACTCGTCATCATCGGGGTTGGGCACATCAAACTCGAGCTTGGTAGCCAAGTAGATGTGAATGATCTCGTCGCAAAAACCGCAGGACGTGACAATCGACGTCAAAAAGCGAATGCGACCAGCCCTAAAGCCCGTCTCCTCATGCAGCTCGCGCTTGGCGCAATCGAGCGGGTCCTCGCCCGGATCGAGTTTGCCGGCGGGAATCTCGACCGTCACGCGGTCGATGGCGGTGCGGTACTGACGCACCAGTACGATCTTGCCGCTCTCGGTCAGTGCCACAACGGCCGCCGCACCCGGATGGCGAACGATATCGCGGGCGCTGCGGCGACCGTTGGGCAGCTCAACCTCAAGACGGTGGACGTCGAGAATCTTGCCCTTCCAGGCGCACTCCTCCGAAAGAATCTTCTCGTGCAGCTCGGCATCGTGCGGGTCGTCGTCGCCCAGCACCAGTGCCGGCTCGTCAGCCACCTCGCCACCAGGCTCGCCCTCGGCGTGTCCATACATGCGGCTGTCCTCTTCGACAATCTGCGCGTCCACGAGCTCTTCGTTCTTATCGTCCATCCGTCTCATTCCTCCCGGATTTTAGGCATCCCAGGCGTCGCGGCCGCGCAGTGCGCGCAGGCCAATGTCGCGACGCAGGGTCTTACCCTCAAAATCGATCTTCTCGCAGGCCTCGTAGGCAAGGTTGCGAGCGTTCTCGAACGTATCGCCCAGCGCGGTCACGGCAAGCACGCGGCCGCCGTTGGTCACGAGCTGGCCATCTACCACGGCGGTACCGGCATGGTACACGGTCACGTTCTCCATGGCCTCGGCGTCGGCGATGCCGGTGATGACTTTGCCCTTCTCGTAGCTGCCGGGGTAGCCCGCGCTCGTCAGAACAACGGCCACAGCCCACTCGTCACGCCAATCGAGCTCAATCTGATCAAGCTCGCAGTTGGCGCAGGCGAGCATAACCTCGACCAGATCGTTCTTGAGGCGCGGCAGCACGACCTGCGTCTCGGGATCGCCAAAGCGAGCATTGAACTCCAGCACCTTGGGGCCGGCAGGGGTGAGCATAAAGCCACCGTACAGGCAACCGCGGTAGTCGATGCCCTCGGCAGCAAGCTCGGCCACGGTCTGCTCCATGACCGCCACCATGGTGGCGTGCTCCTCGTCGGTCACGATGGGCACCGGGCTGTAGACGCCCATGCCGCCGGTGTTGGGGCCAAGGTCGCCCTCGAGCGCACGCTTGTGGTCCTGCGAGGTGGCCATGGGGCGCACGGTCTTGCCGTCGGTAAAGGCCAGCAGCGAGCACTCGGGGCCAACCAGCATCTCCTCAATGACCACGGTATTGCCGGCATCACCAAAGGCTCCGCCAAAGCACTCACGCACGGCTTCCTCGGCCTGCTCGAGCTCAGTCGCCACGATAACGCCCTTGCCTGCGGCCAGGCCGTCAGCCTTGACAACCAGCGGGGCACCCTGCTCGCGCACATAGGCAAGAGCCGAAGCCTCGTCAGTAAACGAGCCATAGGCGGCCGTCGGAATGCCGGCACGCTCCATGAGCTGCTTGGAAAAAAGCTTGGAGCCCTCCATCTGAGCGCCCTCGGCACCCGGGCCAAAGCAGGGAATGCCCGCCGCGCGCACGGCATCGGCTACGCCCGCCACGAGCGGAGCCTCGGGGCCAATCACCACGAGTCCGCATCCGTGGCTCTGGGCAAACGCCGCCACGGCCGCAGGATCGCAATCGTCGAGAACCACGTTCTCGCCGCAGCTCGCGGTGCCGCCGTTACCCGGCGCGATGTAGAGCTTGCCGGCGCGCGGTGATGCTGCGAGCTTAGCTGCCAAAGCATGCTCACGGCCGCCGCTGCCCAACAACAGGATGTCGATGGTTTGAGTGTCCGCCTTCAAGGGTGCCTCCTCTATGGATAAATGGCCCGCTCCGCGCGAGCCCTTTGCAAGCAAATATACCCCTCGGCCGCCCGCTTGGGCTGCAAAGGGGTATATCGCAATAACCAAATAGTCCCGATTACTTCCAGAATCGGTTGATGATCTGCTCGCGACCAGCGCCAACGCCAATGAACGTCACGCGGGTGTGTGCCAGATCCTCGATAAACGCCACATAGTCCTGAGCCTCCTGCGGCAGCTCGTCAAAGCTGCGGCAACCGGTAATGTCGCACTTCCAGCCAGGGAGCTCCTCGTAGATGGGCTTGGCGTGCTCAAAGCGCACCTGGTGCTCGGGCACGCTCGTGTAGCGCTCGCCATCGACGTCATAGGCCACGCACACCTTGATGGTGTCGAAAGCCGAAAGCACGTCGAGCTTGGTCATGGCGATATCGGTGAGGCCGTTGACGCGCGAGGCATAGTTGGCGATGGGGCCGTCGAACCAGCCGCAGCGACGACGGCGACCGGTGGTCACGCCGTACTCGTAGCCCTCCTCGGTCAGCGTGTGACCGGCCTCGGACTCATAGGAAAGCTCGGTGGGCATGGGGCCCGAACCGACGCGGGTGATATAGGCCTTCATGACGCCCAGCACGCGGTCGACATTCTTCATACCGACGCCGGATCCGGTGATGGCGCCGCCGGCGGTGCAGTTGGAAGACGTCACGTACGGATAGGTGCCGTGATCGATGTCGAGCAGCGTCGCCTGGGCGCCCTCGAACAGCAGGTCTTTGCCCTCGTCGATCATGTTGTTGAGCAGCAGGCTCGTCTCGGTGATGTAGGGGCGCAGGCGCTCGGCCATGGGCAGGTACTCTTCGCAAATCTGGTCCACGGTGTAGGTGGGCAGGCCATAGAGCAGCTCGAGCTCGGGGTTCACGCGGGCAAGAACGGTCTCCAGCTTGTCACGAAACAGCTCCTCGTCCAGCATGTCCTGCATGCGCAGGCCAATACGGGCCATCTTGTCCTGATAGCACGGGCCGATACCGCGCTTGGTGGTACCGATACTCTTCTTGCCGAGCTTCTGTTCAAAGGCGCCATCCAGATCGATGTGGTACGGCATGATGACATGCGCGTTGCCGCTAATCTTGAGGTTCTTGGTGGTGATGCCGTCGGCCTCGAACATGTCGATCTCCTCAAGGACAACCTTGGGGTTGACGACGCAGCCGTTACCGATCACCGACACGTGGTCGGAATACATGATGCCGGAGGGCACCTGGTGCAGGCCGTACTTCTTGCCGTTGACGACGATGGTGTGGCCGGCGTTGTTGCCGCCCGAGTAGCGCACGACGGCATCGAAGTCGCCGGCGACCAGGTCGCAGATCTTACCTTTGCCCTCATCGCCCCACTGGGCACCGACCAAAACGGTTGACGGCATGTTTACTCCTTACATTCATGGACTGTCCGTGCGCCACGATGGCGCGCAGAAGCACAAAACATTCCCAGTATACCCGTGCAACGGGCGCCTGTCCTACTCCTCGGCATGCGCCCCATCAAGCTCATAGAACTTGGTGGATGCCGGCAGGAACATCAGGTCGACATCACCGATCGGGCCCGAACGGTTCTTGGCCACGACGATGCGCGTAACGCCCTCGTCGGGTCGATCATCGCGCGAGGCCTCGGCCTCGTCGGCGGAGCGGTCCAAGAACATAACGATATCGGCGTCCTGCTCGATGGAGCCCGATTCACGCAGGTCGGAAAGCTGCGGGCGCTTGCCGGTACGGGATTCGACCTGACGAGACAGCTGCGACAGCGCGATCAGCGGAATCTTGAGCTCCTTGGCCATAATCTTCAAGCCGCGCGACATCTCCGAAACCTCGACGGTGCGACTCTCGGAGCGGCGTCCCGGCGGAGGACTCACCAGCTGCAGGTAGTCCAAGATAATGATGGCCTTCTCCTTGTTATGGAGCATACGGCGACTCTTGGCGCGAATCTCGGTCACCGTAGTGCCGGGCGTATCGTCAATCAGAATATCGAGCTTGGACAAGGTCTGCGTGGCCTCGTTGATATTGGCCCACTGCTCGGGGCTAATGCGACCCATGCGAAAATCACTGATCGAGATCATGGCATAGGCGCAAATCAGGCGCTGCGCAATTTCCTTGCCCGACATCTCCAGCGAGAAGAAGCCGACGGTATAGCCGGCAGCGGCGGCATTGAGCGCCAAGTTCAGGGCGAACGACGTCTTACCCACAGCAGGACGTGCGCCGATGATGATGAGCTGGCCTTCGCGGAAACCCATGAGCATACGGTCGAGAGACGGGAAGCCCGTGGGCACGCCCGCGGCCTGGCCGCCGGCCTGACACACTTCCTCGGCCTCGTTATAGGCCTCGACCATAAACTCGGTCAGCGTCTTATAGCTCGACTTGACCTCGCGCGCCGTAACCTTAAGCAGTTTACTCTCGGCCAGCTCCACGACCTCTTTGGTGTCGGTAGGAGCGTTGTAGGCCAGCGCGTTAATCTCGTTGGTAGCGCCGATCAGCTCGCGCAGCATCGAATCGCGGCGCACGATGGCGGCATGGTGCTGCCAGTTGACGAGCGATAGCGTCTGCCCCATCAGCTCCAAAATGTACGCCTCGCCGCCCACGGCATCGAGCTTGTTGATGCTTCGCAGATAATCAATCAGCGAGATGGAGTCGATGGGAATACGGCTGTTGTACATATCGACCATCGCGGTATAGATGGTCTTATGAATGGGCCGGTAGAAATCATCGGGTTGCAGCTCCACCTGAGCCTCTTCGACCACCTCAGGCGATAGCAGCATAGCGGCCAGTACATTAGCCTCTGCATCTTGGTTTTGGGGAAGACCCAACTTGGAACCACGGTCCTCGACCGTCAGTCCCGTCTCCCTATCGTCATATGCCATGAGCATCCTCATTCATATCGCTTGCGAGCATCCATAGTATCAGCCGCAGTTCAAAAAGGGGCGGTGTCGTATCAATCATCACCGAACCAAACGAATGAACGGTCCCCAAATGGGACACCATCCAAACGTGAGAAACAGATGCCCCGCTCTCACGGCGCCCACCACGGTGCTCGCATAGCGCTAAAAATAAAAGGGCGCCCCGGTCTCCCAGAGTGCCCTTCTTAGAACAAGATTGTTGCGTTGCAGCAAATGCTACTCGGCAGCAGCCT